>JAUSDQ010000046.1 GCA_030650525.1 Sulfuricaulis sp.
CACGCGGCATTGCTGGATCAGGGTTGCCCCCATTGTCCAATATTCCCCACTGCTGCCTCCCGTAGGAGTCCGGACCGTGTCTCAGTTCCGGTGTGGCTGGTCGTTCTCTCAAACCAGCTACGGATCGTCGCCTTGGTGAGCCGTTACCTCACCAACTAGCTAATCCGACGCAGGCTAATCTGATAGCGCAAGGCCTTGCGGTCCCCTGCTTTCATCCGTGGATCGTATGCGGTATTAGCCCGGTTTTCACCGGGTTGTCCCCCACTACCAGGTATATTCCTACGCGTTACTCACCCGTCCGCCACTCTACTCAGGGTTGCCCCCTTTCGCGTGCGACTTGCATGTGTTAGGCATGCCGCCAGCGTTCAATCTGAGCCAGGATCAAACTCTCCAAATAAACTTCGTTGTTCCATTTAAGGAACTAAAACTTCAAGTGACTGAATGCGCCGCTTTTTAAGGCAGGCATGTCAGTCGCCCTTCATTGGATGACCAGGCTCGACAAGAGCGCCCACACAAATTACTTGATCTCGAATTTTTAAAGAGCAAAGGCCGATACGGCTGTATCGGCCCTAAGGGAGGCGCATTATACGCGCCCAGCCTCCCGCGTCAACGCTTGATTTCAGACTTTTTCAGATAGATCGGCGAGGCCAAGGAAAGCCGTTATGCACGGTAAAAACAGCCTGATTTAAGGCGCCAAACCATGGCGCTCAAATAGTCAGGAAGGACTGGACAACAATGTCTCGATAAATCGGAGATCATCCAGGCCAAAATCGATGAATGTCATGGCTATTCCGTTATCCGTCAGGCGCTGGACCCTGGCCTTGATGGAATAAGTTCCGCTTTGACGGGGAATGGACAAGAAGGTAATCGTCACAAGCGCGCCCAGCTCCGGTGACTGATCGCCCATCGCTTCAACAAATAGCCCCTCAATGCTCAGATCGCGTGTTTTGGTCCTATTTTTTTCGCCCGCGGGATAAACAAGCTCAACATCCAGCCGAATACTGCTTCTTCTATGTTTGCGTTTTTCCATCGATTTATTTGTCCTCAACCAATGCGGATGCGCATGAATTTCCGCTTGCCGATCTGGAAAACGTGGGAAGCCCCCATGGGGATTTCCCGCGCGGGATCCTCGACTTTCTCCCCGTCAATCCGCACTCCGCCCTGTTTGATCAGGCGCAAGGCCTCGGAAGTACTGGCCGTCAGACCCGCTTGCTTTAATACTTGCGGCAAGCGCAACCCAGAGCCGCCCGCGGTCAACTCGACCTCCGGCAAGTCTTCAGGGATATCGCGCCGGCGAAAGCGGATATCCCAATCGCTGAGGGCAGCCGCAGCGGCTGCCGCTCCATGAAAGCGAGTAATCAGTTCCTGTGCCAGTTCTGCTTTAAAATTTTTTGGATTCTCCTCGCCTTTGGCCGCACGCTCACGCATTTTTTTTATTTCATCCAACGATCGATTGAATGACAATAATTCAAAATAACGCCACATCAATTCATCGGAAATAGACATCGCCTTGCCGAACATTTCCTTGGGGTCATCGTTAATCCCGATATAATTACCCAGCGACTTTGACATCTTGTTCACCCCATCGGTGCCTTCGAGTAATGGCAAGGTGATAACAACCTGAGGGCGCAGACCGTGATGCTTTTGTAATTCACGCCCAACGAGCATATTGAACTTCTGATCGGTGCCGCCCAGCTCGATATCCGCGCGCATCGCCACCGAATCGTAGCCTTGGATCAGCGGATAAAGAAATTCGTGTATCGCGATCGGCTGTCCGGACTTGTAGCGCTTACTAAAGTCATCGCGCTCAAGCATGCGCGCCACCGTGTGCGTGGCCGCCAGCTGGATCAGGTCGGCGGCGCGCATCTCACCCATCCAGCTCGAATTGAACATCACTAAAGTTTTTTCAGGATCGAGGATCTTGTAAATCTGGGTTTCGTAGGTGCGCGCATTCTCGATCACCTCGTCACGTGAGAGCGGCGGACGCGTAGTGTTCTTGCCGGTCGGATCGCCGATCATGCCGGTGAAATCGCCGATCAGAAACAGGACTTCGTGGCCGAGGTCCTGAAACTGGCGCAGCTTGTTGATCAGGACCGTGTGCCCCAGATGCAGGTCGGGCGCGGTCGGATCGAACCCCGCCTTCACACGCAAACGTCGGCCGGACTGGAGGCGCTCGGTGAGCTCCGATTCAATAAGGATCTCTTCGGTTCCGCGCTTGATCAGGCGCAGCGCTTCAGTAGCGTCTTTCATGAAAAGAATCCGAAAACTTCAGCTGATTCAGGGTGCCGCGAAGCGTACCATAGCCGCCTCAGCATGGCATGTTGTCACCCAACCGGGTTCCCGCCGGGCGGCCGATAGTCTAACCTGATAAGGTACCGCATTAGCGTCAATCAGGATAAATCCCCCTTGCCTAAAGGAAGACGTCGACACATCACGGCGCTGTCTCGTCATCTCGGTTCGCTGCGCTCCCGGCACTTCCCGAGACGTGGCGTGTGGCTGCTCGGGCTGGTGATTTTTCTCACTTCGGTAACCATTGCCGCCATCCTGCCGCGCAATATTGATACGCTGCCGACAACCACTCTGGTTCCTTCGGCGCCACCACAAACGGTTCAAGTGGGTGATACGATTTTCCCGGGAGGGGCGAATACCGAAAGCCAAGCCTCGCTTGCTTCCGCCGAGAAATCAACGGCCAAGCCGTCCGATCGAGATGCCTGGGTCGAGATCACGATCCGCAAGGGCGATACCCTGTCGGACATTCTGGAACGGGAAGGTCATGACAGCAATGAAATCGCCCGGGTAATTCAGTCCAATCCCGAGGCCCGTGTATTCCGCCAGCTGCGCCCGGGGCAGACGCTGCGCTTGCGCGTCGAAAGCGGGCAACCCTGGCAGGAGCTTGTGTATGCCACCGACCCCGGTGAGGCATTTCATCTCGTCCGCCACCAGGACCGATTTGAGCTCACGAAAGAAATACGCAGCTTTGAGTCACGTATCGTCCACGTCACCGGCACCATCGAGTCATCGCTGTTCGAGGACGGACAGGAAGCGGGGCTTTCCGATTCACTGATCATGAAACTGGCGGAAATCTTCGGCTGGGACATTGACTTCGCGCTCGACCTGCGTCGCGGAGACAGTTTTGCCGTCATCCACGAAGAAAAATATTGGCAGGGTCAGAAAATTTCCGACGGACCGATTCTGGCCGCCGAATTCATCAATCAGGGACATGTGTTCCGCGCCATCGCCTACCGTGATGCCAACGGCTATACCACGTATTACACCCCCCATGGCATGAGCGTCCGTCGGCCGTTTCTCCGTACTCCGGTGGAATTCAGCCGTATCACCTCGCGCTTCACCAGCGGTCGTTTTCATCCCATCCTGAAAAAATGGCGGGCACACAAGGGCGTGGATTACGGCGCCCCCACGGGAACACCGGTGCGCGCGACCGCGGCCGGACGGGTGCTATCGATAGGCTGGAACGGCGGTTACGGCAAACGCATCGTCATCCGACACAACGCCGCCTACAGCACAGTTTACGCGCACCTGTCACGCTACCTCAGCAACCTGCACGTCGGCAGTTTCGTGGATCAGAGCCAGACCATTGGCTACGTGGGCGCCACGGGTCTCGCCAGCGGCCCGCACTTGCACTACGAGTTCCAGGTGAACGGCGCTCATCGTAACCCGCTGACCTTTCGTTTCCCGGGATCCAATCCGATCGCGCGGGAACACCGTGATGACTTCATGCGGATGGCGAACACCTGGACCGGCCGACTGGACTTCATCAGCCACGGCACTCAGATCGCGGCCGTCCGCTAGCCTGAACCCCTTGTAACTTCCCCCGGGCTGCCCGAAACTTGAGGTCATGCACTACATCGGGCTGATGTCGGGAACCAGCGTGGACGCCGTCGATGCCGTCCTGGTCTCGGTATCCGGTAACGACCGACCGGTTCTCCTTGCCTCCTATTCCCACCCCATGCCGCCCGCGACCCGCGGCGAGATCCAGGCGTTGATGCAGGCGGGGGCCAATGAAATCGAACGCCTCGGAGAGCTGGACATGGCACTCGGCGAGCTATTTGCCGAGGCCGCCAATGCCGTGATCCGGCAGGCGGGGGTTGAGAGACAAATCATTCGCGCCATCGGTAGCCATGGTCAAACTCTGCGGCACCGCCCGCGCGCGGAACATCCTTTCACGGTACAGATTGGCAACCCTTCCGTGATCGCCGAGCGTACCGGCATCACCACCGTGGGGGATTTTCGCGCGCGTGATATCGCCGCCAGCGGCCAGGGAGCACCGCTGGTGCCGGCGTTTCATCAGCGGATGTTTCAGTCGCCCAAGCGTAATCGCGTTATTGTCAATATCGGCGGGATCGCCAACGTGACTTATCTGCCCGCCACCCCGTCAGAGCCGGTGAGTGGTTTCGACACCGGTCCCGGCAACACCCTCCTCGATCAATGGATCGGTCATCATAGCGCCAGCGATCTCGATGAAGCCGGACAATGGGCCGCCTCCGGACATGCCTCAAAACAACTGCTGCAGCAACTGCTGACCGACCCGTACTTCGAAATTTCGCCACCCAAGAGCACCGGACGCGAGCATTTCAATCTGGGATGGATCAACCATCACCTGACAAGGCTTCCTTCGGCACCACCCGCTGTCGACGTGCAGGCCACACTCCTGCAGCTGACCGCGCTGACTATCGCCGAGGCCGTTCGCCGGTTCCTGCCGCAGACGCAGGAAATGTATGTCTGCGGCGGCGGGGCGCATAACCGTCAATTGCTGAAAGCACTGGCAGAATATTTTCCCGGTATGCCGGTCGCCACGACGGAAGTGCTCGGGCTGCATCCTGATTGGGTGGAAGCGGTGGCCTTCGCCTGGCTGGCGCATCGAACACTCGAGGGACAACCCGGCAATCTGCCTTCCGTCACGGGGGCACATCGGGCGGTAATTCTGGGTGGCATATATCAAGCTTAAAACCAGATACAAGCCTTAAATACGAGGAAAAGCAAAGGGGGGCTTGCGCCCCCCTCGTAACTTGTAGCTTGAAACTTGACTCGACGCCGTCAGGCGCTGAAGGATGAGCCGCAACCGCAGGTGGTTTTGGCTTGTGGGTTTTTTATTACAAATTGGGCGCCCTCGACACCTTCCTGATAATCGATCTCAGCCCCCACCAAGTACTGAAAGCTCAGCGGATCGACCAGCAAGGTCACGCCGGCTTTTTCCACGCGCGTGTCGTCCTCGTTGGCGCTCTCTTCGAACGTGAAGCCGTACTGGAAGCCGGAGCATCCGCCACCGGAGACAAACACCCGCAGCATCAAAGCAGGATTCTTTTCCTCTTCGATCAATTCCTTCACCTTTTTTGCCGCGTTGTCGGTGAATAACAAGGGTGACGGCATTTCAGGCATGGCAGCACTCATGTTCAACCTCCACAAAAATATCTTGCAATAAACACATTATCCTATTCCTGACCCTATAGGTCAACAATCCTAGTCTTCGGCGTTCGAATCGCCTTCAGCCGCGGTTTTCAGCCGGGTAACAGTACCCTTGATCTCACGGCTAACCTCCACGGCTTCACGCACCAGATTACCATTAATCACGGCACCCAGGGCCATTTCAATCACCTTGTAATACACATCTCCGTTAATTTCAGCTTTGGGCTGGAGCTCGATGCGTTCGGCAGCACGAACATGCCCCTTGATAGACCCGTTGGTAATGATATGCGGCACCGTCACATTTCCGGTGACGAACGCATTTTCACTCAGCACCAGGGTACTGTTGCCATCGCCCTTGGCGGTGATGTTGCCGCGGACTTTTCCGTCGATACGCAACCCGCCCGTGAACACGATATCGCCTTTCAGATCAGTCTTGGCGCCGATCAGCGTATCAATGGTATTGCACGGTTTTTCCGTCGGGGTTTTCCCCAGAGCAGATAACATATTGGCATGCCCTCCATGTAATCAGAGTTATTGTAGCCGCGCCGGCGACCGGAAACGCGACTTTCAGGATCAAACGCTCATGGCACACCGACCAACGGGCATTATACTTCCGGCCAATTGTAGGTGGCTTCGGCCATCGATGTCCCGCCCGGGGTGGTGATCGTCACCTTAACGCGCTTAGGCTGAAAATTGCGGGGCAACTCGAGTTTTCCCTCGATATCCTGGAAATACTTGAAGTTAACGAGAATCGGACGTTCGTTCGCGACCGGGACCTTGACGACCGCGTCCTCCCCCACCTGCAATCCGCTGATTTCGAAACTGGCCCGTCCCTGAATGGTGCTCTCGTGCTTCAGTGCCTGAATCAAAACCAGTTTATAACGATACTGATTGGTCCCGCCAGCCGGTTCGATAGAAAGAGTCTGGATGCGCAGTCCGCTTTTCTTGTCGGCCGGCGAGATGATGTTGCGATAGAAATTCAGCTCTTCCCGGAGCTTCACGATTTCCTGCGCCGAGGCCTTGAGTGATTTATCAAGATCCTGATACGCCGCCTGGTCCATCTGGATGGTCCGCTGCGAGCGCGCCAATGCCTCCCGCAATTCCTGATTCTCACCGCCCAGTTTGCGCCTCTCATCCTGCAAGGTCTGCTGGATTTCCTGAGCCGACTGGCGCTCAAAGCCAGCGCGGTCCAGCCCATAGTTATATATCAGTCCCGACGCGGCCAGCAGCACCACGGCCGCAATGACGGCCAATAGCATTTTCACACGGGGTGAATACCGATGCTTGATAACCAGCTCACCAGGTTTTCTCAGATCGAACATCAGAATGACCCGCGGGGTTTACTTGAACATAGACGGGCTAACCACTGTTCACAAGCGCACGCTGGCATCAGGGCAACACCGCAACCTGATCAAGACCCGTCCGCTCATCCAGACCGAACATAATGTTCATATTCTGGACTGCCTGACCGGCCGCGCCCTTGACCAGATTATCGATCACCGACAACACCACCACCGTGTCGCCGTCGTGCGGCCGATGCACGGCGATACGGCAGACGTTGGAGGCGCGCACCGAGCGTGTCTCGGGATGGCTGCCGGCCGGCATGACATCCACAAACGGTTCCTTGGCATAGCGCTGCTCGAATAACGCCTGCAGTTGCGCGCCCGGCTGGGTAAGCCTGGCATAGAGCGTGGCATGAATGCCGCGAATCATGGGCGTCAGATGGGGCACGAAGGTCAATCCAACCGATTTTTTGGAAGCGCTATCGAGGCCCTGACGGATCTCGGGCCAGTGACGATGGCCGGCCACGCCATAGGCCTTCATTGAATCCGCCGCTTCGGAAAACAGCGCGTGCAACTCCGCTTTTCTACCGGCGCCGCTCACGCCGGATTTCGCATCGGCGATCAGATGCTGGGTATCCACCAGACCGTTCTCCAGCAATGGAAGAAAACCGAGTTGCACGGCGGTCGGGTAACAACCAGGGTTGGCAACCAGCCGGGTCTTCTTAATTTTCTCACGGTTAACTTCCGGTAATCCGTAAACTGCTTCGGCCAGCAACTCGGGGCAGGCATGCGGCATGCCGTACCATTTTTCCCATGCCGCAGGATCTTTCAAGCGGAAATCGGCGGCCAGGTCGATCAATTTCACGCCGGCCTTGAGCAGTTCGCGCGCATGGGTCATAGCCACGCCGTTGGGCGTAGCCGCGAACACCACATCGCAACCCGCGAGAGATTTCGTCTCGGGCTCGCTGAAGGCGAGATCGACATGACCCCTGAGACTGGAAAACAGCTCAGCGACCTGCTTGCCCGCCTCGCCCCGGGAGGTAATTATCCGTAAATCCGCCTCGGGATGCGCGGCCAACAGCCGCAGCAGTTCTACCCCGGTATATCCCGTGCCGCCGATGATGCCAATTTTGATCATGCCAATAGTATTTGCCCAAATGGAAATCAAATATTATCAGATAGCACGTCGACTGGACCAAAAGAAAACGGGGCCCGAAGGCCCCGTCTGTACAAATTGACTGCTTACAAATTAGAACTTGATAATGGTACCGAATGAATAAGCCTTGCCGTCGCCACCGGCCTTGCCCACCGTCGGGACGTTGGTCGTGCCGTGGCCGCCATTGGCGCTGGACACGTTAAAGGCCGTCGTGCCGCTATCGTTCGACACCGTGGCGAAGTTGGCATAAACAACCGTCGTTTTGCTGAGGGAATGATCGACGCCTAGCGCCCACAAATTGGCGCCATTTTCCGTGGCTTGACCGTCTTGCTTGTCCGTACTGTAGTAATGGAGCTTCAACAGGTTGTTGGCCATCTTGAAACCCGCGCCGACACCCCATGCCTTACGATCGCGGCCGGATACGCCCCCGAGATCGTCCATGGTCTCGTACAGAGCGCTTAACACCAGGGCGTCCATATTGAATTTACCAACCAGGCGGAGATCTTTCTCATCCTTCTGGGTGCTACCGCTGAACGCATGCGTCTCGTAACCCAAACCGGCGTAAAAAGGGCCTTGGGTAAAGGTGACATTGCCGCTCACGTTGCGTGTGGCGGTGCTCACTTCCGGCGTCGAATACTGCAGTGCAAACCTGATGCCGCCAAGATCGGCGCTGTCGTAACGCAGCATGTTGCTTACGCGCGCATCGAACGTGCCGCCATTACCAGTGATGTTACGCGCATCGCCGATCTGCTCGTTGAATTGGTCGATGGCGCGACCCAGTTCCTTGACGGGGCTATCATGACGACCCAGCTTAACCGTGCCCCATGAGGAGCCGGTGAAACCGAGATAGGTATTGCGTAGGGTATTACCAAAACCGGCTGTGCCATCGTCAGCAGCGAAAACACCGCTTTCAACCTGGTAGATGGACTTGAGACCACCGCCCAGATCCTCGTCGCCTTTGAGGCCAAAACGGGAGCTGTTGCTGTTGACCAATCCTCTCTCGGTTGTACGGGTAGCACTGGTGTCAACATCATAGCGATCCAAAGACATATGGAACGATCCGTAAACCGTCGGGGCGGCCTGTGCTGCCATCATCGGGCCAGCGACGAGCGCCGCACCGACGGCTGCAATAAGAAGCTTCTTGTTCATCGATTCCTCCTGGAATGAAGGTAAGTTGGGAAATACTCAAGCGCAGTTCAGCTGCACTTACATGTTATTTATATCACAGGCTTTTGCAAATATACAACTTTATTTTGCAAATAAACCACAGTCTCACATTATGTATCTTTTTAGCAACATCACTAGCGGGATCGCCGTAGAGCCACGCAACATTTCCTTCGAAACGTAAGGCTTTATTTTTAAGACTGCCGTGGAAAATGGAACTTGGGTGTCTGCTGAAATGGCTGGGGGACTAGGATTCGAACCTAGATAAACAGAGTCAGAGTCTGTTGTCCTACCGTTAGACGATCCCCCAGTGTGTGAATCAGACGGAAGAAAAAATTGGAGAGTCTTATTCAACATCTATTTACCAGAGTTTTTCACCTTTCGCGACTTTCTTGAGTATTTCCTGCTGGAATTCCGGCGGCCCAAACGCATACCACTCACCCTCCGACTGATACAGAAACGGCCGATGGGTCTCAAGCGAAAAATTTTTCATCCACCCCAACACTTCGCCATCCGGATCGCGTCCAGCCGGCGTCAAGATGTATATCGGCAAACTGCGCCAGGTGGCTATGACAAAAATCACACTAATTTTATCCGGCCGGAACTTCTCCGGCAAAGCGCTGTTTTCTTCAAACCAGCCGCATATGAACTTTCGGCAGGCATCGGGGCGATTTTCGTAAATCATGCAATTGTGCCCTGTGCTGTATTGGCAGGGGTTGCCGGGATAAATATCCTGGCCATGAATGTTGATGCGAAGCCAACCGTCGCAACAGGCCGTGCAGGTGCCGCATTGGCGCTCCCGGTTGCTTTTCGTGATTGCAGAATCGGCAACAGCAGGAGCAGGATGCAAAGGCGTCACTCCGCAACATATCTTGAATTTCTTACCGCTACCACACGGACAAGGATCATTGCGTTTGGATTTCATAAATGGAGAATATGGAGAATGTCGAATCTTCTATCGAATATCCTACACCCTGCCTGTAATCTTCATCAGCTTGAACATTAGGCCCTAAAACAAAAAAGCCGCCTATATAAGGCGGCTTTTAACACAACACGACGCAAGCTGAAATTAGCGCTTGGAGTATTGCGGCCGCTTACGCGCCTTGTGCAAACCATACTTCTTGCGCTCCACCGCGCGCGCATCGCGCGTGACATAACCGGCCTTGCGCAGTGTGGGACGAAGTGTTTCATCGTAGACCATCAGCGCACGCGTGATGCCATGACGAATGGCACCGGCTTGACCGCTGGGTCCGCCACCGTCCACGTTCACCATGACATCGAATTTGTTCTCCATGGCCACCGCCACGAATGGCTGACGCACGATCATGCGTGCCGTCTCACGGCCAAAATATTTGTCGACCGATAAGTTGTTAACGGTGATATCGCCCTTTCCGGATTTGAGATAAACCCGCGCCTTCGACGTTTTGCGCCGTCCGGTTGCGCGATATATGTTTGCCTGCGCCATGATCTTGATTTCGCCCTAGTTAATATCGCCCTACTTCGTTCTGTAGGGTCAATTTAAGATTAGATTTCCAGAACCTTGGGGTTCTGCGCCGAATGCCGATGTTCCGCACCACGATAGACCTTGAGTTTGCGGAACATCTGACGTCCGAGCGGATTTTTGGGAAGCATGCCGCGAACCGCTGTTTCAATAACATCGCACGGCGCCCGTTTCATCAAGTCCTGGAAGCTGGTTGCTTTCAGACCGCTCTGATAGCCGGTGTAGCGATGATAAATCTTGTCCCGGGTTTTTTTACCCGTTACCTGTAACTTGTCGGCATTGACGACAACGATATAGTCACCCGTATCCACGTGGGGCGTGTACTCCGCCTTGTGCTTACCGCGCAAACGGCGAGCCACTTCAGTCGCCACGCGCCCGAGCACCTTGCCGGCTACATCGATGACGAACCAGTCGCGTTTGACGGTTTCATTTTTTGCGGAAATAGTAGTTTTCATGTCAGATAAATCGGCCGCTGGGGCTTTTCTGCCTCGCTTTAATGGCGCAATCCTGCGCGCTGGAAAGCTGCGCATATTACAAAAGACAGCTTGAAGATACAAGAAAAAATCCAGTTAATCGGCCGAAACAAAGCATCGTCGAACTGCACAATTTCATCCAATTCGGCCAGAGGGAAAAGCCAAAAAAAAAGGCGTGGCTGGGGAGCCACGCCCGAACCACCACTAGGAGGATGGAGGAGCCGTTACCCGGCGCTCATCGCGCCGACAGAAAATCTTTCAACTACACACTCTAGAGATTAGCAAAGATCAGACCAACCGCCAGAGGTGAATCAAAAACAGAATATAATAATAATCTAATATTTATACCTGCTTGTCAAGTCCACAACCATCCATGATCCCGATACCTATCATAACTATATGATAAATATATAAAAAATTACAAACTTCGCCGGTGAATCGACTTGTACGCAAGATATTACTCACAACAATCTCGCTAAACTGAGACCCACGACTTCAGGATTGGTTCGTTGGCCTTGGTCAACGAGACGACTAATGACATGCCAGGGGTATGACATTTTCTGCAAGAAGTTGGTCTTGCAGCACCAAAATGGTGCCTGCGGCTTGTCCTCTAGCCCTTCATTCTCAGACGCTCAACGATATGCCCCTGCTCAAGGTGCTGATCGATAATTTCGTCGATATCTTCCTTATCGACATAGGTATACCAGGTACCCTCAGGATAAATGACCAGAACCGGGCCTTCCTCGCAGCGGTCCATACACCCCGCGGTGTTGATTCGAGCGCCGCCCTCGCCGTCCAAGCCCAGCGACTTGATCCTTTGCTTGGCATAATCACGCACTTCCTGCGCATGATGGTTCGCGCAACAGGCGCGGCCATCTTCACGCCGGTTCACACAGAAAAATACATGGTAACGGTAATAAGACATCGGTCCGGTCGGTTGCAAGACTTGAGTGACAAGAGATAACGTAGCGGATTATAGGATATTGACCCGTCTCGGCCTATTATTTCCGGAACAGCTCACCCATTTTGGATTTCTCTTCCTCAATAATACGTGAAGCCGCCAAGTGCGTGGCATGCGGGCTATGCCTGCCTCACTGTCCGACATACGGACTGCTGCATGACGAAGCAGAATCGCCACGCGGCCGCCTGTCACTCATGCTCGCTCTGGCCAAAGGCGATCTCCCGCTCAGCGCCAGACTCGAGTCTCACTTGGCGCGCTGTCTGGATTGTCGTGCGTGTGAAAAGGCGTGCCCATCCTATGTCTCCTACGGACAGGCGCTCGATTCGGTACGCGCCCTGATCGAAGACTCGCGCACACCTTCCGCGCGAGGCCTGCCCAAAACTGTAGCCATGCTTCAACGGCTGGTGCAAAAACCCGGCGGGGTGCGAATGCTGGGCAGGATTCTGCGACTTTATCAACTATCCGGCCTGCAGAAACTTCTGAGGGCAAGTCGCGTGCTTCATTTGTTCGGACTTACCCAGCTGGATGCGAATCTTCCCAGGCTGCTACCGCAGAATATCTTTGCGGAAATTTACCCAGCACACAAACAACCGCAAGGCCGGGTTATCATTTTTACCGGTTGCCTGACACCGCTGACAGACCAGCAAACCCTGCTCTCATCGATCCGATTATTAAACCGTCTGGGTTATGAAGTGCATCTGCCGCCAAAACAGGGGTGCTGCGGCGCGCTGCATTTACATAACGGTCAGCTGGAAAAAGCAACTGAGTTCATGCGCCGAAATATCGAGGCATTTGGCAGCGGAACTGACGCCATTCTTTGTGCCGCCAGTGGTTGCACGGCCACTCTCAATGAATACGCAAAATATCTCGAAGATAATATTCCAGCCGTGCAATTTTCATCACGCGTCATGGATATCAACCAGTTCCTCGCGGGCATAACCTGGCCTTCGAACATCGGCTTTCGTCCGTTGGCGAAGCGTATTGCAGTACATGATCCATGCACGTTAACCAACGTGCTGCGCCAGGAAGACAAGCCCTATGCGCTGCTCTCCCGGATTCCCGGCGCAGAAATCATCGCTCTGCCTGGAAACTCCGTTTGCTGCGGCGCGGCCGGGACCTATCACTTGACCCAATCGCAAATTGCACGGCAGTTGCGCGCGCCCAAGATCGAATATCTCAAACAGCTTGCTCCGGACATTCTCGTCACCGCCAATCCCGGCTGTGCCACGTTTCTGGCCGCTGGCATACGCGAAGCCAAACTTGCCATCGAGGTGATGCATCCGGTTGTGGTGCTCGAAAAACAGTTGCAAGAAACAGGCATAAAGTAGCAGGATATAGCCGCTCGATTATTACTTGCCACCGGCAACTTGCTGCTTGTATCTTAAGGCTTATGAACGACCGCAACATAACCGGCTTCGACCGGATTATCGGACAACTGGATCAGGCGCTGCACACCGTTTTTGGACCCCCGCCGCCAGCCGGGCGTAGCAATCCGGCGGCTCCCAAAAGCGACCCAAGCCTTAGCGCTGCGGAACGTGAATTGTCCGGCCGGCTGATGCGCATCAACCACGTCGGAGAAATCTGCGCTCAGGCCCTATACCAGGGGCAAGCCATGACGGCCCGGCTGCCTGAAGTGCGTGGGAAAATGGAACAGGCGGCACAGGAAGAAAACGATCATCTGGCCTGGACCGGGCAGCGTATTCGCGAACTCGGGGCCCATGTGAGTTATCTGAACCCGCTCTGGTACACCGGCGCCTTCACCATCGGCGCTGTCGCCGGCGCCATAGGCGATAAGTGGAGCCTGGGTTTCGTTGCCGAGACCGAAAAACAGGTGGTGGAGCATTTGAGTGAACATTTGCAACAACTACCCACAGCGGATGAGAAAAGTCGAGCGATTCTGGAACAAATGCGCAACGATGAAAGTCATCATGCCACTGTGGCGATTGAGTCCGGCGCTGCTACCTTGCCGGAACCGGTCAGACAGTTAATGCAGGTCGCCTCAAAAATCATGACGCGTACGGCCTATTGGGTATAAGGCCGCGCTGCTTATTTGCTTGCCAGAGGTGGGTGGTAAATCAACTGCACGGTATTTCCCGCCGGGTCGCGGCAATAAAAACTGCGCGCACCGTCACGATGGGTCTTGGGTTCCTTGACGATGGGCACGTTGTTTAACCTGAGAAACGCGAACCATTCATCCACCTCGCCGATATCATGGATCACGAAACCGATGTGGTCGAGTCGCTGCGCCGATGCCGGCTCGATACCGAAGGAGACGCGATGCAGGGCGAGATTGTCCTGGCCGCCGGTGAGGTACACATTGTCCGCATCCGGCCGCCATTCCACGCGCATACCAAGCAATTCGGTATAAAATCGCTCGCAGGACTCGAGGTCTGTCACATTGAGCGCGACATGATGCAGCGCTGGGATGGCCGCCGGCCGCTTCACAGATTATTTCCTGACAGAAGTGTAATCACTCGACTTCTCTGATTTCAAAATCGTGCGTGATCTTCGCGGTCTTGCCGAGCATGATGGAAGCAGAACAATACTTGGTGGCGGAAAGCTCGATGGCGTGCTGAAGTTTTTTGGCATCGAGGTTTTTGCCGCTGACAACAAAATGAATATGAATGTGCGTGAAGACCTTGGGATCGGTTTCGGCGCGCTCGGCCTCGACCTGGGCGACACAATCGGTAATTTCCTGGCGCGATTTTCGCAGGATATGCACCACGTCAAATGCCGTGCATCCGCCCATGCCGATCAGCACCAGTTCCATGGGCCGCGCCCCCTGGTTTTTCCCGCCGGATTCCGCCGCGCCGTCCATGATCACGCTGTGACCGCTGTCCGCGGTGCCGGCAAAACTGACCCCACCGTTCCACTTGATGCTTGCCTTCATGATTTCCTCTCGCGAAGTTGCCCCGAGACTTCAAACAGTTCGTCCAATTTTGCACCGGGATCATCGGCCTTCATGAAGGCCTCGCCCACCAGGAAGGTGTTCACACCCTGCGCGCGCATCCGTGCGACATCTTGTGGCGTATGAATTCCGCTTTCCGTCACCACCACGCGGTCGGAGGGAATCTCCTTGAGCAGGCCCAGCGTGGTCTCCAAAGCAGTATGAAAGGTACGCAAGTCACGATTGTTAATGCCAATCAGCGGTGTTTCAAGCGCCAGCGCCCGCCCAAGTTCCTGCGCATCATGGGCCTCCACCAGCACATCCATGCCGAGTTCGCGGGCGAGAACCTCCAGTTCGTGCATCCGGGTATCGCCCAGCGCCGCCACAATCAGCAGGATGGCATCGGCCCCCATGGCGCGTGCTTCGTACACCTGGTACAGCTCGATCGTGAAATCCTTGCGTAGTACCGGAAGTTGGCAGACGGCGCGCGCCTGCTGCAAATACGCATCGCTGCCCTGAAAAAAATCCCTGTCAGTCAGCACCGACAGGCAGGTGGCGCCATGACGCTCATAACTTTTGGCAATATCGGCTGGCCGGAAATCCGCGCGCAATAGTCCCTTGCTGGGACTCGCCTTCTTGATCTCGGCGATGACCGCGGGTTGCCCGGCGGCCAATCGGTTTCGAATCGCTTGTAAAAATCCACGCGCGGGCGGCGCGTCCTGAATGCGCTGGCGCAGCTCCTTGAGCGGGAGCAGTCTTGAGCGCTCGGCGATTTCTTCGGCTTTACGTGCCAGGATTTTTTGGAGTATGTCGGGCGGCGCATTCATTGGGCAGCCAGTTTTTTGCTCAAGGCGACCAGATCATGCAACTTCTTCCTGGCCGCACCGCTGGCGATCACGGCCTGCGCCGTCTTGACGCCGGCGCCAAGATCAGGCTCAAGACCGGCGGCATAAATCGCCGCGCCGGCATTGAGCGCCACGATATCGCGCGCCGGCCCGGGTTCGTTATTCAATACCGCTTCCACCATCGACAGGCTTTCGGCCGGGCCGGTGACGGCCAGCTTCGATACGTCACCGCGCTTCAGGCCAAACTGCTCCGGCTGGATGGTAAAGACTCGCACGCGCCCTTCCTTCAACTCCGCCACATGCGTGGCCGCGCCAATGCTGATCTCATCCATGCCATCCTCGGCATGCACCACCAGCACATGCTCGCTGCCGAGCCGTTGTAAAACTTCCGCCAACGGCTCCACCCATCGATCGGAAAACACGCCGAGCACCTGGTTGGGCGCATTGGCCGGATTGGTCAGCGGCCCGAGCAGATTGAAAATCGTGCGCACAGCCATCTCGCGCCGCGGCCCGATGGCGTGTTTCATGGCGCCGTGGTGCTTGGGTGCAAACATGAAGCCGACGCCGACTTCGTTGACGCAGCGCGCGACCTGCTCCGGCGTGAGATCGAGGCTCACGCCCGCGGCCTCGAGCACATCGGCGCTGCCGGATTTGCTCGATACCGAACGATTGCCATGCTTGGCCACCTTGCCGCCGGCGGCGGCGACTACCAATGCGGAAGCGGTGGAGATATTAAAGGTGCTGGCACCATCGCCGCCGGTGCCGCAGGTGTCCACCAGGTGCGGGCCGCTGACAGCCACATGCGTCGCCAACTCACGCATCACGCCGGCGGCCGCCGCGATCTCCTCGACGGTTTCACCCTTCATGCGCAACCCCACCAGGAAACCGCCGATCTGGGCCGGTGTGGCCTGCGCGGTCATGATCAGGCGCATGACTTCGCGCATCTCATTGTCGGTAAGGTGGCGCCGTTCTGTCACGGCGCGGATAGCAGAAGGCATGTCCATGAATTTTTCTCAATGATGAAACGGCTATTGGGCGATTCTGTCGCTGAACCGCAATGGCGGTCAAGCCAAAGCAGGTACGGACTCCCTAACATCCCGTCGGCTGCGCCAGACCATCCAGAGCACGAACCCGGTCAAATTAAGCATGAGCATGCCGCTGGCCAGGAACTGCACTTGGCTCGAAAGCAGCGGCGCCAGCAAACCCGCTACCACGGCATTGAAGCCGGCCTGGCCAAAACCTTGCAACGCGGACGCCAGGCCGAGGTGGGCGGGAAACACCTCGAGCGCCAGCAGGCTCAGGTTGGGCGTGGCCAGCGACATACCCGTGGCGTACACCACCACCGGCAGAATGATCGTCCATGCCGTGTGTGGAATCCACAGCGCCAACCCCAGGTTCGCGACGGCCGCCGCCAGCATGATCCCGAATCCCGCGGTCACGGCCTGACGATGGCTGAATCGTCCGGCGATCCTTCCCGAGATAAATGCCCCGAGCATCAGTCCGGCCACCAGCGGCACAAACAGCCGCCAGAATTCATTCGCGCCGTAATGCAGGTGACGGTACATCACATCGGGCGAGCCGGCGATGTAGAGAAAAAATCCCCCGAAGTTGCACGCCAGAATGGCAATCAGGATCATGAAGCGCAGCGTGCCCAGGGCCTTCAGATAGGCCGTGGCAATGACGCGCGGTTTTCCCGACTGCCGGCCCACGGGCGGCAAGGTCTCGGGCAGAAAAAAAGCCGTCCACAGCCACACCGCCAGACCGAGCAGCACCAGAAACCAGAACACCGAGCGCCAGCCAAAGGCATCGTGCAACCAGCCACCGATGACGGGCGCGACCGCGGGCGCGAGCGCAAAAATCAGCATGACCTGCGACATCACCCGTTGCGCCGCGGCTCCCGCGAAGGCGTCGCGAATGATGGCACGGCCCACGACCAGGGCGCCGCTGGCCGACAAGCCCTGGCCGATACGCATCAGCAGCAGCCAGTGGATGTTGGGGGCCAGCGCGCAGCCGATTGAGCTGGCGACATACACCGCCGTGGAGACCAGCACTACGTTCTTGCGTCCGTAGGCATCCGAGAGCGGTCCGTACACCAGCATCATTGTGGCAAACGCCAGGAGATAAAGACTCAGAGTCTGCTGCAGGGCCACCGCTGACACCGCAAACTCGCGCCCGATATCCGGAAACGAGGGCAGATAGGTATCGATGCTAAACGGCGCCAACATCGCGAGCAGCGCCACGGTGAACGTGAAGCGCAAGCCCAAATGGCGATGGGCGTGATGGGCTGATTCGTGCATGGGCGATACGCGGACTGATCTGCCGAAATAATAAATACGTCGGCGCTAAGCCGCGCGCCGCTGGCCCTTCAGGAAATTCGCCAGCAGCTCGTGGCCGTGTTGCGTGAGGATGGATTCCGGATGGAATTGCACGCCCTCGACCGGCAGGGTCTTGTGGCGCACGCCCATGATCTCGCCATCGTCGGTCCAGGCGGTGACCTCGAGAACCTCCGGGATGCTTTCACGCTCGATCACCAGCGAATGGTAGCGCGTGGCCTCGAACGGATCGGGCAGTCCTTGAAACACGCCCTGGCCCTTGTGATGAATCATCGAGGTCTTGCCGTGCATCAGCTGTTTCGCGCGCACAATTTTTCCGCCGTAGGCTTGGCCGATGCTCTGGTGCCCGAGGCACACGCCCAGAATGGGAAACTTGCCGCCCAGTTTCTGTATCGTTTCCACCGACACGCCCGCCTCGTTCGGCGTACGGGGCCCCGGTGAAATCACGATGCGATCCGGTTTCAATTTCTCGATCTCCGGCACCGTGATCTGGTCGTTGCGGTACACGCGCACGTCCTCGCCCAGCTCGCCCAGATACTGCACCAGGTTGTAGGTGAAGGAATCGTAGTTATCGATCATCAGCAGCATGACTAAACTCCTTGCCGGCCGTTGAGACCGGCGGACGCCAGCGACACCGCGCGGAAGATGGCGCGTGCCTTGTTCATGGTTTCGTCCCATTCATTGCGCGGTACCGAATCGGCGACGATGCCGGCGCCGGCCTGGATGTACAACTGCCCATCCCTGATTACCGCCGTGCGAATCGCAATGGCCGTATCCATGTTGCCGTTCCAGCCGATATAACCCACCGCGCCGGAATAAATCCCGCGGCGCGTGGGCTCGAGTTCTTCGATGATCTCCATGGCGCGCACTTTGGGCGCCCCGCTCACGGTGCCGGCCGGGAAGGTGGCGCGCAACACGTCGATCGCGTCCATGCCGGGTTTCAGTTCACCCGTCACGTTGGAAACAATATGCATGACGTGCGAGTAGCGTTCGATGACCATTTTGTCCGACACCTTTACGCTGCCGATCTTGGCCACCCGCCCCACGTCATTGCGGCCCAGGTCCATCAGCATGATATGTTCGGCGCGTTCCTTGGGGTCGGCGAGCAGCTCTTTCTCAAGCGCCTGATCCTCGGCTTCCGTCGCCCCGCGCGGGCGCGTGCCGGCGATCGGCCGCACGGTCACCAGCCCATCTTCCAAGCGCACCAGAATTTCCGGCGAGGAACCGACGATATGGAAATCCTTGAGGTCCATGAAATACATGTACGGCGAAGGATTGAGCGTGCGCAACGCGCGGTAAAGATCGAGCGGCGCGGCGGCGAAGGGAATCGTCAGGCGCTGCGCCAGCACCACCTGCATAATGTCGCCGGCACGGATGTATTCGAGTGAACGCGCCACCGCCTTCTCAAACCCTTCCTGGGTAAAACCCGAAATAAAATCGGCTTCGGCCGCGGCTTTCTGGCAATTCGGCGTCATGGTCCGCGGGCTGGCCGCGCCGAGCCGCGCGACCAGATCATCCAGCCGGGCGTTAGCCTGGTCGTAAGCATTCGCTATGGACGGGTTCACATGAATCACGACATATAGCTTGCCCTTGAGATTGTCGAACACCACCACTTCATCGGAAACCGTCAGCAGGATATCCGGCGCGCCGATGGCATCGGGTTTCGCCATTTTTCCCAAGCGCGGTTCCACATAGCGGATGGTTTCGTAACCGAAATAACCGACCAGCCCGCCGGTGAAACGCGGAAGCCCGTGGATTTCAGGGACGGTGTAGTTCGCCCGGAACCGGCGCAGGTATGCGAGCGGGTCGGAGACCGTTTCGCTCGCGATCTGTTTACCGTCTTTCTCGACAGTCGCTTCATTTCCGGAAACACGCAACAAGGTGCGCGCCGGCAGTCCAATGATGGAATAGCGACCCCACTTCTCGCCACCCTGCACCGATTCGAACAAATACGAATACGGCCCGCGCGCGAGCTTGAGGTAAACGCTTAGGGGAGTATCGAGGTCGGCGAGGACCTCGCGCATCAGGGGGATGCGATTGAAACCTTGGGAAGCGTAGTTATCGAATTCTTTTTTGCTTAATGACATGAATCACCATGAGATCACCGGTTAAATAGTCAGACAACAACACCAGCGGCGGCTTGAGGCCACCACCAGCGCATGTCCGACCATTTACGTATTCTGTGTCTCATGTGTGTCAATCAAGCATAAAGCCGCAGGTAGGGCGGCAGCTCGGTCAGCGAATCCACCACGGCGTCGGGCAGAGACTGACGGATATCGTGTCCGTGATTATAGCCATAAGTCACGCAAATGACAGGCATGCCCGCGGCGCGCGCCGCCTGCACGTCGTTGCTCGAATCGCCGACCAACACCCCGTGCGCGGAATCGATCCCGAAATGCCGGCAGGCATATTGTAGCGGCAGCGGATCGGGTTTCTGTTTTGGCAGGCTGTCCCCGGACAGCACCAGCTTGAAATACTTATGAAGGTCGAGATTCTTGAGCAGCGGCAAGGTGAACGCCTCGGCCTTGTTGGTGATACAGGCCAGCGAAAATCCTTGTGCCTGAAGTCGCTCCAGCGCCTCCACCACACCTGGATAGGTCCGGCTGAGATCGGACACCGCCGCGCCGTAATGCTTGCGAAATAACGCGAGCGCCTGTTCGAAGAGTTTGGGTTCGGGTTCAGCCAGCATATCACCGGTCAAGGCACGCTTCACAAAGCGCGGCACGCCATTGCCGATCCAGACACGGTAATGCGCCTCATCCCAGACCGCGCGACCGAGGTCGGCGAGCATACGGTTCGCCGCGGCGGCCAGATCCGGCACGGTGTCGATAAGAGTACCGTCGAGGTCGATCATGACCATCTTCACAGTCAGCGGAGAGGTCGCCATCTTTTTCGCCGTGGATTCCACTATCCCTTGACCTTGACCAGCTCGTCGCGCATCGCCTTGACGACCGAATTGTAACGGTTCGGGTCGGCGGCTTTTCCCGCGCTGAAGATGGCCGAACCGGCGACAAAGGTATCGGCGCCGGCTTCGGCGATCTCGCGAATGTTGTCTACCTTCACGCCGCCGTCGATCTCGAGGCGGATTTTGCGCCCGCTGGCGTCGATGAGTTTGCGCACCTCGCGCAGCTTATCGAGTGAAGCGCGGATGAAACTCTGGCCGCCGAAACCGGGGTTCACCGACATGAGCAGAATCATGTCCACCTTGTCCATGACGTATTTCAAATGATCCAACGGCGTGGCTGGGTTGAACACCAGGCCGCACTTGCAGCCGGAATCGCGCACCAGTTGCAGGCTGCGGTCGATGTGCTCCGAGCCTTCCGGGTGGAACGTAATATAGGTGGCGCCGGCCTTGGCAAAGTCCGGGATGATACGATCCACCGGTTTCACCATCAGGTGCACGTCGATATCGGCCTTCACGCCGTGCTTGCGCAACGCCTCGCACACCAGCGGACCGATGGTCAGATTCGGCACGTAATGGTTGTCCATCACATCGAAATGAACGATGTCGGCGCCGGAGGCGAGCACCTGGGTGACCTCCTCGCCCAAGCGGGCGAAGTCGGCCGACAGAATGGAAGGGGCAATCTTGTAATCGCGCATGATAGTAACCTTATGTCCGGTGAGAACGGCGCAAAGACGCGCACTTTACCCGAAGACCGGGAAGTTTTCAGCCTCGAACTTGCCTGCGCCTCTGACAAAATGAAATAGACAGGATTAACAGGATTTTTCAGGATTGACAGGATTTCTAAGGATTTTGAAGATAAGAAATCCTGTTAATCCTGTTTTTTAATCCTGTAAATCCTGTGAAATTTTTCTTTTTGTTAGGGATCTTGTAGGCCCACTGCCCGCGCGCCTATACCGGCAGGGCTAATCGCGGCCCCGTCCGGACTTGCCCGGGCGCGTCAATAACCAGCGGCTGATATGGCGCACGCTTTTACCGATAAATCGCGCGGTCCGTTCCAGCCAGGTCTTGCGGTCACGCGCCAGCGCCTGCCGCTCCGCGTCCGTGAGCAGATCAGGTGCGTGACTCTTCTTGAGGCGCGCCACGGCGACCCGATCGGCTTCGCAGAATTTTTCATACATCCAACGGGACAGCGGGTTCCAACGGCGACCGCGGCGGAAATGTGCCGTGAAATCCACGGCATGCGGCTCGCCATCGGCCCCGACGAGAATATTGCCCTCGCTACGCAGGTCGCAATGCGCCACCCCGAATTCGTGCAAACGATCCACCAGACGATAGAGCCGCTCGAAGAATGGCGGTGTCAGGCCGCCCGGCGGGACCTCACGCGCGCTCGTTCCGGGGATGTATTCCATCAACAGCGCATCGCGATTAACGACACGCAGTAATCGCGGTACGCCGCGCGCGCCTGCCAACTGCTTGAGCGCGCGCGCCTCGCGGCGTACCGACAGCGGCCCCACCAGGCGCCGGAACCAGGGATCGGCCTGACTGTAATCCTTGAGCACGGCCTGCTCCCCATTCAGCCGCACCAGCAACACATCCGGACGCGAGCCACCGCCCCGCCGGAAGGTTTTCACCGCGTGGGCGCGCAATTGCTCAAGCGAAAGATCTCGTAGCGGCGTCATGCAGCAGAGAATAATATGATCATCGCAGCAAGCCAATGCTATCGTGAGATTCTGAGGATGCTACTTACCGGACGGGGTAATCATGCGCTACATCCCCATGCATAAAGCGGGGTAATCGGTGGGATAATTCAACCGTTGGCGACTAGCATAACTGAACTGTCCTCCGACATCAGGGTTGGACGGCCAAGATGGTAGCCCTGGGCATAATCTACCCCGAATTCCGCCAACAGCCGGAGGCTCGCTTCATCTTCCACGAATTCGGCAACCGTCCGCTTGCCGAGTGCATGGGCAATTTCGTTCATCGCCTTGACCATGGCTTGGTCCACCGAACTCGTCGCCAGCTTCTTCACAAAGCGTCCGTCGATCTTCACGCAGTCCACCGGCAGGTCCTTGAGGTAGGCAAACGAGGCCATGCCGCTTCCGAAGTCGTCGAGGGCCGTCTGGCAGCCGATCGTTTGCAAGCGACTCAGAAAACTCACGGCCGCATTCATATCGGCGATCGCGGCGGTTTCGGTCACCTCAAACAGGAGCGATCCCGGGTCCAGGCCGGATGCCTTCAAGCAATCCACGATGAAATCGCAAACACCGAGATCCATCAGTGTCTGGGCTGAAAGATTAATTGAGAATCGTAGTCTGGGTTGAGTCGTCCGCAACCGGGCGAGCGCATCCACCGCATGCCGTATGACCCACCTGTCGATTTCGGGCGCGAGACCAAAACGCTCGGCCGTCGGAAGAAATCCCATGGGGGCCAAGATTTCATCTCCCGGTCCACGCAGCCGCACCAATATCTCATATAAAGCCACCGCGCGTGTGCGCACATCCACGATCGGCTGTGCCGCGAGCACGAATCGGTCGTTTTCGATGGCTTCACGAATAAGGCGCGACCAGCCCATGTCGGCAGTCATGGTTTTCAGATTATCGCCGTCCGCCATCTCGAATTGGTGCACGCGGTTGCGGCCACTACGCTTGGCAAGATGGCACGCCAAGTCGGCCTGGGACAGCACCGCTTCGGCGGAAGTGTGCGCGGGGAGGATAGCGGTGACTCCGATTGAGCAACTCACCGTGATGCGTTCGCCGGCATGATTGAAGACGTGATTGCCGAGAAGTTCGCGGAAGGACTCGGCCACGCGCACCGCGTTGTCCGGACTCGTGTCATAGAGCAACACCGTGAACTCATCGCCGCCGAAGCGCGCCACCAGGTCGCTGCTACGCGCCCGATTAAGCAGGATCGCTGACACCTCAATCAACAAACGATCGCCGGCGGCATGCCCGAGAGTGTCGTTGACGTACTTGAAGTTATCGAGGTCAATATACAACAAGGCCGAGCTGACCTTTTCACTGCGTCCGGTGCGCGCGATGACCCGCTCCAGCTCCGCCTGAAAAGAGCTGCGGTTATACAGTCCCGTGAGTCCGTCATGCTCGGCCATTTTTCTAAGGTTCTCGACCATGGCCTTGCGCTCGCTGATATTGGCGACGAGCCCCACATACAGCTGCTGGCCTCCCAACATCATCGGGGTAATCTTCAGTGCCACCGGAAATACCGACCCGTCCTTATACAGACCATTGGTCTCCTCTTCGCGGCCAATCAGTCGGTGAAGCTGGGAGAACAGAAACGTTTCGCGATCAGGCTCACCCGCCTGGTGTGGCGTCGGGCTGAAGAGTTCGTTGATGCTACGTCCGATAACCTCGGTTTCGCTTTTGCCGAAGAGATTTTCGGACGCACGGTTGAAACCCTGGATAGCGCCCAGCGCATCGAAGGTGATAATACCTTCCGCCGCGCTGTCGAGAATTGTCTCCAACCGGTGTTGACGGAAATGAATTTGATCGCGCATGGTTTCGAATGCCACGACCAGATCGTTGGTCTCCGTGGTCAATGTCGGCGGCAATGAGGCGACCTGCCCGCTGGCCTCGGCGCGCAACGCCGAGGCCACGCGCGCGATCGGACGGCGTACGGCATACTCAAAAAACATGAAGCCGATGAGGGTGACTATCGCCCCGGTCAGCGCCAAGAGCCACATCGAGTGAACCAGGCTGTCGGCAATGCGGGCAAGCAGCGACATGTCCTGTGCGGAGAAGCTATCCACTTGCTGATCGACCTTGCGCAAACTCACCCAGACTTGCTTGAACAACGGCCCGATTGTTTCACGCAACAGAGGGGTGTCCGAACGCCATCGGTCCGAGGTATAGACGGCGTTGACATCGCGGTAGGCAGTGAGCCAAGCTTTAAAAGAGCGCTGCATGATTTTCAGTGACTCATGCTGTTGCAATCCAAGCTGCTGGCGCGCATCCAGATCGTTGAGCTGCTTGAGAAAACGCTCGGTCATTTCTCCGTAAAAGTCGATGTTGTGTGCCTGGGCGCGCATGGCGCTTTCGGCCTCTCCGAAAACTCCGAAACGATTCGCCACCCAGTTGCGAAACGCGCCGATCATCTGCGTCGTCGCGTAACGCGCTTCGGCGAAGAGCCGGTAGCTCTCAATCTGCGGCGGTTCCCGCAGGTCCTCGACAACCTCGTCCATGGCCTGCGTCGCCGCCGTGTTGAAATCGGTGTAGGCGGGAAGCATTTGCGTCGCCATCATCGGCATCGCCGGAAAAAGCTGCTGCGGATCCACGCGGATGTCCATCACGCGCTGGCTCTGGCGCGATAACTCCGCCAAACTGGAGCGTATCAGGAGGACCTGACGGCTCGTCTCCTCGCTGTCGCGCACCCACTCAAGGGTGAGCAACCGGTCGGCATTCTGCTGCGCCAGCGCAAGATGTTGGTGCATCATGTCTCGGGACACGGCACCCGGGGCCAGCATGTAATCGTGCAGCGCGCTTTCCGCCGCCCACACCTCGTCGGTCAACTCGCGCAATGACCGCCGAATATCATGGCGCGTTCCGGTATTGCCCACGGCATGCTCGGTAGCGTGTCTGACATTAAACGCCCCCAGGCCGGCGGCACCAACCAGGGTCAGCACAAATAGAACGGCCATGTACAGGTAGCGCCCACGCAGACTCGACAAACCGAGTACATCCAGCCATTTCTTCTTAGGCAGGAAGGCATCGTCCGCTTTGATGTCAGTCTCGGTCCGCACAAAACTCTCGTAAATTCATAAGCTTCTCTTGAAATATGCAACGTACGTGCCATGCTGGCGACCGTGAAAACTCCCTTGGTTTAGCTGAATTTTCGGAAAAAAACCGCAATTTGCGCTGGCATGTGACTTAAATATATGCTGCAACGTTCTCGGCCCAAGACCCCCGCCAGCGGATTAAGGTTTCAACGATCTGCAGATCGAGAAGTCTGATTTTCTTCCACGCAGTTCGCGATCGGAAAAGGCGAACGCCAACCCGCGGCAATGACAAACAGCACCGATCGTAGTTTTGTGACTGCCCCGGCTATACTCACTCCTATGCGCCCGGTTCACAGAACACTCGCGACACTTTGGCTGACGCTCCTGTTTTTCAACGGTCCGGCAGACGCCGTCTCAGCGGACCGCGAACGTGAGAAAAACTGGTCTGACCAGGATCAGGAGATGTTGATTGCCGGCGATCCAGTGTGGCTCGATGCCGATCGGCACAGATTTCTTGCGCTCTACAATAAACCGGGGAAACCCAAAACTCCCAAGCAGGCCATCATCCTGTTGCACGGTCGCGGCGTGCATCCGAGGTGGGGTTTTCTGGAAAACCTGTGGCTGGAACTGCCGGACCGCGGGTTCTATACGCTGTCGTTGCAGTTACCTGTGCTCGGCCCGAACGCACTTCTGGCGGACTATGCACAAACCTTTCCCGAGGCCTTTCACCGGATCGACGCCGGCCTGGTTTTTCTCAAACAGCAAGGCATCGACGCGGTATTACTTCTGGGACACAGCAGCGGTGCGATGACCGCGATCGCCTACGCGGCCGAGCATTCAAAAACTATCCGTGGCGTGGTCGCCATCGGACTGAGCACCGAAAGCGCCGGCGGGCGCATCATGCAACCGGCTTTACTGCTGGAACAGCTGAAGCTTCCGATTCTCGATATCTATGGCAGCGAAGACCTGCCAGTGGTCCTCGATTTTGCCCGCGCGCGTGCGGACGCGGCGCGCAAGGCCGGTAACCGCCAATATGCGCAGCAAGAGGTGAAGCTGGCCAACCATTTCTTTACCGGTCAGTATCCACAACTCAAGGCCGCTATCGTCAAATGGCTTGAAACATTACGCTGAGCTGATGATCTCCTCACCTCTCCGGCGTCCCCAACGGCGCGCGGGCAGAGGGCCTTTGAGTCAATTCAAGTGTTTACAGCCGGGTGGTTCTTGTGATGGTATGATCGATAGACAACAGATTCTGTCATTTCACTCACCAAACGCACATGCCACTTGCCATCACGCTGCACATGCTTTCCGCGGTCATCTGGGTCGGCGGAATGTTTTTTGCCTACGTGGCGCTACGCCCGGTCGCCGCGGCGCTGCTGGAGCCGTCGCTGCGCCTACCGCTGTGGTCGAAAACCTTCGCGCGTTTTTTTCCGTGGGTGTGGGCCGCCGTGGTCCTGCTGCCGGCCAGCGGTTACTGGATGATCTTCGTCAACTTCGAGGGCATGGCTAACGTCGGGTGGCACGTGCATGCGATGCAAATCATCGGTTTCGGCATGATTGGCATATACCTCCATCTATTCTTCGCGCCCTATCAACGCATGAACCGGGCGATTGCTGCCGGCGATTATCCCGCCGCGGGCACACAACTCTCCGTAATTCGGCGGCTCGTGGGCACTAATCTCATCCTCGGCCTGTTGACCATCGTTGTCGCCTCCGGCGGTGCCTACTGGTTAAATATCATTCCCGCCGACTGATACTCGCGGCGCACCTGAAAAACATCAGCTGGCTGATGGCGAAGGCTTGTTACCATGTCAACGCCAGTGTTTTCCGCGCGTTAAAGCATGAACCATCGCGATTATCTACACTTTGGAAGCGTTGCCTGATTGCGTTGAATTAACTAAACACTTCAATCATCGGAGAAAAGTAACATGTTAAAACACCATCTCGTCGCTGTGGGTGCTGTCCTGGCGCTGGCTACCATACCCTTCGTATACGCGGAGGATGCCGCACCTCACGGTAATCCAGAGTTACGTGGCGACCGGAAAGAAATTATCCAAGACCGGCGGGAAATCCACCAGGACCAGCGCGAAATCGGTCAGGACGTCCGCGAACGCAACCAGGACCGCCGCGAGCTGCACCGGGAAATGCGCGAAGGCGACCAGCAAGGCGTGCGCGAAGCACAGCGCGAGCTCAAGCAGGACAATGCCGAACTCCACGGCGACCGCCGCGAGTTACATCAGGACAAAAAGGAGCTGAAGCACGACCGGCGTGAACTGCACCGCGACCGCCATCAGACACATCGCGCAAAGCGCTCATAAGCATTCACATTGCGTTCCACAAAAAAGCGGGGCCAGTGGGCCCCGCTTTTTTGTATCCGGCACTTATCGCGCGATCAACATGCCACGATACATCCGCATCTGACAGGTGAACTCGTATTCGCCCGGTTGCGGTGGCGTCACGATCACATCCAGAGTTCGAACAGCTGATTCAACCAACCGAAACCGCCGACCGCCCCTTGCTCAGCGGATGAGGAAGTTCATCGGTGACAGGGACGCCATCCATTTACCTCTTAAGTCTTATTTCCAGTTCCGTGGTTTCAC
>JAUSDQ010000048.1 GCA_030650525.1 Sulfuricaulis sp.
TATTCTCCTCGCAGCCGCAGGCGCCACGATGCATGAGGTTACGCAGAATCGTCAGTGCCTGGGTGACAATCTTGTGCGACCGGCGACCCTTGATGTCCACCACAAAGCCGACACCGCATGCGTCGTGCTCGTAGGCCGGGTGATAAAGGCCGTGTTGTATCTTATGATTGTGCTGTTTCATTTCCGAGCACCACTTTCATTGACCGTTGCTTGCCCAGACCGGCGTACACCCCTGTGTATGTTGGCACCGGTCAGCCTTTTTCCGCGCCCACCGGCGGGACCCTGCCCAGATCAGGGAAATTCGTTCTCTTGCTTGGAAAACCCGCGAAAAAGCAGGAGCAAAAGGGGCGAAAAGTATACCGGCCCCCCGGTGTTGGTTCAATGGAACCCGTTGGGAAATTGGGCTATTGAGCGGGCGGAAGTCAGGAAACCGAGTGAAAACAGCGGTCCGGCCGGTCAGGCGCCGGGGTTGAGCAGTCGGGTATGCTCACGCATAGCATAGCGATCGGTCATGCCGGCAATGTAGTCGGCCACGATTCGCGCCTGCTCTCCCGGCTCCGGTTGCTCTCGAATCTTGTCCTGGTACTGCCGCGGCAGCAGCTTCGGATCCCGCATGAATGCCTCAAACAACTCATGCACGATCTTAATGGCCGCGCTCATCATGTGGGTCACGCGTTGATGGGCGTAGAGGTGCCGGCGCAGAAAGCGCTTGAGCTCCCCGGTTTTTTCACTGGCCGCGGACGTGTAGGCAATCAAGGGCCCGGGGTGATGGCGCACATCCTCGATGTGCTTTATCCCGGATTGCTGAATCAGGCGGCGGCTGTTGTCGATGAGATCGGTCACGACATAGTTGATCATGCGCCGCACGGTTTCATAAATCGCGCGCCGTGGCGCAATCGCCGGGTAGCGACGTCGCACTTCATCGTACTGTTCGGCAAAAAGCTTGACCTCCTTGAGTCGATCCACGCTCAACAGTTCAGAACGCAGACCGTCGTCCACATCGTGATTGTTATAGGCGATTTCATCGGCGATGTTGACCAGCTGCGCTTCGAGGCTGGGCTGGGTTTTCTCCAGAAACCGCTTGCCGAGTTCACCCAATTCCCGCGCGTTCCGCAGCGAACAGTGCTTGAGTATGCCTTCGCGTGTTTCAAAAGTGAGGTTGAGCCCGGAGAATTCGGCATAGCGCTCTTCAAGCCGGTCGACCACCCGCAGCGATTGCAGATTGTGTTCGAAACCGCCGTAATCTCGCAGGCATTCATTCAGCGCGTCCTGGCCCGAATGGCCGAAAGGCGTATGTCCCAGATCATGCGCCAGGGCGATGGCCTCGGTCAGGTCCTCGTTAAGCGAAAGCGCGCGGGCTATCGAGCGGGCAATCTGGGCCACTTCGATCGAATGCGTCAGGCGCGTGCGGAACAGATCGCCCTCGTGGTTGATGAAAACCTGAGTCTTGTATTCGAGACGGCGGAACGCGGCGCTGTGGATGATGCGGTCGCGGTCGCGCTGGTATTCAGAGCGGTTCGCGGGTGCGGGTTCAGGATACTGTCGCCCGCACGAGGTGGCATCCTGCGCGGCGAAAGCTGCCAGCATTACACCGCTTCCCGCATGCTGGTCAATGTTCCCTCAAGCTCGGCGCGCGGATAGTCGTCGGTGACCACGGCCTCGCCAAGGCGCTGGAGCAGCACCAGCCGCAGGCGCCCGTTCAGCACCTTCTTGTCCACCGCCATCAGTTCCAGAAAACGCGCAGTGGAAAGCGTGCTGGGGGCACGCACCGGCAGTCGCGCCCGGCGGATCAGCTTTTCAACGCGCGCGACATCGGCGGCGGACAGCCACTTGAGTCTTCGCGACAGATCGGACGCCATCACCATGCCCGCGGCGATGGCCTCACCGTGCAGCCAATTCCCGTATCCCACACCGGTTTCGATCGCATGACCGAAGCTGTGGCCCAGATTAAGCGTGGCGCGCACGCCGGATTCGCGTTCATCCGCGGCCACCACCTCGGCCTTGTTCCGGCACGAACGGTGAATCGCGTAGGCCAGCGCCTCGGGATCGCGTGCGAGCAACTTGTCCAGATTAACCTCAAGCCAGGCAAAAAACTCGGAGTCGCGGATCAGTCCGACCTTGATGACTTCGGCCAGTCCCGACGAGAGTTCGCGGTCCGGCAGAGTATTGAGCGTGTCGGTGTCGATGATCACGGCACGGGGCTGGTAGAACGCGCCGATCATGTTCTTGCCGAGCGGATGATTGACACCGGTCTTGCCGCCGACCGAAGAGTCCACCTGGGCGAGCAGCGTGGTCGGCACTTGGATGAACGGGACGCCGCGCTGGTAACAGGCGGCGGCGAAACCGGCCATGTCGCCGATGACACCACCGCCCAGTGCAATAACGGTCGTTTGCCGGTCGCAGCGTGCCGAGAGCAAAGCGTCAAAAATACGATTCAAATCCTCCAGCGTCTTGTACTGCTCGCCATCCGGCAGCACCACCTCGACCGGCTGGAGAGAGGCGACGTGCACGCGCACTCTCGCAAGGTACAGCGGCGCCACCGTCTCGTTGGTGACAATCGCCACCCGGGTTCCCAGGATATGCCGCGAGAGCAGTTCGGGCCGGTCGAGCAGGCCGGCACCGATATAGATCGGGTAGCTTCTGTCCCCAAGATCAAGAGGCAGCGTTTTCATCGGTTTGCAAGGCTTCCAGTTTACGGGCGATCTCGCGCGCGACACTCACCGGCGAACGGTGCGATGTCTCGACCACGATATCCGCTGTCTGCCGGTATATAGGTTCGCGCGACTTGAGGATTTCCTCCAATGTCTTGCCGCGGTCCGCGGTCTGCAGCAACGGGCGGTGACGGTCGCGGCGCGTGCGTTGCAACAGGGTCTCGAGCGGCGCATGCATGTAAACCACGACGCCGCGGGTGCGCAGGGCACGGCGGTTGTCGTCCGACAGGATGGCGCCGCCGCCCGTAGCGAGCACCAGATTGGATTTGCGTGTCAAATCATCGAGGACCGATGACTCGCGGCCGCGGAACCCGGCCTCACCTTCGATTTCGAAAATCAGTGGAATGCTCGCCCCGGTGCGTTGCTCAATCTCGTGATCGGAGTCCTGAAACTCCTTGTCCAGCAACTCGGCGAGATGGCGTCCAATGGTGGATTTACCGGCGCCCATGGGGCCAATCAGAAAGATATTGTCTGC
>JAUSDQ010000049.1 GCA_030650525.1 Sulfuricaulis sp.
TTCGCCTATGTCGCCGTTGTCTTAAGTGTCGCGGTGCCTTGGCGCCAAGCGATCTCGCAGTCGTTTCAGCCGTGGGCCCACATCCCGGCAAATGTGCCGCTCGGTGCCTATGCCGCCATGATCGTCGCGGTGCTGGGAACCACCATCAGCCCTTACCTTTTTTTCTGGCAAGCCGCCCAGGAAGTTGAGGACAACAATCGACGGCCGCATTCGGCTGAACTAAAAACTGATCCGGTGTATGCCGCCGAGCATCTGGCGCGAATCAAGGAGGATACGTTCATTGGCATGGGGTTCTCCAACATCATTGCGCTTTGCATTGTGGTGGCGACCGCCGTCACCTTGAACCGGCAAGGCATCACGGATATTCAAACTTCAGCTCAGGCGGCGGAGGCATTACGGCCGATAGCCGGTGAATTTGCATTTGAACTGTTCGCGTTTGGAATTATCGGAACGGGCTTGCTGGCGGTTCCGGTTCTGGCCGGGTCCGCTGCCTACGCCGTCAGTGAAGTGTTCGGCTGGAAGACGGGCCTGTCCCGCGGATTTCGCGAAGCTCGGGGGTTTTACCTCATTATCGCAGTAGCCACAGGCGTGGGCACCCTCATGAGCGTCTTTGAAGTTGACCCCATCAAAGCGCTGGTTTGGAGCGCGATTGTCAATGGAATCATCTCGGTACCGATCATGGCGGTGATGATGGTGATCGGGCAGTCAAAAAACCTGATGGGGAACTATACGATCAGCTCGCGTCACCGGGTATTCGGTTGGGCTGCCACGGGAATCATGGCAGTGGCCGTGGCATTCATGTTTGCGACGAGCTTTAACGGAGGTTAATTTAATGGAAGCTTCCAGCAACTACCACATGATCGCATTTAGTATTCCTAAAGACCCCGAAATATTGAAGACTCTAGGGGCTATAACATTGCGACACGGGCACTTAGATCACATCCTTCGAATGACTATAAAGAGTCTAGGTCGAGTTGATGTACAACAGGCGTTGGACGCAACAGCTTTTCAAGGCTCTTCTGCATTGCGAGAGCGCATCCGCAAACTTGCCAAGTCCAGCTTAGGCGAAGGAAATGCTCTTCTTCAACTGCAAGCCCTATTAGAACGCTGTAGACGTGCTACAGAAAAACGAAATGATCTTATACATAACATATGGGCGCGTGAATTGGATGGAGACACTCAAATGCGGACCAAGGATCACAGCTGGAAACCGATTCCAACCATAGACGAACTGGAAAAACTTTCGAGAGAATTGGAATTACTTACAAATGAACTAAACACAGCGCGTCTTGAAGGATTCTTGTTTGAGGCAATAACGGCAAAAAAATAACTGACGGTGCCGCTAAGCGCTGAGCTTTTTCTTCAGCAGCTCGTTGACCTGCGCGGGATTGGCCTTGCCCTGGGTGGCCTTCATCACTTGGCCGACAAAGTAGCCAAACAACGTCTCCTTGCCGGCGCGATACTGCTCAAGCTGCTTGGGGTTCTTGGCGACGATCTCTTCGATAACCTTTTCGATCGCGCCGGTATCAGTGATCTGTTTCAGGCCCTTCTTGGCGATCACGGCATCGGCGTCGCCTTCGCCGTTCCACATGGCTTCGAACACCTCTTTCGCGATCTTGCCGGAGATGGTGTTGTCGGCGAGGCGCTTGAGCAATCCCGTCATCATGCTGACCGTGACCGGTGACGCGCTGATGTCCTTGTTGTCGCGGTTGAGGAACGCCGCCAGTTCGCCCGTGACCCAGTTGGCCGCGATCTTGGGATCGGAGCCGGACGCGCGCACCAGCTGCTCGTAGTAATCCGCCAGCTCGCGCGACGCGGTCAACACGCCGGCGTCATAGGCGGTGAGGCCGTAATCCTTCATAAAACGCGCGCGCTTGGCGTCCGGCAGCTCCGGCAGGGTTTTTTCCACGCCACGGATAAAATCCTCGGTGATCACCAGTGGCGGCAGGTCGGGGTCGGGGAAGTAGCGATAGTCCATCGCCTCTTCCTTGCTACGCATCGAGCGCGTAACGTCCTGGTCCGAGTCGTACAGGCGCGTCTCCTGCGCGACTTTCCCGCCGCCCTCGATCAGGTCGATCTGGCGTTCGACCTCGAATTCGATGGCCTTCTCGACGAAGCGGAAGGAGTTGATGTTTTTCAATTCCGCGCGTGTGCCGAACTTTTTCTCACCCTTGGGGCGTACCGAGACGTTGGCGTCGCAACGGAACGAGCCTTCCTGCATGTTGCCATCGCAAATCTCGAGATAACGCACCAGTTCGTGGATTTTCTTGAGGTAGGCCACGGCCTCCTTCGCCGATCGCATGTCCGGCTCGGAGACAATCTCCAGCAGCGGCGTGCCGGCGCGGTTGAGATCGATGCCGGTCATACCGTGGAAATCTTCATGCAGTGATTTTCCTGCGTCTTCTTCCAGATGCGCGCGCGTGATGCCGATCGTTTTTTCCACCCCGTCGAGATCAATCGTGATCTGACCCTTGGCAACAATTGGCAGTTCGTATTGGCTGATCTGGTAGCCCTTGGGCAGATCCGGATAGAAATAATTCTTGCGCGCGAACACCGAGCGGTGATTGATGGCCGCACCGATGGCGAGCCCGAACTTCACCGCCATGCGTGCGGCTTCCTTGTTGAACACCGGCAACACGCCCGGCAACGCGATATCCACCGCGCACGCCTGTGTATTCGGCTCGGCGCCGTATTTCGTGGCCGCACCCGAGAACGCCTTGCTCTTCGTTTGTAGCTGGGCGTGGACTTCAAGACCGATGACGGTTTCCCATTCCATCAGCCGAACCCCTTCGGCATGCGCTTATGCCAATCCGTCACC
>JAUSDQ010000061.1 GCA_030650525.1 Sulfuricaulis sp.
GTGAGCGTGAGCGACACCCACAGCGAGGCCAGCACGCCGATGGTGACGACCAGCGCGAACGAGCTCAGAAAGCGCCCGAGAATTCCGCTGATGAACGCGACCGGCAGAAAAATCGACACCAGCGTCAGGGTCGAGGCCAGCACCGCGAAGATCACCTGGTTGGAGCCGTGTATGGCCGCTTTCACCACGGCTTCGTGGTCCTCCTCACGATGGCGGAAAATGTTCTCGAGCACCACGATGGCGTCGTCGACGACCACGCCGATGAGCAACAGCAAGCCGAGCAGGGTGATCTTATTCAGGGTATAGCCCGCGAAGTACATCATGGCGAAGGTGGCCATCAGCGACACCGGGATGGCGATGACGATGATCAGTGTGGAGCGGCCGCTCTTGAGAAACAGGAACACCATGATCGCCGCGAACAGGGTTCCCAGCAGCAGATGCTCCTGCAGCGCTTCGATGGACTGCCGGATGCTGGTCGAGTCGTCGGAGGAGTAGTTGATCGTGAGTCCCGGCGGCAGCGCCGGCCGGATTTCCTTCTCGACGCGCGCCTTGACCGCCTCGACCACCGCCACGGTGTTCGCCCCGCTCGATTTGACCACGCCCAGGCCCACCGCGGGCTTGCCGTTGTAGCGCGCCAGTTTGCGCGCGTCCTCCATGCCGTCCTCGACTTTCGCGACGTCGCGCAGATACACCGGCGCGCCCTGGCGATAGGCGACCACGAGCCGGTCCATCGCCTTGACCGTCTCGAACTCGGCGTCGAACTTGATCAGCAGCTCGCGGCTCTGCCCCTGGAGAAAGCCGCCCGGAATCGAGATGTGCTCGCGGGTAAAGGCGTTGCGCACCTCGAGCGGCGACAGATTGAAGGCGTGCAGACGCTCGTTGTCGAGCCAGATGCGGATGGTGCGCTTGATCTGCCCGCCGATGAGCACGTCGCCCACGCCGTTGATGGTCTCGAACCGCGGTTTGATGACCTCCTCGGCGTAGCTGTTGAGCTGCTGCAGGGTGCGATCGCCTTCCAGCGCCACCCAGATCACGGCCGTGGCGCCGACCTCGACCTTGCGCACCACCGGCGGATCGGCGTCGTCCGGGAGGCGCTTGACCACCGCGTCCACCTTGGCCTTGACCTCCTGGTAAGCGACGTCGAGATTTTTCTCGAGTTCGAATTCGATGCCCACCACCGACGCCCCGAGCGAGGAGTTGGAGATGATGGACTTGACGCCGGGCACCTGATTGCAGGCTTCCTCGATAATATCGGTGATGTTCTTGTCGACGATGTCCGGATCGGCGCCTTGCATCGTCGTGGTGACGGTGACCGCCGGAAAATCTATCTTGGGAAAACGATCCAGGCCCAGGCGTGTCAAGCCGATGATGCCGAACAGCACGAGCACCAGGCTCACCATCAGGGTGAACACGTGGCGCTTGATGGAAAATTCAGGCAGCGTCATGGGGCGGCATCCGCCTTGCTGGAAGCAGGTGCCGGCGCGGCGTTGCGTACATTGACCTTGGCGCCGTCGCTCAACAGGGCGGCGCCATCGACGGCGACGATCCACCCCGGTTGCATGCCTTCGAGAATTTCGATCATGCCGTCACGCTGGATTCCGGTTTTTACCGGGTGCGCGTGCGCCACATTATCCGAGATGACATAGACCACGGCACCCGCCGGCCGCAACACCATGGCCTGTTCCGGGACCACCGGCATGTGGCGGTGGATCTCGAGCGCTACTTCGCCGCGCACGCTGCCGGCCGGTCGCCAGCCACCGGGATTTTTAACTTCGGCGATCACTTCAACGGTCTGGGTCATGGTGCTGAGCGCCGGGCGGATTTCGCGAATGACCCCGATCGTCTTTTTGCCGTCCTCGAAGTTGGTCAGGGTGACCGACTGACCGATCTTCAGGCGGCGCACGATGTCCTGTGGAAAGGGCAGACGGATGAAGAATCGCCGGGCATGGACGCTGGTCGGGTCGTAGCTGTCCGCCTGGCTGACCGAGGTTTCGGATCCCACGGCACTTTCCGTCAGCGGCAGGTCGCGCGCGACGACCTCGGCGGTAGTAATGTTGACGATCTTCTCCGGTGGTTTCTGTTCTTCCTTCTTGCCGCAGCCAAAGGCGATGACGGCGAATACCAGCAGGACGGTCCAAAGGGATGAGCGACTCATGGAATTATTCCTTAATTGTTAAGAACGCCTAACAAAATGAACATCGGCACGAAACTCCCTCTCCCACCGGGAGGTGAGGCGGAAACAGGAAAAGGTCCAGTGGACCTTTTCCCCGCCGAACGGGCGCAGACGATTCTTCTGCGCCCCGGCGGGAACGACGGGGGTGAGGGGGATCTTAAATTCACTGTGGAAATATCCCCCTCATCCTGTTTCCTGCCGGGGCGCACCAAAATCATCTGCGCCCGTTCGACGGCGCGGATGCACGTTAAGTGCATCCGCGACAACCCCGTCTCGCCTCCCGGAGGGAGAAGGAACCCGATTGGTTGCGTTATGGGTGTGGATTTCATTTTGTTAGGCGCTCTAAGCGGTGGAAGACCCGCCGGATTTAACGACGGGCTTATGTTTTTTACCGGAGCCGGGGGCCAGTATCCCGCGCAGCAGGATATCCACCATCATGCGGGTGTAATGCGCCGGGTCATCGGCAAAATTGACTTCGGGAAAATGCCGGAAGACATTGCGCGCCTGAAAGAAGAAGACATTCGCCCCGACGAGCAGTGTTGCCACTACGGCAGGGTCCAGATCGGCGCGCAACTCGCACTGTTTCTGTCCGTGATGAATAATTTTTACCAGCTCGGAAAAGTTCTCGCCGAAAACCTGTTGCGCAATTTTGAGCTGTTCCTGCGGCATGTCCGAAAGAATCTCGCGCAATATCAGGCGCGCGAACTGATCGTGTTCCAGGATATTATCGAGGTGATTCTCGGCAAACTGCCCGAGATTGACCGCCACCGCGCCGGACTCGGCGACCATGTGTTTTAACTGCTGGGTGGTCTTGTCGCAGGCTTGGCGCAACACCGCCTGATACAGCGCGTGTTTGGAATTAAAGTGATGAAAGACATTGGCCTTGCTGACCGCGGCCGCCTCGGCGATGGCGCTCATGGAGACCGCATCGAACCCGTGTTCGGCAAAAAGCGCTTCCGCGGCCGTGAGAATCCGGGCAATCGTACCGCTGCCTGAACGTGTCTGATGGGTCGCCGTATCGGAAGTCATCGCCGCGGGGCTCTTGCGTATCTCGCTGGTTTACCGCGATAATCAACTGACCGATCGGTCAGTTCGGAAATCCTAACGTGAAATTTGCCGCCGCGCAATGCGCGGTTTGTCTGGTTTGGGTAGATGATGGCTTTCGGCCACAATGGCCGGCCATCGCTATAGGCGGAATTAGCCGGAGAAACGAGAGTCTATTAGGCGTATTGACGGAAAATCATTGTTCATCCATATGAAAACAATCCTCTCCGTCTGGTTGCTGGGCCTGGCCCTATCGGCTTTGGCGGCGCCGGTCATGGTGTTGACCTGGGAGACTTGTTTGCCGGAAGCGGCGGCCAACAATCCCGAGTTACGCGCCGCGCGCGCCAACCTGGCGGCGGCCGGATTTTCGGCCGCGGGCGCCCACAGCGGCTATCTTCCGCAACTTTCCGCCGGGGCCGGTTACACCGATACTTCAGGCTCGACGGCATCGACCACGACATCGGATACGACGTACAGCACTTCGGTCTCGCTCAGCCAAAATCTGTTCGCCGGTTTTCAGGACCGCGCCAAGATTGCGCAGGGCGCGGCGAACCGCGAGGTCGCGGAAGCCAATCTGGCGGTTGCCAAGGCCAAACTCAGTCAGGACCTCAAGTCCGCGTTTGTCGGCCTGAGGTACGCGCAGGACAATATTGTCCTGACGGAAAACATCGCTCGGCGCCGGGAAGAAAACCTCCGCCTCGTCGAGCTGCGATTCGAGAGCGGAAACGAAAACAAGGGCTCCTATCTGCTGACCAAGGCATCGCTTGCCCAGGCGCGTTACGAAAATCTGCAGGCACAACAAAGCCTGGTTTCGTCGCAAGCACAACTCGAACGTGTGCTGGGCCGCGGCGACACCGGTGAACTGGAAGTGCGCGGAGATATTCCATTCTCCGAACCTGGCCAGGCGCCGGACTTCCGGGAGCTGGCACGGCAGGTGCCCGATTATCAACAGGCGGCGGCGCAGCAAAAATCCGCCGCGGCCGGTGTCACGCTGGCGCGTTCCGGTTTGTATCCCAGCCTCAATCTCTCCGGCAGCGTCGGCCGAACCGGGGACAACTGGTATCCCGAGGGCACGCAGCGCAGCGTGGGCCTCAATCTCAGTGTGCCGCTCTATAGCGGCGGTAAGGATTACTACGCGACGAAAAGCGCGGTATCGAGTCTGGAGGCGGCGGCCTCGAACACCGATTCCGCGGAACAGCAGCTGGTGGTAAGGCTCAAACAAACCTATGCAAGCTACGTCGAATCGGTGGCGAAGCTCAAGGTCGACCAGGCGTTTCTCGATGCGTCTATGACGCGCGCCGATATTGCCCGCACCAAATATAACAACGGACTGATGACATTTGAAAACTGGGACATCATCGAAAACGATCTCATACAAAGACAGAAATCTTTCTTGCAGAGCCAGCGCGACCGGGTGGTGGCGGAGGCGGCCTGGGAACAGGCGCAGGGGAAAGGAGTGATTCCGTGACCGTCAAGGAAACCGCGCGGAAATACCGCCGCGTCATTGTGTTGGCGGTGCTTGTCATGCTGGGCATCGCCGCCGCTGTTTACTGGAATACAAGCCGGGAGGCGCCGCCGGCCTATCGGGAAGTCATCGCCGCTCGTGGCGATCTCGAGGTCACCATTCTTAGCACGGGAGTGGTGCAGCCCAAGAACCGTCTGGAAATAAAGCCGCCGGTCGCCGGCCGCGCCGATGAGGTGTTGGTGGCGGAAGGACAGGTGGTGAAGAAGGGTCAGATACTGGCCTGGATGAGTTCCACCGAGCGCGCGGCGTTGATCGACGCGGCGCGCGCCAAGGGTCCGGACGAGGTCAAGCGCTGGCAGGATATCTACCGCGCCACGCCGGTCCTGGCGCCGATCAACGGCACCGTGATTCTGCGCAACATCGAGCCGGGCCAGACCTTCACCGGCAACGATGCGGTGCTGGTGATGTCCGACCTGCTCACCGTCAAGGCGCAGGTGGATGAAACCGATATCGCGCAGATCCGTCTGCGGCAGCCCGCGCATATCGCGTTGGACGCCTATCCGGATCGCCCGTTCGCGGGGCGCGTGGACCAGATCGCCTACGACGCTAAAACCGTGAACAACGTAACGACTTACGAAGTGGATGTTTTACCCGAGAAAACACCGACCTTCATGCGCAGTGGCATGACGGCCAATGTGAGCTTTGTGGCGGAATTGCGCCAGAACGCGCTGCTGGTGCCAAGCGACGCGGTAAAGTCGCGCGACGATCATTTATATGTATTACTGCCGTCGACCCGTGCAAACGGGGCACCGACCGAAAGGGAGGTCAAGACCGGCGTAAGCGACGGCAAGCGCACCGAGGTTCTGGAAGGAGTGACCGAGGGCGAGAAACTGCTGGTCCTGCGTGTCGGTGCCGGCACGCACACCGACACGGCTTCGAGTCCGCTCATGCCGTTCGGCAGAAAAAAGAAGTGATCCGCATCGGGAATGATCGAACTCAAGGACATTTGTAAAACCTACCGCATGGGCGAGACCAGCGTGCCAGCGCTGCGCGGTGTCTCGCTCACGATCGAACCCGGCGATTTCGTGGCGATTACCGGCCCCTCCGGCTCGGGCAAGTCCACGCTGATGCACGTGATCGGGTTGCTCGACGTGCCCGATTCGGGGTCCTACCGGCTACTCGGCAAGGAAGTGGCGCACCTCGAGGAAGACGAACTGGCGGTGTTGCGGCGCGAAGCCATCGGCTTTGTTTTCCAGCAGTTCAATCTGTTGCCGCGTATCAGCGCCAGCGAAAACGTGGCGATGCCGCTGCTGTACTCGCGTCACCATCTGGATCTGGCGCGGGCCGAAACGCTGCTCGGGCAGGTAGGGCTCAAGGACCGCGTGCATCATAAATCGAACGAGCTCTCCGGCGGTCAGCAGCAGCGCGTGGCGATCGCGCGTGCGCTTGTCAACGCGCCGCGGATCATCCTGGCCGACGAACCGACCGGTAATCTCGATACCGCCAGTCAACAGGAGATACTGACAGTCCTCAAGGACCTCAACCGCGAGGGCATTACCGTCGTCATCGTTACGCATGAAGAGGAGGTCGCGTGCGAAGCGCGCCGGCGCATCCGTGTTCGCGACGGTGTGATTCAGTCTGATGAGCGCACCGGACCGATTGGCCACGCTACGCCCCGGCTCGCGTCGGCGCCACGACCCTCGGATCGCTGGTTTCTGAAGGAGGTTGGCGAACATCTGCACCAGGGATTGCGTACGCTCGCCACCAACAAGGTGCGCACGGCGCTCTCGATGCTGGGCATCATGATCGGCGTGGCCGCGGTGGTGGCGATGCTCGCCTTGGGGCGCGGCGCGCAGAAGGCCATTGAAACCCAACTCGCGTCGCTGGGATCGAATCTTCTTGTGTTGCGACAAGGGGCGGTTCGCGTCGG
>JAUSDQ010000069.1 GCA_030650525.1 Sulfuricaulis sp.
ATCTGATTTTATTCTGTACGAAAATGGCAGGACATAATGCGAGGCAGAAAACCGAAGGACCCTGCATTGAGGCAGAGGCGCAACAAGACCCCCGGTGCGGCTACGTTGTCGGCGGATGAAGCGACGCAGTCGCGAGCGCCACGACTGCCCAAGGGCGTGGCTTGGCACCCGATGACACGGGCCTGGTGGCGGGACACGTGGCACAGCCCGATGGCGGCGCAGTACGTAGAATCTGACCGCCACGCGCTGTTCCGGCTGGCAATGCTGGTAAATCAATTCTGGCTCACGCCGACGAAGGACCTGGCCGCTGAGATTCGCCAGCAACAAGCAGCATTTGGGTTGACGCCACTAGATCGGACGCGGCTTCGCTGGGAGTTTAAGAAAGTGGAAGCGGCGGAGCGAAAGCCGCCGCTACCGGCATCACGAGGGCCAAAGGGGGCGGACGACCCCCGACGGTTGTTGGAGGCGCAGGCGCTATCGTGAGCACGATGGTTGTGCCCGCGCTTGAAGCAGAGCCGTGGCCATCCCTGGGCGGCCAGGTCGTTGCCTGGATCAAGGAGAATCTATGTCATGGGCCGGGGGATTTGCGCGGCGAGCCGGTGCGAATGGACAGCGAGAAGGAGGCGTTGATCTGGCGGATGTACGAGGTGTTTCCCGACGACCACCCGCAGGCGGGGCGACGGCGGTTCAAACGATGCGCCATCTCGCTGAGGAAAGGCAGCGCAAAAACGGAGCTTCTCGCGTGGATCGCGGCGGCGGAATTGCACCGCGACGCGCCGGTGCGCTGTATCGGATGGGAGAATGGCGAGCCGGTGGGTGGCGGAGTAACCGACCCTTACATCCCGTTGGTGGCATACACTGAAGAGCAGTCGGAGGAGTTGGCCTATGGCGCGCTGCGGGTGATTTTGCAATACAGCCGCGTTGCCGCCGCCTTCGACATCGGGATCGAACGTATAATGCGAATTGACGGCGACGGCAAGGCGGTTGCACTGGCGACAGCGCCCGACGCCCGAGACGGCGCGCGGACCACGTTTGCAGGGGCAGACGAAACGCATCGCTGGAATCTGCCTCGCCTCAAAATGGCTCATCGGGTAATGCTCGCCAATCTGCCGAAGCGCCGCCTATCCGACGCCTGGTGCCTAGAGATCACGACAGCGCCGGCGCCGGGGGAGGGCAGTGTCGCCGAAGACACGATGGAGTACGCGCGGCAAGTAGCCGATGGCAAGATCGCCGACTCGCGGTTGTTTTTCTTTCACAGGCAGGCCAGTGATGGGCACGACCTGAGCACGGATGAGGGCATTCGCGCTGCTGTCCTGGAGGCGTCGGGACCGATAGCGGGATGGAGCGACATCGAGGGCATTGTCGAGCAGTGGCACGACCCGACGGCTGACCGCAGTTACCTTGAGCGCGTCTGGCTGAATCGCCTGGTGCGTGCCTCCGAGCGAGCCTTTGACGCCGGGCGGTGGCGGGCGCTGGCCAGTCCCGATTACCGCGTTGAGGATGGGGCGTTGATTACGCTGGGATTCGATGGGGCGCGCTATCACGACTCCACAGCCATCGTTGCAACCGAGGTAGCAACGGGACACCAGTGGGTGGTAGGCGTGTGGGAGCATCCCTATGGCGTGGTAGAATGGGAGGTGCCGGAGGCGGAGGTCGAGCAGGCGATGGCGGCGTGTTTCCAGCGGTACAATGTCTGGCGATTGAATTGCGATCCGCCTTATTGGGAGACGCACGTATCGAAATGGGCGGGCGAGTTCGGCGAGGAGCGCGTTGTCCAGTGGCGCACGAATCGGACAACGCCGATGGCCTACGCGCTGCGCGCCTATGACAACGCAATCAAGGCGGGCGAACTTAGCCACGATGGGAACCGCGCGTTGGCGGCTCATATTGGTAACGCCTGCCGCCACATGTTGACCTTGCGCGATGATCAGGGCGTGCCGCTATGGACAATTTACAAAGAGCGTCCCGACTCGCCGCACAAGATCGACCTGGCGATGGCGGCTTGTCTATCGTGGGAGGCGCGACGTGCGGCGCTGGCCAGCGGTGCGACGGGCGACAGGTCGGTTTACGAGACTCGCGGCCTGGTAGACCCCTGGGCGGAACGAAGCGAAGAAAACGAGGAGGACAATGCGGATGCTGCGTTGGCTAGCGGCGTTTAGCCGCCAGGACTGGATCATCTTGACCGGGCTGCTGCTGTTGGCCGGGGGACTGGTCATCGTCAATCTAGCAGCCGCGCTCATTGTCCCCGGGGCCTTGCTATTCCTTGTTGGCGTCGGCGTATTTATTCCCAAGGAAGGTAAGCCGTGAGCATATTTGGTGGCCTGGTCGCGCCCTTGCAGATCGGGGCGCTGAATCCCCTCGATGACAAGTATTACTACTCGTCGTATGGCAGCTACGGCGGACAGAGCCTCGCGGGCCTCATGATCAGCGAAGACACGGCTATGCAGGCGTCGGCGGTCTGGGGATGCGTAAGGGTTATCAGCGAAAGCCTCGCGTCCGTGCCGCTGATCCTCTATCGTCGGAAGGACGGCGACCGTCGGGAGCGCGCATCCGACCACTATCTGTTCGACATTTTGCACGACCAGCCGAATGAATATCAAACCGCATTCGAATTCAAGGAGATGATGTGCGCGCACTGCCTGTTGACGGGGAACGCCTACGCGCGTCTTGTCCCGGGGCGTCGCGGTGCCGCCGACCAACTTCTGCCGATGCACCCGCAGCGAATGCAGATACTCGCCTCCAGCGGGAGAATATATTATCGCTACCAGGAGCCGAATGGCACGTCTAATACCTACGCCGACAACGAGATGTTTCATTTGCGGGGGCTGTCAAATGGCAGCGGGTTGTACAGCCTATCGGGGTACAACACCGACGGGCGGCTCGGAATGAGCGTGATTCAGTACGCGCGGGAGAGCATCGGCCTCGCGCTGGCCACTGAGCAGTATGGCGCGAGGCTATTCGCCCAGGGGACGCAGTTGAGCGGCGTGCTGACGCATCCCGGCAAACTGAGTAAGGAGGCGCAGGACCGGCTCCGCGATACCTGGGAGCGGCGGCATTCGGGGCTGCAAAACGCCCATCGTCCCGCGATCCTCGAAGAGGGCATGAAATTCGAGAGCATCCAGATGTCGAACGAGGACGCGCAATTTTTAAGTACCAGGACTTTCCAGGTCGAGGACATCGCGCGCTGGTTTCGTGTCCCCCTACATATGATTCAGTCTACTGAAAAGGCGACGAGTTGGGGCAGCGGCCTCGAGCAACTGTCTCTTGCATTTGTCATGTACACACTGCTGCCCTGGGCGCGGCGCTGGGAGCAGGCCGTCCGCCGTGATTTGATAACGCAGAAGTCGCAATACTACGTTGAGTATCTATTTGACGCGCTAGAGCGGGCCGACATGAAGGCTCGCCACGACGCATTCGCCGTCGCGCGCAACTGGGGCTGGTTGAGTGTGAATGACATCCGGCGGATGGAGAACATGGAGCCTGTCGAGGACGGCGACGTGTACCTCCAGCCGCTCAACATGGTGCCGGTGGGACAGCCGCCCGCGCCGCCCGAACCTGTATCACCGCCACGACAGATGGGCCCGTCTGAGGAATCCGCAGCGGCGAAACGCAACGGCCACTACGCGCTGCTGCTGCACGAAGTCGCCGCCAGGATTGTCCGCAAGGAGTCGGCAGTGTTGGGGAAGGCCGCGCGTCGGTGCTGCGATGACCGCGACGCTTGGAGTGCGGAAGTCAAAGACTTCTACAGCGAGCACGCGGGGTACGTCGCCGAGTCGTTGCAAATCGGAAAAGTCAAGGCGGAAACGTACGCGGCGGCACAGGCAGCCCTGTTGTGCGAGCAAGGCCCCGGCGGGATCGAGGACCTGGAATTACGCGGCAAAGAGATGCTGCTGATATTAGCAGGAGGTGTTGAAAGTGGAAACAACTGAGCGGAGCTATCCCCACATCGTGAGCGCGATTTTCGGGACACCGTGGGCCATCCTGCCCGACAAGCTGGCCGTGATCCTGGACCTGATAGCGTTTCGTGCGTCCGGGGCCAGATTGACGGCTGAGGAGATTCAGGCACGCATCGGCGCGGTGAACCGTCCCGCCGCCGGGCAGTCGGGCGGAATCGCCGTCCTGTCGCTCTTCGGCACCGTCTTCAATCACGCGGGCATGATGGCCGAGATGTCGGGCGGCACCTCGGTCGAGTCGTTTACCAAGGGCTTCCGCGCGGCGCTCGCCGATCCGATGGTTGGCGGGATTCTTATTCGGGTAGACTCGCCGGGCGGGAGTGTTGACGGCGTGCCGGAGTTGGCGAACGAGATACTGGCCTCTCGCGGCTCAAAGCCTATTTGGGCGCTCGCCGACACGATGGCCGCGAGCGCGGCCTACTGGATAGCGTCGGCGGCAGACGAGTTTGCCATCACGCCCTCCGGGATGGTTGGATCCATCGGCGTCCTCGCCGCGCACGAGGATGTGAGCCGGATGCACGACACACTGGGGGTCAAGACCACGCTGATCAGCGCGGGCAAGTACAAGACTGAGGCCAACCCGTACGAGCCGCTTTCCGAGGACGCCAAGGCGCACATTCAGGGGATGGTGGACACGTACTATTCGATGTTCACGAGTGCCGTCGCACGGCATCGGGGCCAGGCTGTGGCTGACGTGCGCGACGGTTTCGGCGAGGGGCGGATGGTGGCTGCGAAGCAGGCCGTCGAGATGGGCATGGCCGACCGCGTGGCGAGTTACGACGAGACCATCGCGCAGATGCAAAAGCGAATGAAGCGCGGGAATGTGAAAGCTGAGGCCGAGCCGATGGACCTGGATACGCGCGAGCGGCGACTGCGGTTGGCGGCTATGCGGTGAGTGCTAACTAACTCTTGACAACTCTTTTCACCCTGCTATTATTGTCGTAGACGAATAGGCACCTGCTGAGGCGGCTCCGTTGAGCCCGTAGACGCAGGCGCGACACAGCAGCGAATAACCGTCGTTAGGGCGCACTGTAGCAGTCACAGATTAGATTCTGTGGCGCTCAGTGCGCTTTTTCTTTTGCCTGAGCGCCGGAAATGGAGAACGGAAATGCCAACTGGCACTTGGGCGAACCTTCACGACGAGCGCGCCAGGCTGTTGGACGAGGCGGAGGGCATCTTCGCCAGCGCCAAGGCCGAGGGGCGCAGCCTCACCGACGACGAACGGACGCGAGACGATGTTATCGCCGCGCGGCTCGAAACCATCACCGAGGACCTTGCGCGCGAGGAGCGCATCAAGGCGCAGGCTATCAACGCCATCGGGCCGACGGCCCACGACCCGGCACTAACCCGCATCACAGGCGTCAACGACCGCGCGGGAGAGAAGCCCTGGGGCTTCGACACCTTCGGCATGGGCGCCGAGCAATTCATCGCCAAACACCCCAGCTACTACATCCCGGAGAATCACGCGCTCCACCCCGTGACGCGCTTCCAGAACGCCGCCGATGGCGAGTTCCTGAAGGCCGTGTTTATGGCGGCAAAGGGGCGCGGCACCGATGCCCGTTTACTCTTCGAGGCCGCCGCGCAGGGCGCGGGCGAGTTCGTCGGCGCAGATGGCGGGTTCCTCCTGCCGAAACCATCCACCGAACGGCTGATGCTGCGAATGTCCAAGGGCGAGATTCTGAGCCGCGTCCAGCGGAATCTCATGACCGTCGGCAACAGCATTGACGTGAAAGTTATCGCAGAGACCAGCCGGGCGACGGGCAGCCGTCATGGGGCCGTCCAGGGCTACCGGCTTGGCGAGGGCGATACCATCACGGCCAGCCGCCCGAAGTTCGCCAACCTGGAGTTCAAGCTGAAGAAGTACGCCGCCCTCGGCTACGCCTCTGATGAGTTACTTCAAGATACCTCGCTGATGGGGCGGCTGATCTTCGATGCCTTCGGCGACGAGCTACGGTTCATGGCCGAGGACGACATCATCAATGGCACTGGCGTCGGCATGCCGCAGGGCATTCTCAATGCCACCGCGCTTGTAACCGTTGACAAGGAGACCGGACAGGCGGCCGCGAGCATCGTCTACGAAAACCTCTCGAAAATGTGGGCACGCTGCAACGCTCGGTGCCGCCCGAATTGTGTCTGGATCGTCAATCAAGACATTGAGCCTGCGCTGGATACACTCGCCAAAAACATCGGCACGGGCGGTGTTGAACCGAACTTTGTCCGGTACGCCGAAGACGGCGTGCTGCGCATCAAGGGACGGCCCACGGTCGCAGTCGAGTACGCGGCCACGCTCGGCACGAAGGGCGACATCATCCTCACCGACCTCTCGGAATACTGGTTCTGGGACAAGGGCGATCCGCAGCAGGCGTCCTCGATTCACGTCGCCTTCACCACCGACGAGCAGGCGTTCCGTGTCATCTACCGCGCCGACGGGCGGTGCTCCTGGATCGCGCCACTCACCCCGTACAAGGGCGGTTCGAATACCCAATCCTGCTGCGTCGCTCTGGCGACCAGGGCGTAGGAGAAGAAAATGCCAAACGAATTGTTTAGCGAGAGAAACCTGGTCATCAACGGCCTGGCCCCGATGGCCGACGCTTTTGCGGCCACCGTGTATTCCGACATCGTAGACATCTCCGAAGCGCATCAACTTACCTTCCTCGTCTGGTGGGGCGTCGGCGCGGCGGGCACGACTACATTGACGGTTGAGGCATCCGACGACATCTCGGCCGGCAATGTCAGCGCCGTCGCCTTCCGCAGCAGGCGCATCAACTTTGCCTCTAGCGACGTCATTGCCGCAGTAACGGCGCGGGCGGCGGCGGGCTTCGCGACGACGGCGGGCAGCAATCAGATGTACCTCATCGAGGTTGATCCGCAGGTATTGGCGGCCAGCGGCTACAAGTACGCGCGGTTGAAGTGCGTGGAGTCGGTGGACGCCGAACTCCTGGGCGGCATCCTGGTTATCCTCAGCGACCTTCGCGTCCAGAAGCCGACGCCAGACAGCATGATTGACTAGACCCCGCAGGTGCGGCTAAGCAGGGGCGGGATAACCAATCCGCCCCTATATTCCAAACATCCCGGCCAACCCGGGGAAAGGAAATAATATGGCAACGATAGTAGGCACGCGGAGCGCGCTGTTTTACCGGAAGGTCGCGGGCGCGCTGGCAACCATCCAGGACGCCAAGACGCAAACCGGCAACGTTTTCTTCGTTGATAGCGCGGTCGGCACCGATGGCGGCGACGGCTCGACACCCGACACGCCGTTCGCCACGATTGACTATGCCATCGGCAAATGCACCGCCAACCAGGGCGACATGATTGTCGTGCTGCCCGGCCACGCTGAGACCACGACCGCTATCACGATGGACAAAGCCGGCATCAAAATAGTGGGGCTGGGCGAGGGGGCGAGCCGTCCTGCAATCACGGGCGACGCGGTTGCGGACGTTATCACCGTTACCTCTGCCAACGTCCTGATCGAGAATCTGCGGTTTGTAACCCCTACCGCTGCCGTAACTGCGTTGATCAACGTAGCTGCCAATAGGGTCACGGTGCGCGGCTGCGTGTTCGAGCTTGGGGCCAACATCGTGGACGCTATCACCATCACGGCGGCGGGCGAACTTCCGGTCTTCGAGGACAACGAGGTTGTTGTAACGGCTGATGGGCCGGACTCCTGGCTCAAGTTTGAGGGCGTCGTTGACAGGCCGATAATCCGCCGAAACCACATTGTCGGCACAGACGGTACGAACGCCTTTGACGATGGCGTGATTGATTTCGATTCGGTTGCCGTCACGAATCCTGTCATCTATGACAACGTGTTTGCCGACAACGACGTGGCCGTAACGGTTGCAGCCAACGTCGGGGCCATCACTGGCGAGGTCATCGGACCGAACAAGTACGGCCTGGTGGCCGTGAACGTGGACAACACGGGCGTAACACTGGCGTCATTCGGTGCCAACTCTATCACGGCGGCGGCCATCGCTGCGGGTGCAATTGACGCCGCGACATTTGCGGCAGGGGCGATTGACGCTGCCGCAATAGGGGCTGGCGCGATAGCTGCCGATGCGTTTGCGGCAGGAGCGATTGATGCGGCTGCCATTGCAAACGGCGCGATAGACGCGGCGACGTTTGCGGCAGATGCGATCACCGAGGCCAAGATCGCTGACGCGGCGCTTGCTAGTGAGCATTTTGCGGCTAGCGCGGGCGAGAAGACCACCGATGGCATCGTGGTAACGCGGGCAACGGCTGCGCTGCCGCAGACAACCAGCGCGGCCATCTTCACGGTAACGGGCCACATTCTACTCAAACGCCTCGTCGGCAACGTAACAATCGCCATCGGTAACGTGCCGAACGCAACCAAGCTGAAGGGCAACTCGACCGGAGCCGGTGCCACGACCGACCTCTGCGCCACCCTCGATATTGACAACAAAGCAGCAGGTACCCGTTTCGAGATTACCGGCACGTTCGCCAATGCGATGGTGGCGACCGTGGACGTGCCGCTGGCGAAGGTACAGGCGGCGGACATCGTCATCCCGCCGGGCACGATTGACCTCGACTGCGCCGGGTCCGATGGCGGCGGAGGCCGTGCTAAGTGGTCGGTGACCTACGTCCCGCTTGAGGCGGGTGCGTCGGTAGTCGCAGCCTAAGCATAACCGGGGCGGGCTAATCACCCGCCCCTAATCCCGAAAAAGAGAGGGAATGGCATGACAGTAAAACTAGAGACGACAATCCAGCGGTTTATTGGCGATACCGCCGACTCGAAGCCGACTGGCGTGCGGGTTGGATCGACGTACCTGGATCGGCAGACCAGCATCCTCTACACCACCTACGACGGGACGAATTGGGTAGCCAAGAGCACGATCGCCAAACTAGCTGCCAACTCCGGCGTCGACATTGGTGATGTGGATGTCCTTAGCATCGCGGCTGGCACCAACCTCATAGGCAAAGTTGGGATTGACCAAACCACGCCCGGCACGACAAATAAGGTCATCGCTGACCCCGTGGCAGCCACCCCCACGCCGTACAACCTGACGTTGACCAACGCTGATACCGAGTACAGCCAGGCGATGCCCGCGAATTGTCGGAAGTTTTGGTTCCAATGCCGGTCGGCAGTAGACGTGCGCTATGCCTATGTTACCGGTAAAGTCGCAGCCTCGACCGCGCCGTTCATCACGATGAAGGCGGGTGGCTACGCTGAAAGCCCCGCTATCGCACAGGGGGCAGCTCCGAGTACCATCTATCTAGCTTCGGCCATCGCCGGTGTTGTCATTGAGTTTGAGGCGTGGGTGTAAGGAGGATAATATGCCAGCATATCCTCCACGCAGAGCAGGGCTACTGCTCAAAACAGGCCAAACGACCACCTACCACGTCGGCGACGATGGCGACCGCGAGCTTGGCCTTACGAAGCGCTACGAGGTGCTGTCTACCAGCGCGCAGTCTGGCACCACGAACGTTGACAGCCCACACTATGCCGCTGCAACCATCGCCTTCGCTGCTACCACCCCTGGCACTATCACAGACACTGCCAACCTGCTTGCCAGCGTCAAGACTGGTGACGTTATCGTCATCCGCAACTCAGCCTCTAATGATGGTGTCTACAATGTGAGCACTGGCAACGTGGCGGGCACGATTCGCACCACAGAGGCGACGCTGCCGGAAGCGGCAGGGGCCTATGTCTCCATCTGCAAGCGCGTTGCCCCCTCGAACAACACGGTGATTGACCTTAACACGGGGCTGATGTGGCTGCGGTATACCACTGGCGGGCCTGCGCTGAAAATTGGGCCAGCCAGCACAGGGGCGCTCGTATGGTACGACGCCACAAAATGTTATACGCTCCATCCTGCCGCTGCTGACCTACAGATGATTGCGTCAAGCAATACCCTCCGCATTGTTGGCGGGGCAGGTGAGGTTGGCCGCTACCACGCAGGGGACGCCATCGTTTGCAGCGGCTTTGCCAATGCGGTCAACAATCTGCCTGGCTATCCTGTCGTCTCTGTTACGGTGAACGGTGCCGATTTGGACATCGTATTGCAGACGTTCAACAATACGCTGGTTGATGAGGCGGCAGCGGGGGCGCGGTCTATCACGCTGGTCTGCCAGAGTATATTCGCCTATTGCGCCGCGGCAAATGCGGCGACCTTGGGGGGGTTCAGCGATTGGCGAATACCTAACGACTGGATGACACGCGGATTGATGAATTGGGAGGGCGCAACGGCAGCGCCGGATGCTACAGTATTTCCATCCTGGCCAACGGGCGGAGTTGGGTCATACATCTGGTCTAGCACAACCAATCCGCTGAACACCGCGCAGGCGATGCTAACCCCTAGTAACGTAGGGTCTTCTCCTATTGATGTCAAGACAGCCGCTAGCAATTATTGTGCAGTTCTAGTCCGAGGGGGGGTCTAATGCCAGCACTATCAACGCTCACCCTCGCACAGCTTCGCAGCTTTACCGCCGTGCAAATCGCCACCGCGCTGAAGAACAGGATTGACGGGCTCACCAAGCGCCAGCTAATCAATCTGGTGCTGGCTATCCAGGACTACCAGACGGAGACCGAGGCGACGCTCTCCGATGCGCCATCCGTCACCACGAACCCCGATGGTCAGGTAGCGTCGCAGGTCGAGGTTACGCGCGACGTGCTCGGAGCGAAATCTGGCACGAGGCGGACGGATTGGAGTTACTACGCGCCACTGCCAGGGCGCGAGCAGGGGTGCGTGGACGTAATTCGGGTGCGGACGTACGACGCCAGCGACAAGGTACTGACGGACGTGAAGACCGAGCGGCATAAAAACGGGTAGAGGTAGGGCGGGGCAGTGAACTACGGCACGTACCAGAACCTAGTCGATATGAAAACGGCGCTCGGCATCACCGACACCACCGACGACGCGCGGCTGCTCGCTGCACTCGAAAGCGTGAGCAGGTGGATAGACAACTACTGCCAGCGCCATTTCTTTGTGATCACGGCCACTCGCACGTTCACCGCTATCGTCAAGGACTATCTGGACCTTGAGGGTGCCGAGCCGGACTTGCTTAGTATCACGTCGCTGAAGGCCGACGAAGACGACGATTGGGACTATGACAACACCTGGGACACCGGCGATTACCACCTCCTCCCGTTCAACGACTTCCCGAAACGGCGCGTCAAAACAAAGGCGGGGGGCAGCTATCGTTTCTCCAGCCAAGAAGAAGGCGTGCAAATCGTGGGGCAGTGGGGCTACGGGAACGGGCAGAGCGCGACGCCTTACGAGGATAGCCAGACTACGACCGCCGAGGAGCTAGACGCCTCCGAAACGGGCGTTGACGTAACTGACGCGACGCCGACGGGCGGCATAGACCTCGTGGCTGGAATGACCATCCTGGTCGAGTCCGAGCAGATGTATATCAAGAGCGTGGCGACAAACACACTGACGGTGGTACGCGGGGTCAACGGCACGACGGCGACAACGCACGCGACGGCCAAGACGGTCTATGTTTACCGCTATCCGCAGCCGGTAGTCGAGGCTTGCATGATTCAGACCTCGCGCATCTTCCGCCGGAAAGATGCGCCGTTCGGCATCACAGGGAGCGCTGAATTCGGGCAGGCGACGTTTATCGCGCGGCTGGACCCGGACGTGAGGACGCTCCTCGACGTGTATCGGGTGATTCCCGTTGGTTAAGATCGCCATCAATTTTGAGCGGATCGAGCGCGTGGCTAAGAAACTCCAAAAGGGGGCGCTGTACCGCGACGCCTGGAAAGAGGCAATGCTAACCGCGACGGAGGTGGTCGAGAAGAAGGCGATCAAAAACGCGCCGAAACAAACGGGGGCGCTCAAAGCCGGCATCAAACACAAGCTCGACCCGTCGCCCGTCCCGCTGTATGGCATCGTGAGCACGAATGCCATGCGGGGCGGGGTGCGCTATCCGTTCGTGCTCAACTCAGGGAAGGGCAAGGGCGGGAGTGTGCTGCACCAGCGGCACGGCGGCAAGAAGAGCCGGGGCAAGGGGACGCGGGGCTGGTTTAGCCGCGCGCTAGCCGGTAACCAGAATCGCGTGAATCGCATTTTGGCGCGGGCGGCGAGGCTTATCGAGCGCGCCTGGAGTGCCCGCTGATGGCGACGATAGCACAGGTGCGGACGGGCATGGCCGGGGTGCTCGACAACATCACGGGCCTCCGAGTTTATCCGCGCTGGCCGAACACGGTGAACGTGCCAGCCGCCATCGTCAAGCGGGCGGGATCGCCGTCGCGGACAACGCTATCCGGCAACTGGCGCGTGAATATCGAGATCACCATCGCCGTGCAACTGGTAGACCTGGACAGGGCGCAGGCGGCGCTTGACGAGTACATCAGCCCGACGGGGGCCAAGAGCATCATCGCGGCCCTCGAATCCGACGAGACGTTGGGCGGCAACGCAGAATACATTCTCATCGGCGAGTGGGGTGAGGACGAGGGACTGGCAATCAACGACGTGGACTATGCCACGGCCAAACTTCCTGTGGAGGTGCATTTCCTTGCTTAACGAACATATCGGCAAGACGTTCCGGCAATTAAGTTACAAGCTGCGTATTCAGCGCGGCCCGGGCAATCCCGACAAGGTGAGCGAGCGCCCGCGCGATTCCAGCAAGCGATACCTGGACGGCGACAATCCGACGCTGATTGTCTTCGAGGCGGGCGACCAGGTAGACGTTGATTCGCTATTGAGTCTCGGAGCTATCGTGCCCTGGCATACACCGACCAAGGCGATCAAGGAGGCCCACGATGGCAAAGCTGGCTAACGTCGGCAGCCGTGTCTACATAGACCAGTACGCGCTCAGCGGCTTTCTCAATTCGCTCGACATGTCCGTGACGCAGGAGACGCCCGTCGTTTCCACGCTATCGGACAGCGGCCCGCGCCGTCTCGTAGGCAACTACGACCACAGCCATAGCCACAGCGGATTCTTCGACGGGGATACGCTGTCCTTCGATTCCTGGATACACGCGCTGGTGGAAAACAACAGCGACCACTATCTCTTGGAGCTATTCGGCGCAAATGCTGAGGGTAACATTGCGTATGAGTCGGTTGTCGCGCTGGAAGGCAAGCCACTGTCTGGGGCCATTGCCGGCGCGGTGCTGCTCAATCAGGCGTACCAGGGCCGGAACGCAATGAGCCGGGGCAGGGTGATTCGGAACGGTACTATCAGCGCCAACGGCAACGGCACGGGCCAGAACATCGGGGCCAGCAGCGCCACACAGACGTTCCAAGTCGTCATCCGTGTGATGTCGGGCACATTCACATCGTTTGATGTGAACGTGCAGGAAAGTCAGAGCGACCCCGGCGACCCCTATGCCACCGTCGCCGATCTGAGCCAGACGGGGATTAACGCCGCCGGGGTCTGGCGCAAGACATACGTCGGGGCTACCGAGGCATACAAGCGGGTCAATATCGCCAACTGGATTGGCACGGATGCCTTAGTGCTGGTAACAGCGGGAATAGTAGCCGGGACTTGACACTAGGTAGCGCACCTTGCGGCACCGGCGCAGGCGCGGCTACAGTATCGCCGGTGTCGTTTACACCAGGCGCGAAAGGGGCGATCACATTGCGGGCAAATGAGTATCTCGGACGCATCTTCGGGGGTAACTCCCCAACGCTTCAAGTTGAGGATGCGCGATCCTTTCTTGCCCGCCTCGCTCAGTTGTTGCTTTGTGGCAAGCGAGTTGGCCGTGTACTCCCGGATAAGGACGTGGCCCGAATGAGTCAAGGCTACAAGGTTTTCGGGCCGGTTGTCAGTCTTGACGCCATTGGCGTGGTGAACATCCTCGTCCGGTTGCAAGCGTTGCGCGTTGGCTTCTTCCCATACCTTGCGATGCTCAAGCACCATTCCAGATTTATTGGCGAGATGGTGACCAGGGAGCCGAAGTACAACATAACCTGCTGTATTCAGATAGCGTCCCTTCCACAGTGGGTGGGCTTCACCTACTCGCTTATGAAGGTGGTGATGTGGCAGGTAAACTGTATCGTTGGCATTTCTGATTCTGCGCGGCGTACCATCAGGATGTCGCTCTGGCACAATCTCGCCGCAACCACAGCTACAAAGCGTACCAGGCTGCACCCAAACGGTCTTGGAAGTTTTGTAGGGGCCTCGTGGCTTCCGAATAGGCATATAGTCTCTCCTCTATGTAGTTGAGAGATTATAGCATAAATCTTACAGTAAAGACAATGGAGGTAGACGACAATGGCAAAACAGCCTGCCAAAAACATCAACCTGGCTATCAATTCCGTCGCCCTTAACTAATCGGGGGCGGATAGCGGTGACGCTATCTGGAAAACCGCGAATATCGGGGAACGCTGAGATGCCAATCCCGACGCACAGCCCGCAAGAGGCGGGAAGGCGCTAGAGACTACCAAGCGGCACCTTTCGAGGTGATGGTATAGTCCGGACTCACGGGAATACGAACCGTGAGAGGCTGGCAGAAATGACCAGCCCAGCCCGAAAGGGTGGGCAACAGTATGCGAAGACGATCTAACCAGCGTCAACCTGGACGTCACGCAGGAAACACCCGTGGTGACGTCGCTCGCCGACGCGGGCCCCCGTCGCGTTGTGGGTAACTATGACTTCTCGTTGGGTGCCGAGGGTGTCGCCGACTTCGCGTCGGGGCAGTCTGATGCGACGCTGTTCGGGCTCATCGGCAGCGCAGGCGTGGCGATGGCGCTGGACCCGACGGGCACATCGGCCGGTCCTAACGATCCGAACTATGACGCGACGAGCATTGTCCTTGAATCGTACAGCGTCAAGGGCGGCGTGGGCGCGGGCGTAACCTTCTCGGCGGCGCTCCAGGGCAACAGCGCGCTGTCCAGGGCCGTGGCCTAAGTCAATAACTACAGAGCGTAACAGGGAGGGAGTATGAGTAAGCCTCTACCGAGGCGAATTCCAAGCGACGACTGCGCCGTCTCGATTGACGGCGCAGAGTACCATCCTCACGAGGGCGAGTGGGTGGAGATGATGACCGGGATGTCGCTGGGCGAAATCAAGGCGCTGGAGCGTTTCCGCAAGGCATCGGTCGAATATCAAGCCGCGCAGGGCGAGCCGAATGAAACCGAAAGGATACTGGGGATCATCGACGGCGCCTTCACCGCGATTTGTGCCATGCTCGCGAATAAGATCGTGGCGTGGAACTGGACCGACCTAAGGGGACAGCCTTTGCCGCCGCCCGATGGCAAGCCGGAAGTCCTGGAGCGGCTGAACGTGGAAGAGCTGATGTGGCTGCTCGCCGTCGCTGAGGGGCAGTCGCCGAGCCAGCGAAAAAACGCCTTGCCGCCCTCGCCGACCATCTCCTCGGCTATCGAATCACCGGCGACGGGGGCGAGCAAGTCCACTACGGCCCGCAGCCGTATGAAGGCATAGTCAGCGAGGTATGCGCGGCCTTCGGGTGTGCGCCGCGCGAAGCCGAACGGCAGGATTGGGCGCTCGTGCAGTCGGTGCTCGATTACCGCAACGCCAAGGCCGCGATAGACCTATTCAATCAGGGGCGGAAGGGGGCCGAGGAGATGCAGAAGCACCCGGAGTTAGGGCAGTTGTTGGTCGAAATGCACCGGGCGCAGGAGACGACATTGACGGTCGAGGACCTGATGAGCGACATGGAGAAACGGGACGATGGCTAGCGGTGCCGAACTAGCACTCAAAATCACGGCACAGGACCATGCATCGCGCGTTATGCAGGGCGTGAGTGGCCATTTGCACGGCATGGCGGGCGCTATGGCCGCGCCGACGAAAGCGGCGGGCGGGCTGTTTAACGCGCTGGGAAAGCTGGGGCTGGCGAGTCTCGGCATCGGTGCGGCATTCGGAGCGGCCAAGGGCGCGGCGGAAATGCTCGGCATCGGCCTGGCGAGCGACCTCAATGAGACGCTGAGTAAATCATCGGTTGTTTTCGGGGAAAGCTCCAAGGCTGTCGAGGATTGGGGCAACAAAGCGGCGCAGGCGATGGGACAGAGCAAGGCACAAGCCATCGGCTCTGCGGCTACGTTCGGCAACCTGTTTGTCTCAATGGGATTTGCAGGCAAGGCCGCGTCGGGCATGTCTATGGACATTGTGGGGCTGGCCTCTGACTTGGCAAGCTTCAACAACATCCCCACCGCCGACGTATTAGAGAAGCTACGCGCCGGGCTGACGGGCGAGTCCGAGCCGCTGAAGGCGCTCGGTGTCAACCTTAGCGCGGCGGCCATCGAGGCCGAGATACTCGCCCAGGGCCTCGACACCTCCACATTCGAGTTGAAAACCCAAGCCAAGACGATGGCGACGTATGCCCTCATCCTCAAGCAGACCAAAACGGCACAGGGCGACTTTGCCAAGACCTCCACGGGCATGGCGAATGCGACGCGCATCATCAGTGCGCAATTCGCAAACCTGAAAACCGAGATTGGGTCGCGGCTCCTCCCCGTCATTGCGCCACTGATAAGTGCCTTCGCGCAGGCTATGCCGGCGGCTATGGACACGGTAACCAGGGGGCTAGACGCCGTGTCTAACGCAGTCGGGATATTCGCCAACTACATGCGATTGGCGTGGGGCGACACAACGGCGACAGCAGACAGGCTGGGCGAACTGCCCGGCCCGTTGGCCGCAATTACGATGGCTATCGGAAACATCATTGGCCTGGCTCCTCGATTCATAGGCTTTCTTAAAGACACCTTCGACAGTCTCAGTAAGAATGAGCGCATCCAAACCATCATTCACCTGTTCACCGGATGGGCTCAGGCCATCGGCGGCGTGGCGGGGGCACTTCTGAAGGGCGACATCGGCGGGGCGCTTGAAAAGCTGATGAAGGGCGTGAACGACTGGCTCATTCCGCTCGACAAAAACATCATCGCTGGCATTGGCGATCTTGCAGGGAAGCTAACGACTTGGCTGGGCGAGCAGTGGGCAAATATCAAGTGGGAGGAAGTTTGGAAGGCGGCGCAAGGGGTCGGGGCCGCATTTGCGAGCGTGGCGGGCACGCTGTTCAACATCGTGGGCGACATTATGGGTTGGCTCGGAACGCAGTTCAGTAATATCAAGTGGGCGGACGTGTGGGATGCCGTAACGAATGTCGTCAGTGGCATAGCCGAGGGACTAGGCGACATCGTTGGTGCCGTTACCGATTGGCTGGGCAAGACGTGGGCGGGGATTGAATGGGCCGAGATTTGGGATCGTGTTACTAACCTATTCACGGGCGCGGCCGACATCGCGGGCCAGGTTACCACCTGGCTGCAAGAGCAGTGGAAGAAAATTGATTGGGGCAAAGTCTGGAAGGACGCGCAAAGCAAGCTCGGCGACCTGCTCGGGTCGGGGCTGGACATCGTTTCGGGGATCAACGACTGGCTACGGAGCCAATTCGGGAAAGCCGACCCGAAAAAGATTTACGCCGATCTCCCGCCCATCGAGGGCGTCGCCGTGTCTGATAAGGCAAAAGAAAAGAAAAACGCGTTGCAGACATTCTTTGACGAAATCGGCGGGATAATCAAAACGGCGGGCGAGGTGTACGGCAACTTCTGCGAGATGATGGCGGGTGTCTTTACACGAGGTCTGGGGCTGGTGCTTGAGGCGGCAGTGTCGGGTGTGAAGAGTCTGCGTAACTTCCTGAAAAGCGAAGACGGAGGGAAGGGCATAGAAATAGACTTCAAGGCGATATGGGACTTCGTCACGTTCAAGTCTGTCGGCACATGGATTATCGATGCCATCGCGGGCATGTTTAGTCGTATCGGAAAGGGCATCAGCGACAACAAAGAATCGGTGCTCCGCCCCTTGCGGCAATTACGCGATGAAATCGCAGCGCTGTTCAACGACATCCAGCGAATGTTGGGCATTATGAACGCCATCCCACGTGGTGGCGGCGGCGGCGGGGCCGACAGTGGGGGCATCCCCTCCTTCGCCCTCGGCGGGACGGTCCCGGGCCCCGTCGGCTCGCCGCGATTGATTGTCGCGCATGGCGGCGAGCATGTGATACCGATCGGCAGGAGCGGCGGCGGCGTCAACGTTACCATCAATGTGCCCGGATACTGGGGTAGCGCCTCCGAGTTGGCGGCGACGGTGCGCGATGAGCTGCTGCGAATGAAGCTTGCGACAGGGGACTTGGGGCTGTCATGACACTCCCGAATGAGAAAGTCGAGGTGGCGCTGGCGAGCAACCCGACCGACGCGAATCCGGTGTGGACCGACATCACCAGCTACGTCCGGTCGCTGTCCACCACGAGGGGGCGCAAGCACGAGCTCCAGCGCAGCGAGGCGGGGCAAATGCAGGCGGCGATTGACAACCGCGACCGTCGCTTCGACCCTGAGCATGCGGCGGGGCCGCATTATGGCAACCTGCTGCCGCTGCGGCGCATCCGCTGGCAGGCGGCGCGGTACGAGAAACTGCTGATCTCCGACACGCCGGCGGGGTACTGGCGACTGGGCGAGGCCAGCGGAGCGGTCGCTACCGACGAGAGCGGCAACGCCAATCACGGCGCGATTACGGGGACGGGTATTACGATGGCCGCGACGGGGCTGCTCGGATGCGACCCTGACACGTGCTACGACCTCGACAGCGCGGGCACGTTCGCGATTGACTGCGGCAATGGCGCCTCGCTGCGCTTCACGAGCGATGTGTGGCTAGAGGCTATCGTCAATCCCGACGTGATCCAACAGCAGGGGATTTGTGGCCGATGGGCAGCCGGAAATCTATCCTACCTGCTGGCGATGAACGCTGACGGCAGCTTGCTGTTTCGCATTTCCGACGATGGCGCGGCGATTTACGACCTCCAGACGGCGGCGGGCGTGTGTACGGCAGGTAATACATATCATATTATCGCGTACAAGTCTGGCACATCGGGGCGGATCAACGTTAATGGCACGCTGTCTGTCTTGGATCTCACTGCGTTTCCGGCAGCCGTGTACGCGGGAGCGGCTAATTTTTACATCGGTGCGTGGGGCAACTACGGCTTGCGCCTCGATGGCAAGATCGATGAAGTATTCGTCAAAGGCGCGGTGCCAACGTCAGCGCAGATCCCCGACCACAATGCGGAGCGCCAGGGACGGAAAATGTTCACGGGATTCGTTTACGGCTGGCCGCAGTCATGGCCGGGCCGGAATGACGCCGTTGTGCCGATTGTCGCGCACGACGGATTGGCCATGCTCGCGCAGAGCAAGGTGAGCGCATCATACGCGCAAGAACGGTCAGACGTGCGGATGGTGAACGTGCTGGACGATGTGCAATGGCCGGGCGCGGGCCTCAGTAACGGCGACCACCGCGACCTCGATACAGGCAGAACGACGGTGCAGGCGAGCACATTGACGAATGAACAGGCGCTTGATCACCTGTACACCGTCAATGACAGCGAGAATGGTGCAATATTCGTGAACGGCGAGGGCAAGTACGTGTTTCAGGAGCGATGGTCGCGGCTGCTCGCCTACTCCTCGGCGCTCGTTACGTTCGGCGACGGCGGCGGGGCTGAGTTGCCGTATGTTGACCTGGTACTGTCCTATGATGTTTCGGAGATTCGCAATGATATTCGCATCACGCGCGTGGGCGGCGCAGAGCAGACGGCGACCAATGCGGCGTCGCAAGCCAGTTATTTCCCGCGCAGCCACGTCAAGACGGGGCTGCTAATGACGACTGACCTGGAGGTGGCGGACGCAGCCAATTACCTGCTCGCGCGATACAAGGACCCGGCCACCCGCGTCCGCTCAATCACCGTCATTCCGGCGGACAACGAAACGGTGTGGTACTGGATTCTGAAACTCGAAATCGGCGACAAGATCACCGTCGCCCGTCGCCCGCCTGGTGGCGGCTCGGCCATTAGCAAGGACGTGTTTATCGAGCACGTCGCGCACCAGCGAGTTGGCAAATTGTGGACAACGACCTATCAGTTGTCGCCCGCCGACATACAGTCATATTGGATTCTCGGAGACGTGGCGTATGGCCTCCTCGGTCAAACGACGCGGTTAGGGTACTGACATGCCGCCTATTTTCGACTATCGCCGCCTGCCAATTGATGATGCGCGTGCCCTGTGGGGCGTGGCCGACGAGATAGCACTGCTAGAACGTTGGCAGCGACTACTCGCGGCGAGGGGGCGTACCATGCAGTACGCAGGCACCAACATCGCGCCGGTGCCGTCCGATGGCGCGACGGCAACCATTATTGGCAAGCGCGTCGCGGTGGCGCTCCCTACAATCGAGGTCGAGGTGTTCGTTTCTGACAATTCCTGGATCGCCGTTTGTCCGGCTTGTAATGATGGAATGCGGATGTTCGTTGGCAGTCTGCTGACGTGCTGCGCGACGTGTGGCCTGGTATATCGTGTCAAGTGGCCGAGCCGCCAGGAGTTGGCGCGCGGCGTCGCCGCGCTACTGCGGAGGCCACCAAAGAACCGGCATTGGCTGAGACAAAACGGGGAGACCGCGATAGACCTGGAACGCGAGAATGATGCGCACGCGGGGGAGGTAGTGCCGTGACATGGACGGCGGGGGCGACGAAGGCAACGGGCGACTTAATCACAGCGGCTATCTGGAACGGTTATCTGGGTGCGACGGGCAGCATCGGCGAGACCGCGCCTGCGAAAGTTACCACCCAGGGCGATACCATCTATGCGACTGCCGCCAATACGCTAGCGCGTCTGGCCAAGGGTCTGGGCGACCAGCGGATGAAAATGAATACAGCCGCAACTGCACCGAGTTGGGGCGGCGTCTATGACATGATGATGCAAACATTCTGCCTCGGCAACACGGTGAACTATTGGCGAGCCGCTGCGCCCGGCGCGGCGTGGACCGAGCCGAGCAACGACCAGCATGTCCTCCTTCTGCGCCGCCAGATAGATTTTGCGCGCATCCCGAATCAAGCGCTGGCGCGGCTGTCCGCCATCGTGTATATGGACACAGGGGGGGCTGAGCGCGCGCGGGCGGGCTTGCACAATCTCTCCACAGGTTTACTCACAAACCTTATCACGGCATATTGTTCGGCGGCAGCGACCTGGGAGCTCGTTCAGTCGAGTTGGGTGGCGCTCCCCGACCGAACGACCGAGGACAATCTGGGCATCCGCGTCTACGCGAGTGGCAGTTCCGGCGGTGAAAGCGTCCGGCTAATGGCGGCGTGGATACACGTGAGATGTGATTAGCCAATGCCCGACTTCTTCGAACTTTACCGGCGATTTTACGAAGCATATCTGGGGCAGTCAATCACAACCTGGCTGCGATTTGACTGCCAGGAGAACAGCCTGGTGTGGGCATTCCTCGTTGCACTGATGGGCATCTGGATCGAGGTGCCGCGCTCGTTCAAGTGGGGCGCGACGGGGTTGTTCACGCTGGCGTATCTACTCGCGCACGTGTTCACGCGGGGGTAATGAAGGCGAGATAATGACAGCGAGGGTCGTACATGGAAAATCCGACGGGATCACCAGAGGCAACAGGCGCGTGGGCTTTGGTGACAGCCGCCGCGGGTGCGGTAGGCTACGGAATATGGAAGGTGATTGAGCTGGTACAGAAGCAGCCCAGCAAGCCGAAGGCCCGCGTAGTCACCGAGGATGACGTTCGGCACATCATCCAGGAGCACTCCGTTGCCATGCGCGAGTACACGGACAAGCGCGTGGCCGTCCACGAGATTCACTGCTCGAATGCCGACCGGATGCACAGCGAGTACCAGTCTGTGATGCAACAACTGGCGGCGCAGGGCGAGCGATTCGATGCGATGACCGCCGCCATGACCGAACGGATTGACCGGCTAATCAACGCTGTAATAGCGAACACAGGAAATCGAGGCTAAGGGGGCGCCGATGGCAGTCTGGACAGAAGACTTGATAGGGCCGGACGCGAGGCCCATCCCCTCGGAAGGCCCAACAATTAGATAGAAGGGGGTAGACATGACAAACCCAGACGCGCTGTCAATCCTCGTGGGCATCGGAATGCCCGCGCTGGTAAGTTGGCTCAAGGAGTGCGACTGGCCGGACAAGTGGAAGCGCATCCTGGCCGGCGTCGTATCCCTGGGCCTGGGCTTCGCCACGAGCTATTTCGCGGGAGGCCTGGTGCTCGACTGGAATCACGCGCTGATAGACACGGCCATCGTGTTTATCGCGGGACAGGCGACATACCGGCTGTGGTTCAGGAACACAGAGGTCAACGCACAGCTGGAGGTGAGCTAGCCGTGCCGATCTGCTACTGGTGCGGCCCCTTCCACCGGGTTGTGCCGACCGAGCTTCCGAACGGCGAGTACCACGCGGCGGTCTATCGAGGCGACGTCTGCATCGGCACGTGCCTGGGCAAGAATCGGCTGGACTTGCAGGACAGGGCCATCGAGCTGGCGCAAGAGGACTACAAGGCGATGGTACAATGACCGATCTACTGCGAAGGGCGATCTCCTGGCTCTGGCAAGAGTTCGCGCCTAGGGAGGATGAAGACTGAGGCTATCAACACGTCTCATATCTGACATTAGTTGCGGAGACGTGTTGATAGCGGCTTGACGATGGTTAATACCCCCATAACAGCGTCGCCGGAGAGAGATCGGCGACGCGGCCAGGTGCCCCCCGAGGCGTCGGGGGGCATTTCTGGTCTTTTGCAGAGCACGGAAATGCCCACAAAACCCCCTAAACCGGACGACTGTGCGCACTCTACGCGCTCAAAATCCCCATTCTGGCTCCGATTCAACGGCGTGGTGGAAACGCCAGAGAGCGATCCCCTGTGGCGGCGAGGGACGGTGATCGCTTGGGACATCTTCGAGTAACTCGCTGGCCGTCGTTGGCACGCGACGGCCAGCTCCCCTCCGCCCCGCCGGGTCGAGCGCCCGGCGGGGTTTTTGATGGCTTGTTAAGGTGCTAGCTTCATCTCGGTCAAGCCGTCACCTTGAACGAATCGCGCTAGCCCTGTCCGCAGCCGCACTCTCACTTCTGTTTCTTGCAACACCATCGTCTCGAACAATAGGCGCGCGAGCTCGTTGCGCCGTGCCCCATCCAGCGCGCGCCTTCGGGGATGCGAGGCTCCATGCAGTTGCCGCGCACCGGCACCGCCACATACTCGTGGCGGCGAGCTTCGGGCGGCGGGTAGTAGGGCCA
>JAUSDQ010000073.1 GCA_030650525.1 Sulfuricaulis sp.
GTTTCCGAAACACAACATAGGTCTCGTCGAAGCGCGGAGCGATGTGTTGCAGCAAGTGGTGGTCGCGGTTGTTCGGCATGCGCGAGACGTCGAGGGTGCTCAAGATCAGGTAACGCTTCACGCCCGCGCCCTCCGGCCAAAACCCTCTCGCGCGCGCGCATAAATCGCGCACAGGTCGGCGATGCACGGTTTCGCCGCGAAGCGCGCGCGCACCAGCCGCCGCCCGTTTTCGCCGAGACGCGACGCCAACGCCGGATCGCACAACAACGTGCGCAGCGCCTGCGCCAACGCCGGCGCATCGCCCTCGGCAGCGGCGATCCCGGTCTCGCCGTGGCGCAGCCATTCGCTCGCGCCGCCCGCGGGAAAACCGGCGACCGGCTTGCCGTACGCCAGCGCTTCGATGCCGGTCAGACCGAAACCCTCGGCGATGAGCGAAGGGAACACCAATAAATACGCCGAACGCAGCACGGCGTTGCGCTCGGCAACCGCCAGCACCCCGTGCCAGCGGAGACGATCGGCGAAGCCGTGGCGCGCGGCCGTTTGCGCGAGCACCTCGCGCCCGGGACCGGCGCCGATGAGCGCCGCCTGCCACGGCAAATCGGTCAGGCGCGCGAGCGCCTCGAACAGGCAGAACACGCCCTTTTCACGCGTCAACCGGCCGACAAACACGATCAGCGGCGGCGCGGACGCGGCCGTTGCGTCATCCGGCGGGGCTGAGGTGAAATGCGGGATCAGCGTGACGCGCTGCGCGTCGAAGCCGTGCCGCAACGCCAGTTGCCGCAGATACTCGCTCGGCACAATCAGTTGTGGCAACGCGCGCCATTCCTTGAGAAGCCATGCGCGCACCAGAACCTCGCGCGCCACGCGCAACCACCCCAAGACTGAGCGCGGACGATAGCAACCACAGCTGACGCATCCCGCACCGACCCGGCGCTGGCAATCGGTCGCGCCGGAATGAAACCGGCGCGTGCCCAGAAAACAAAAAGGGCTCACATCGTGCAGCATGCCAACGGTCGGACGCGCGCGCCGCAGCGCGCGCAACAGTACCGGACTTAAAGTGGTGAAACCGGCGTGCACCTGGATCAACGACGGATCGAGGTGCGCCAGCAAGCGCCGCAAAGCGCGCAACCGGTGCAGGCCTTGCAGTGGACCGAACGTCCAAGGCAGCGAAGCTTCGTCCGCGGCGCCGTCGGCGCGCAGGCGCAGCACGCTGGTGTCATGTCCCTGCCGGCGCAATGCGTCGGTCAGATCCTGCACGTGACGCGCCACACCGCCGCCTTCCGGTCCTTTGTCGACAATCTGTAATATCTTCATGGTCTATGATGGCGGTGATTACACTTGCATGCGCCGATGCAGCCGGCGGTAATCATCGAGGGACGTCATATAGAACGCCTCGCAATAACCATTACCGTGCAACGCGGTGATAGAGCGGTAGCGGTTTAGTCCCAGGCTGCTCGCCACGTAATCCGTCTCACTGAGCTGACTGACGTATTGCTCCAGAGCGCGGCGCTTGGTCTCGACCTGGGTAGTGATGTCGACCAAAATATTGGCGTGAACCGGACTCCATATTTCGTACGCGCAGAGCATTATTTTCCGCAATGCCGGCATGTCCACCTGCTCCAGGCTGGCGAGCAAACAAGCGGATGTCGCGCTGTGGTCGGGATGGCGGTCGGTCATGAACGGCAAAAAAACGGTTTCCGGTTTCACTTCGCGCAGCAGTTGCGCCAGCTCGGCGATGAGCCTCGAATTCTGAATGTTTATCTCATCATCGTGCGCGCTCAGGAAGCTGTAAGCGGAGATTCCGAGCACGGCCAGGGCGCCGGCAGCCTCGTCTCGCCGCTGCCGGACTAAGGCCGCTATCCGCGGCGCGCGTTGCGCGTCATTCGCCGGCAGCTTTCGTATCTCACGATTTCCAAGAGAGCCGTCCGCGAGAAACGCCACGTGCACTAGCGCGCCGGATTGTACGTACTTGCGTAAAGTACCGCCGCAGCCGATGGATTCGTCATCGGCATGCGGAGCGAGCACGAGAATGCGCCGGCCCGGAGGCAGATCAAGTAACTGCGGCGGCTGATAGTGTTCGATCTCCGTCAGCGAAAAGGCAAGCGCGTTCTTGACCCACCGCGGAAACGCGCGGCGATACGTCCAGCGCAACAACTTAGGCAACACAGCCGTCATGGTTCACAACCGGAAGGCGTGCAGCCACAGCTCGACCGCCAGCGCGCGCCAAGTCGAGCGCCGCAGATTGGTCTTGACGCGCACGTCGGTCGCCGCGACATAGCCCGCGCGCTCTTGGCGCACGACATCCATGTCGAAATAGCGGGCGCAACGCGCCTGTGGGTTCAAGATAAGCGCGTCGATTCGATCCCGGTAGGTCTTGCACAGCCAGCGGTCGTGGGTCATGGGGATGAATGTTTTTTTCGGCTGGGACAGGATCTCCGGCGGCAACAGCCGGGCCATGGCCTTGCGGTGATGTATCTTGTAGATGCCGCCGCTCATGCGCTCCTGCCACGGCAGCCGCAACGCGTATTCCATTATGCGATGATCGAGATACGGGAATCGATGCTCGATACCGCACGCGGCGGCGTTATGGATTTCGTAGTGCAGGAAAGTCTGCGTGAAGTTGCGCGTCAACTTCTCGTACGTGCGCTGATCGAACACGCTTGTGCCCGGAAGTACCTCGGCGGCCTCGCGCCGGCCGCCGGCCTGTGCCACGGCAAAGTCGCGGTTGATCCAGGCGGGCACCGGCGGACGTCTCCGTACCAGCCGCATTGGATCGAACACATGTTGGCGAAAGATCATCAGGGGTGAGCGGCCGAAATGGAGGCTGTCGACCGCGGTGTACGCGTGCAGCTCGCGCCACATACGCAGCCAATGGCCGCTGCGGAACAGGTCGGCGATATAGCCGAGATTCATGCCGCCCAGCACCTCGTCGGCGCCCAGGCCGCTGAATAACACGTCGATGCCGTTTTGCCGCGTGCCCTTCTTTAATAGATGAAAAATAGACGCTGAAGGCGTCAGCGACGGACATTCGTGATGCCAGGCGCTTTCCTCGAACATGGCGAACATATCGACGCCTTCCGGGCGTACCCAGCTCGGCCGCGCGTGCACGCGCTTGAGCACGGCCTCGATATTGCCGGTCTCGTCCTCGCCCTGGCCCTCGATGCCGAGCGAGATGGTCGACAGCTCGCGCCCGCCGGCGACGCGCTCCATGAGCAGCACGATCGCCGTCGAGTCGAGACCGCCGCTCAAGGCGGCGCCCACGCCCTTGAAGTCGCCGCACTGCTCGCGCACGACGGTCTCCAGCAGCGCCAAATACTCCGCGGGATCGGCGTCGGTCCGCTTCGGTTGCGTGAACAGCTGCGCGAACTCCCAGTATCGCCGCTGCTCGCAACGGCCGTCGGCGAAGCACAGGTAGTGCCCGGCCTTGACGCGCTGGACTTCGTTGAAAAAGGTCGGCTCGCCGGAAAACATCTCGCCGATCGCGAGGTCGCCCATGAGGTACTCCCACACCAGCCGGTCGTTCGGGGTCGGAGCAGCGTCATCGAGCTTAAGGAGCGTCTTGGCAAGCGATGCCACTGCGATACCGTCGCGCACGATGCGATAGTAGAGCGGCAGCGTGCCGAAAGGGTCGCGCACGGCATAGACCCGCTGCTGTGAGGCATCGACGATGACGGCTACAAACTGGCCGCGCAGGCGTGCAAAGCAATCGGTCCCCCAGCGCTCGTAAGCGCCGGCAACCAGCGCGGCCGTATCGCCGGAGGAGATTCGCTCCGGCAATTGCGCCGCCAGCTCGTGCGCGTTAAACAAGCGGCCATGGAACAACACCCGGTTCCCGCCGGACGTCTTGTGAGCGGCCATCGGGCTGCCCGCCGCGGCGTAAGGCGGCGGCGCACAGGAGAATGACAGGCGTGGCGTGCCGGCGGCGTCGTTATCGACATGCACACGATTGCCCGGCGGCAACAGTCCCGCCATTGTCTGATGGTTTTTGATCGAAGGCGAATACATCGCCGCTAACAACGTCATGCTGCTGTCCCTCTTTTTAAGTTTTCATGTAAGCGTTCTTTGATTCGCTTGGACACGCCGGTCAGGCGTCCGCGCCAGGTGGGGCTCACCAACAACACGTCGTGGAAGCCGCGGCTCCGATCTGACCAACTTTCGGTAAAACGCGTGCAGCCGAACAGGTCCACTTCCTCGAATCCGCGTTCAAAAGCGTCTTGCAACAAGTGACGATAAACCAACCACCCGGGCGAATATTTGGCATGGGCTTCGACATAGCTCGTTTTGTACACACATTTGCGGTTGGCATAGATCACAGCGACGATGGCGCTGATCGGTTGTCCGTCGAGCAGCAACAGATGCACCTCGCAACGTCCGCGGCGCGCGAGCGCGAGGAAAGCCAAGCGATAAAAATCGTGGAGCACGCGATGGCGCGCGATCACCTCGCCACTTTGCGCTTTCCAGCTCTGTTCCTCGATGGCGAAGTACTGCTCGAGCGCTGGCGTCACCTCGTCGATGCCGGCGGCTTGGCGCCACTCGCACACTCCCTGCTCGGCCAGCCGGCGTCCCAGCCGTTCGCCCTTCTCGCGGCTGTTGCGCGAAAGCGCGCGATAATAGACCTGCCACGGCTGGTCGATGGGAACGCGGTGGTTCGCCCAGGTGCGTTCGATTCGCGCGGTGCCACCGCGGCGCTGCGCCGCTTCGATCAGCGCGACCGCCATGCCGCTGTCCACCTCGATTCCCTGCAACCGCGCCATATCCCATTCGCCGCGGCGCGCGAACCAATGTTCGACAAGCGCCTCGGCAAATTCCCGGGCGTCCGCGGCCGACAACAGGCCCGCGCGTTGGCTGTGGCTATTGGTCCAGCATTTGATCGTACGCACCGGCAGTCCGTAGTAGCGCTCGGGCACGTGCGCGGTAAAAAAAAATCCCCGGTCACCCTCATGCTCGTAGACGAGGATGCGTTCGCAACCCTCGATGCCGAAGTGTCGCCACCAGCATTGCAGCCAATCGAGGGTCAACAAGAGGTTCGTATTGCCCGCGGACGCGAGAATGTCCTCCCAGGCGCCGCCGAAGCGCTCGATGAACGCGCCCATCGATAGGCTGGTGATCCATTCGGACGCGGGACGTGTCAGGAGATTAGCTTGCATGTTCATTAATCTCGGTCGCTCTGCCTCTGGCTCGCAGGCGCGGCAGAAGCGATGTCGTCCATCCAATGAAGGTCGCCAGGCCGAAGAGCACCGCCGAATAGCCGCGCGGCCGGAATAGCAGCAGCTGATCGTAGCTCGCCTCCGTGTCCGCGTACGTCTTCACGAGCGGCGAGTTGCCGTTCAAATCGATGCGTTCGATGCCATGGGCCGCGCACCACTGGATGAGTTCGCGCATCATCAACCGGCCGGGAGAGCCGTAGGCGACGTCGGAGCTATAATAGGTCTGCATACCGTACAAAGTTTTCCCCTCGCTCACGCAAAACATGCATCCGCGCAGGATGCCGTCCACGCGCAACACCACTATCTGACAACGACCCTTGGCGGCGTAGCGCAACCCGAGATCGCGAACGAAGGCAGTGCTCGCGCTCGTCACGGGCAGATGCACGGCCTGATCCGCGCGGCCCGTCTGTTTCCACGATTGCCGCGCGAGCGCGAACATCTCGTCGAGGAGCGTCGCTATTTCGTCTGGCGCCGTCGCGGTCCGCAGTTCGACCGCGCCAAACGCCAGCATCCGGTTTTCCGCCTGCCGGCACAGCTTTCGAAAATTACGCCCGCGCTGCGCGCTATAGCGTTCCCAATCCGTGACACGCAAACTGAAAAGAGTGCGCAAGCGCGCCACCCATTTCACCCGCAGCCCCATGGTTTTAGCCGCATGCGCGATGGCCGCGGCGTCCGTCACGGTGACCGATGGCAAGAGCAGCATCTGCCAGTCGGGAAGTGCGGCGATCTTTTCCAACAGCGCGAGCAGACCGGCTTGCTGGTACTCCTTCGCGATAAGCCACCCACCGCGCATGTTGACACTTAAAAGATTCGCGGCGACGCTCAACTGACGCACGGGGACCACGCGTGCACGCCCTCCCGCCTTGATGAGACCCACGTCCTCCGGTTGGAAGTCGTAGCGCGCCGCCAAGGCGGGCCGCCGCCGCAGGCGGGACAGCACCAACGGCGCCAGCCCCACCAGCCGGCCAGCGCTCCGCAGGGTGATCAGGAGCAGCTGCTTGTCCGCGCCGAAGCTCGCAAACCACGCGCGCGTCCAGTCATGGCTTGAAAAAAGCAGAGGCGATTCGCACTCTTCCATCAACGCCTCCCACTGCGCCTTGAGCGGCCCGTCCAAGGCTTCCGCACCGAGAACATCGGTTTGCAGCATCGCCTCCGGCCGGGAAGCGAGGATTGTCGGGACCTCGAGACCGTATGTCTTCATCATGCCAGCTCGCCTTGAGATCCCGGCGCCGAGATGACGCCCGGCGACAGCCGCCGCGACATGGCGTGCAGCAGGCGCGCATACGGATGCGGGCGGAAGACCAGCAACTGATGGTCGCCCACCGCGTGGTCGGCAAAGTAGCGGACGAAGGACGAGGCTCCGTTGAAATCGATGCTGCCAACGCCGTTCTCCGCGCCCCAGGAAAAGAGATCCTTAAACAGCAGCCGGCCGGGCGACACGTGCGTGATATCGGGGTCATAATAGGTCAGGCACGCGAACAGACGCGCTTGGCACACGAGGCAGAGAATGCCCGCCACCGCTCGATCGCCGGCATAATGCAACTGCAAATAGGGCTTGAACTCGGGCGACGGCATCAAGCACAGCTTCTCGTAAAAACGGCGGGTTCCGCCGGTGAGTACCGGTTCGAAATCGAGCGCGCCGTCGCGACCCGTCGCTTTCCAGCTCCGCTTGGCCAATGCAAAAAAATGGTTTAGGCCTTCCTGCATGTCGCTCGCATCGACGAACACCTTAAGACGAAGACCGCCTTCGAACGCCTGCGCCCGAGCTTCCGTGTATCGCATATTCTGGCGGAATTTTCGCGAGCGCGTCTGCACGTAGTCCGGCCAGGGGATCAGCCGCTGCAGACCGTGAAAGGAACGCTGGCTGGCGCGCGCATACGCGGGCAATCCCGCGGCGCGCGCGGCCTCGAGCCACGCCCCGAGCTTTTCAGCGGGACAGGTGAGAACCCCGACGTGCCAGCCCGGAAGCGCGCGCAAGCTCGCGAACAGCGCGCGCTCGCATTCGGCCTCGCGTCCCGGCGCCGCGAGCAGGTCGCCGCGCAAATTTCCGCTTTCGAGATTGATCGGCGGGCTCAGCTGCGTCATCGGGAAAAAACGGTAACGCGGACGGTCGACGAGAAAGCCACTGTCCTGCGGACGATAGTCGAAACGCACCGAAAGACCGGGCCCGCGCCACACGGCGTTCTTCGCCACCGGCATCACCCCGACGAGCTCAGAACGGTCATAGATCGCCGCGACACTCACTTCGCCGGGCAAGGCGAATGCCTCACACCACGCATCGAGCCAACGGTAGGTGGTGAAAACGTGGGTCGCCGGGGTGCGCGCAGACAATGCCTGCCACGCCTCCCGCAGCGGCTCGGTCTCGTCGGGCCACCGCAGCCAACGGCACTCAAGCGGCGCGTGGTTTGGCAAGGCCGAGGGCATGTCGCGTTATCCTTCTTGATATCTGCAGAAAGCGGCCGTAAGGCGTGGCCGCGTAACAGCGTGTTGAAAAATGCGATTTGGGTTGAGGCGTCCAACGTTGATATCCAGGATTATCGCCGTTGAAATCGAATTCCCGCATCGATTGTTCCCACAACGATCGAAACATGCCGAGGAAAAGCATCGTTCCGGGCGAGGCCTGAGCGATACTTTTGTCATGATACGTGGTGAAGCCGTAAACCACCCGGTCGAATTCCAAGAGATGCTGGCAAGCCACCAGCCGGCCTTCGAGCCTGAGCAAATAAAATAGACTCTTCTGATTCTCCGACGGCGCAACGACCAGCCTTCGCTGGAAGACACGGTCCTCGTCCCGCAGCGCCGTGGCCTGATCCATCCCGTGCCAGCTCTTGCGCTCGAGCTCGAAAATCTCGGGCAATACTGCCAGCATCGCCTGCCGTTCCGCCACGCATTCGATATGCGTGTGTCCCAACCTGTCGAGGCGATTCTGCATCTTCTTCAACACGTGGCGAAAATTGCTCGAGCGCTGCTTAAGGTAGTCCTGCCAGGTTCCGGAAAAAGGCAGACTGGAATGAGGCCTGCCTGGCCGCCACGGATCCCACGGCAAGCCGCTCGCGGCCGCGGCCGCCGGCAGCGCCGTATACAGCGACGACACCGCTGGCACGTCCGCCAAGTAGAGCACGTCCCAATCGCGCAACTGCCGGAGATAAACCAAGACCGCGCCGAGACACGCCTCCGCATCCGCAGGGAACAAAGTGTCTCCGCGCAGGGTATGGCGATTATGAAAGAAACTAATTTGCCTGATCGGCAAACCGAAAACATGGGTCACCGACCGCATGAAGGGCGCGATGCCAATCACCTTTCCCCGGTGCCGCAGCACCAGCACCCGCAGCCGATACTCGGCGCCGAACGTTTGCCACCATGCACAGGCCCAGACATGTCCCAGGAAAAATGTGGCGGCCGGATATTGCGCCAGCAGACTGTCCCAGACGGGACGTAGCGCCACAAGCTCGTCGAACTGCGCGATGCATTCAACCTGTATCTGTCCCGGCGTAATCGGCTCCTCGGCCGCATACAGCGATGCAGATTTTTCACTGGTGGTGTCACACGGAGATAACATAACGGTCGTCGAGAAAAAATGGGTCGGGCCCGTCAGTAGCAGAGAATCCACAACAGCGCCACCAACGCGGCCCCCGCCGCCGTCATCAGGAGAAACAGCAGGAACAATTCCAGCACGCGGGCGATGGAGCGACGGTTCCGCGCTCTTTGCAGTACGGCGACTTCTTGCTGGGGCAGCCACGCGCCTTCATAGGGAAGCAGTCCATCCCTGGCGCGCTCGCGCAGCGCATGTATCATTTGCGCCTGGATCTTCGCCGGGTATCGGTCCTCCATCGCGTCCCACCCGTCTGTCTCGCTCGTCGTTTCGCGCATATTCAAAACTGAAAATGAAACAGCATGTTGATGACGACAAAATTGACCAATACAGCCAAACCCGCGATGATGAATCCGATTTCGATGCCGCCCAGGGCGATTAAAAAACCGCGCAGGCGGCGCGTCCAATCCCTATTCGCACCCGGGATGGCGCCGCTTTCCTCCAGTTCGCGCTGAACCGAAATATACGCGTCCGCCAGAAGATCCAGGTACGTGTCGTCAGGGTATCGAGAATCGCGCTTCATTTCTCTCGATCCGTATCGTCGGTTTCCAATCGATGTTGCTGCGCACGCGCTCCTGTCTGAGGCGCCTGAGATATTCCAGAAACAGCGCGTAATAGCAGCCTATGACGAGCCCCAGTACCGAGGCGACAAAGGCGTTGAGAAACGGGATCGGGAAGGCCGGCTTCTCCGGCGGGATCGCCCGTTCCGCCACGACGACTGACGGCGGAGGATATTGCTGCTGTAACTTCGCCTCCGCCAGATTTTTCTCGAGATTTTCCTTTAGACCCGTGAGATAGGAAATTCGCTGCGTCAGCCCCTCGTGCTCGATAAACTTCACCGGCAGACTCGTGGCATGCGCATCCAGAGTATTGAGCGTGTCCTCGAGCGAACGTATCTTCGTCTCCAGCGATTTTTCGTCATTGGTCTGTTCGGTCAATCGTTGCCGCAGGACATCCTCGGCGGTTCCAAGGTTGCCGGGATTTTCTTTAACCTGCGCAGGATTCGCCGACGGCCCGGTGTCCGGCACAATCGCCTTTTTTTCGCCACTCAGCTGGCTGGTCAGCTTGGCGATGCGCCGTCTAACGGCGGCCAGATTGGCGCGCGTCTTGTCCAGATCCGCTTTGACATCGCGTGACTCGCGCACCGCGGTGCCGGCATCGCGCCGGCCCTCGAATTGCCGAAGCCGCAGCTTGTTTTCGGTAAGCTGGATTAACACCAATCTAAGTTGCTGTTCCAGCACCTTGCGGGTGCGTTCGCTGCGTTTGGTCATCGATTCGGATTGAAATTCTTCATAGGCCGCCACATACGCATTGGCAACGGCGGCCGCCGTCTTGGGATCGCGGTCGCGGACGTAGACCTCCGTGAGAAATTCACTGCCCAGAACGATGTCCGTATTCTTCATCAGCTCATCCACTGACTTATCCGGAAAGAGCTTGTGTACCCGGCGGGCGTTCGCCTTGCTTTTCATGATGCCGATGCTGGTGCCGGCGTTTTTTTCATCGGGCACCGGCAATGTCGGCACCTGGACCAAATCGCTTTGATCTTGTCCGGTATACAATATCTTCGCTGACTCTTTGGGTATGTACAAAGAGGTCTTTGCCTCATAGACAGGCGGCAGCACATTGCTCAGCGCATAGGTGAATGCAAACGACGAAAAAACCACTATCGCGATGGCCCATTTGTGGCGGTACAGCGCCATCCAATAGTCGTAGAGGGTTAACTGGCCTGACATAAAATTTTCATCCCCACCGTATCCGGGTTTCGCCGAACTCATATCAGAGTAAAACCGCACCGCGGCCAACCAATGCCGGCACTACGGCATCGCATCGGTTGCACGTCCATTTCAATTGATTTCCTGCGGAGCAAGGCTGGACCGGCGCGCATGGCGCGAGACACGCCGGGCCGATTCTTCGCCAATTGGCGGCCCTGGCACGACAAACGACGCTCTCAGCAGACGCGTTTATACCACATTCCGCTGGCAAACACCCCGCTCCCTCATGACACCCGCGCACGTTACGCTACCAGGTCCACGCGTGCAAATCGCTTCCAAACTGGCCCCAAACAGTAGTTTCTTCGATGTGCGGTGCCGCAACCCCCAGTAAACGTTTGGCCCATCGCGTGCGTCAAACCCCGCCTTCAGTCGTACTCTTAAATTTGCCACGACCGTCCCGGCGACTGAGAAACGCCATAGTGGCTCTATGCCCAGGTCCCCTGCCTCGGCTATCGCGGGTGCTTCGTTTTCTCTCGCCCATCGTCGGAAAATTTTACAGTTTTAGCAAAAATACAAAAGTATATTCTCAATATATCCGGTCCTATTGCCCTGATTTGTGAAATTATTCACAGAATTAGTTGTTTCTTCCCCGTATCTTTGGATTTATGCTGCTCTTTTGTATAACCACGCGCATTGCACCGTCACAAGGCACGACCTATCATATGCCCCCCTCGTGGTAATGGCGGACCGTAAGAAAAATACGCCACGAATCGTCACGAGGCGGCAAATAGTAAACAACGCTTTAGCTGAAGGTAATTCATGAAGGCAGTCATTTTATATCGCGGCCAGGCGCCCTGGCTTGCGTCTGACGCCGATAATCCATGTCAGGCACTGTTCCTGCTCAACAAGCCGTTCCTCGACTGGCAGATTGGAGCATTGCGCGAATCCGGCATCGACGACATCTGTGTCCTGCACGCCCCTCACGCCGTGCTCGACCGCTCGCTTCCCGATATCGTCTATCGACAGGAGGATTTCCTGAAAGGCGCCGCGGGCGCTTTGCACGACATACGCGACTGGCTCGACAACGAGATTTTTCTGGTGTGTCACGGTACTACGTTTCTCAACGCCGAAGGACTGCGATCTTTCCTGAATAATGCTCGCGCCCGCGATGCACGTTGCGTGGCGACGATCGGCACGGTAGAAAAAACGCCGGATCACGGCATCGGCGAAGCGCTCATTACCAATCCGGACGGGTCGCTAAAAACATTCCATCGCTGGCATCGGTCTCACAATCGGCGCGTCTCGGGCCACTGCGCCGGCGTTTATTTGCTGCATCCCAAAATATTCAAACACATACCGGTCAATCAGTATTACGATCTGAAAGAGCAACTGTTTCCCCAACTGCAGGCGGAGGGCCACTTGCTTGAAACCGGCAAGATAAACGACTGCTTGCCGATACTCAGTCCCGAGGATTATTTACAACTCCAATTCGATCTGCTGCGCGAGCTTGACGATCGCCGCCTCTCTGCCGCCGAAAATCAAGAGGCTAAATACCAGCACAGTTTTGTGCACGAGAAGGCGCGCCTGATCGGTCATGTCCAATTAGGCCGCCATTGTCGAATAGAACCCGATGTCACTATCATCGGACCGGTGGTCATAGGCGATCACTGCCGGGTGGAAGCCGGGGCAAGCATCGTCGGCCCCACTGTCTTGGGTAACGGTTGCCATGTCGGCGCGCGATCTATTCTGCAATACTGCGTATTGGGCAATACCGTTACGTTGGGCGCGGACTCGCGCGTGGATCTCAGCCTGCTGGGTTCAGGTCAGGACTTCGCTCCCCGGGTTAATTTACATCGCGCCAACTCGGCGGGCGGTTTAACCGACGGCATCTCGGCCAGGCCGCTGGTCGCCAAGGCCGGCCTTCCCCCGTTGCGGCATATGGCGCCGGTGGTTCACAGCATCCGTAATACCATTTATTGCGCGCTGAAATACGCATTCGATAAAACCGCCGCCTTCGTGCTCTTGCTTGTCACCTTGCCCATTTGGATACTCGTTGCATTGCTAATTTATCTGGACTCGCCCGGTCCTTTTTTTTACGCACAACGGCGTTGCGGCGTGCGCGGCAGGGAATTTGTAATGTACAAGTTCCGCACCATGGTGGTCGAAGCGGATAAGATCCAGGACCAGCTGCGGTCCCGCAACGAGGTGGATGGCCCGGTGTTCAAACTCGCCAAGGATCCCAGAATTACCCAGGTTGGGGCGTTCCTGCGAAAAACCAGTCTCGACGAGCTGCCTCAGCTGTTTAACGTGCTGAAAGGCGACATGAGTCTCGTGGGACCGCGGCCGCTGGCGATGAAGGAAATGCGCTTCAATCCCAACTGGCGCGACCTGCGCCTCACCGTCAAGCCCGGAATTACCGGTCTGTGGCAGGTGGAAGGCCGGTCACAGGAGCGTTTCCATAATTGGATACACCTGGATCTCGAGTATGTCAGGAAACGCTCGTTGTTGTTCGATCTCAAGATCCTGCTGAAAACAGTCTTGGTCGCCACCCGGGGTTCTTGATTCCGGCGCCGGTATTCAGTTAGTGTTGACCGTCGATCCATGGTCCATCAAGATGCGCTCAATCAACTCAGCCGCGAAATACCAACAGTGAAATTCTCTTCTCACGTGCCCGACCGGCTCCTCGCCAAGCTTCGCCGCGCGGCGGCGGTGTTCATGGTTCCCGTGATATTCATTGTCGGGTGCGTGGGCGCCCATCCCTTGCCCGAGGCGAGTCCGGGCGCCGATCGGGTCTCCGCGCCGGACTATCTGATCGGTCCAGGCGATAATATCCAGATCTTCGTTTGGGGCAGCCCCGAGCTTTCGGTGCAGGTGCCGGTGCGTCCCGATGGGCACGTGTCGACGCCGCTGGTGGAAGATCTGATGGCGAGCGGCAGAACACCCACCCAATTGGCGCGCGATATCGAGAAGGCGCTGGAGCCTTATGTTAAGGATACGGTTGTTACGGTAATGGTGAATCAGTTCGCCGGACCGTATAGCCAGCAAATACGCGTCATCGGCGAGGCCACCAGACCTCAGGCGCTGCCCTATCGCGAACACATGACCGTGCTCGATGTCATGATTGCCGTAGGCGGCCTGACGCAATTCGCCGCCGGCAATAAAGCCACGATCGTTAGGGAGGTGGACGGCGCGCGCCAACAGTTAAGGGTGCGGCTTGACGACCTTGTCAAAGACGGCGATATCGGCGCCAATGTCGAGATGTTGCCGGGCGACATTCTGATCGTTCCGGAATCCTGGTTCTAATTTCCGCCACGGTCCTGTCGAAGTGACTGACAGTCCCATACCGACGGCAACCCCGTGGGCCCCTCGGAATAACAAGCTCGCGGTGCCGCCACGGCGGCAACGGGGCTTGCATCCCATCCTGACCGCCTTGCTGCTAGGGAGCGCGACAGCGAATACGCTGGCCGGCGATTGGCAGATCACTCCACGCGTTGAACTCGCCGAGACCTACACGGATAACGTAGCCCTGTCTCCCCAAGGGCAGGAGAAAAGCGACTTTGTCACCGAGATCAATCCCGGTGTGGAGGTGCGCGGAAAAGGACGCCAACTGCAGGCCAACCTGGACTATCGCGCGCAAACTTTGTTTTATGCCGATGACAGCGCGCGGAATAAAACCCACCAGCAATTGCGCGCCGACGCCGGCATTGAGATCGTAGAGCAGAATTTTTTTATTCTCGGTCAGGCGGCGCACAAACAAGAATTACTGACCGCGCAAGGGGCGACCTCGCTAAGTAATATTGCCGACACGCAGAATCTGAGCGACGTAACCACCGTCAGCGTGAGCCCTCTATACCGTTACACCTTCGGAAGCCGCGCCGCCCTGGAGCTGCGCTATGACCTGGAGAATATCCGGCACGATGCCGAAAGCCTGAGCGATAGCGATACACGCGTTGTCGATATGGAGCTGCAAAGCGGTTCCCAGTTCACGCGTTGGCCATGGCGAGTGTTTTTACAACAACGCACTACCGACTACGATCTCGGCGGCACCACCGAGCTCAAACACGCCGTGGGCGAACTGCGTTACGGGATCAGTCGCCAATTCAGCTTATCGTCCCGCCTCGGATACGAAGACAATGATTTCGGCGTCGTCTCATCGGCGCCAGCTCCTAAGGGAGCTTTTTGGAACGCCGGTGCCGCCTGGAATCCCACGGAACGCACCTCCCTGGAAGCGGCCGTGGGTCAGCGTTATTTTGGGGGAAATACGTCTGGAAGTTTTCGGCACCAGGGACAACACGTCACGTTACACGCCGACTACCAGGAGGACGTCTTCACCAGTCAGCAGTTACAGTTTACAGGTCTCATCAACGGTAGAGTGACCTGCGTCGGCACCACCTCTCCGAATCTTCTTGAAAACGACTTTTTCCCCGAATTCAACGGCGTGTTTGGACACGATGCAGCGAAAGAATTTACCCTGCTCGGTCTCGATCTGTTTCCGGTGCGTTCCGTCGAACCCCTTAAAAGAAAGTGTCTACGCGCCACGGCCGGGATAAATATGAGCAAGAACAACATTACCATAGGGGTTTTTGACGAGCGCCGTTCGTTCCAGATTGGCGCTATGACGGAAAACGCGCACGGCGCAGACATCTCCTGGGACTGGCGTGTCGGTGCGCGAACTCATTCGGAGTTAAGCGGAGGCTGGCAACGTAGTCAATTTCAAAACGGCGCGCGTGAGGACAATTTCCGGTATACCGGCCTGGCTCTGGTTCGGCAGTTCGACCCCAAGGCCAGCGGCTTGGTTAATTATCGCCACACCCGGCGCGATTCCAATGTCGCCAGCGATTACGCGGAAAACGTTCTCGGTATGCAATTGGTCCTGCGTTTCCATTAGATAGGCTGGGAATACCTCATGAGAAGAATAAGAGAAATCGCGAAGAGAGTGCCAGGCATTCCGTATGTGTATGGTCGTCTGCGTCGTCTCAAAGAAATGTTCATATTGAAGAATGCCGATATCGAGGAAGTTTTTGCCAACATCTTCACGGAAAATAGATGGAGGGGGAAGGATTCGTTCTCTGGAACAGGATCGGACCTCCATCAAACCAGGGTAATCATCGAAGAACTGCCATTACTCTTCAGGGATTTAAGAATCTCAACATTCCTGGACATTCCCTGTGGTGATTTCCATTGGATGTGTCGCGTTGACTTGAAAGGCGTGAATTATGTCGGAGTAGATATAGTTAAAGAACTCATCCAAAAAAATAAAGAGAAATATGAAAGAGAGAATGTGCAATTCCAGCATTTGAATCTAATCGAAGATAAAATTCGAAAAGTAGACCTCATTCTCTGTCGCGATTGTCTCGTCCATCTCTCCTTTGACGATGCTTTTTTGGCTTTGCGCAATATATGCGATAGCCAATCTACGCACCTCCTTACGACAACATTTACAACTCGGATGGAAAACCATGACATATTCACAGGACAATGGCGCACACTTAACCTTGAAATAGCGCCGTTTAACCTCCCTAAGCCACTCAGAATAATCAACGAAGATTGCACAGAAGGAAATAGCGTCTATAGCGACAAATCATTGGGGCTATGGAACATCGAAGATATAAAAAAATGCTTAACAAAGCATTGCGTCTGAGGCGCCCCCTGCACGCAGATAGCCCGTTGAGGCTCGGCACGAAATGAGCGTGGATGGTTGTGGTTATGTCGGAACTACCGGAAGACCATGGCTAAATGCTATGTTAAATTTAGGAATCTCCGAACAAGTCACCCCCGACGCTCTGGAAGCAACACAGTTTCTGACTGGCGTAACGACACCATGCTTAACTCAGAGCTTCCTTAAATAACATCTGCCGCAGAATCAGGTTAAATTGACGAGCAATCGGGGAAAACAGTAAACTTCGCAACCTGAAAAACGTTTCGGGCGATTAGCTCAGCGGTAGAGCACTGCCTTCACACGGCAGGGGTCGTAGGTTCAAACCCTGCATCGCCCACCATCTCGCTTCATCCAAACAAACAGGGCCCGCGAACGGGCCCTGTTTAATCCTGACTTTGCCTGGTAATCAGCGAACCCGTTCGACCTTTTCGGGTCGCGCGGGGCGTTCCAAACGTCCGCCACGCTCGGGCCGTCCCGCCCACTCCACCTTTTCCGTCTTACCGGACGTTCCGGTTCGCAGCGATTTATCCATCCGCGCTTCATTGCGCAGTTCATTGCGCGTGCGCATGGCATCGCTAACAACGGGTCCCAGCTTGAAGCCAAGATTTTTAGCAATTTTTCCCCACCCCATTTTATCGCTGCGAAGCGTCGCGATTTTATTCAGCGCATCCGCCATCGTCGGGTAGGTTTTCACATCGGATTGCATCAGGCGTTGGGCCATGGCCAGTTCGATGGTGGTTTCGCCCCAACCTTGTTTATTGGCGCGCAGATTCTCGACCACGCTGGGGTCCACATTGAACTGTTTGGAGAGAGACTGAACTTTGTTGGTTTGCGCAGACGAACCCGCGCTTTGATCGATATCCTTGCCAACGGTTTCCAGTTGCGCCTCGTCCGCATCGGATCGGGCCCAAACCGGAACCCCGACCGCGGTAATTAAAATCAGTCCACCCAGCAAAGCCGCTGTGATAGGTCCACTCATACATTGCCTCCTGAAGTGAGTTGCGTATCCGGTTATTAACGCACAAACCACAGCAATGGACTACCGCCTTTCGGCGGCTAAATCAGGCCTCCCATTCCTCCAGCGGCGAACTGGGCTGGCGCTTCTCCGCCAGCAGGCGCCTGGCTTTGCCTTCGTCTTCCGCGAACGCCATGCGCACCGCGTTCGGGTTCTCCGGCGACCCGGCAATACGCAGTTCCCGGCA
>JAUSDQ010000087.1 GCA_030650525.1 Sulfuricaulis sp.
TATTCGCGCGACACGCGCAGTACTTCTTCAAGACTGGTTTCACCCTTGCTGACCCAGCGCAGTCCATCTTCGCGGATGGTCTGCATGCCCAGCGTGCGCGCATGGTCACGGATTTTTCCTTCGGAGGCACGGTCATGGACCTGGCTGCGTAATTTATCGTCGACGGTGAGCAGTTCGTAAATACCCGTGCGTCCCTGGTAGCCGGTATTGACACAGGTCGAGCAGCCGACCGGGACGTAAATCTGTGAATAATCCCGTTTCGTTTTACCCAACTCCAGCAATTTCAATTCCGCCGGATCGGGTGCGTGCGCACGCTTGCAGGCGGGGCAAAGTTTGCGTACCAGCCGCTGGGCGAGCACCCCGAGTAGACTGGAGGCGACCAGAAACGGTTCCACGCCCATGTCCACCAAACGCGTCACGGCGCCGACGGCATCGTTGGTGTGCAGCGTGGCGAGCACCAGATGTCCGGTCAGACTCGCTTGCACCGCGATTTGCGCGGTTTCGAGATCGCGTATTTCACCGATCATGATGATGTCCGGATCCTGACGCAGGATCGAGCGCAAGGCGCGCGCGAACGTCAGCTCGATTTTAGAGTTGACCTGCATCTGGCCGACGCCGTCGAGATCGTATTCGACCGGGTCCTCGACCGTCATAATATTATGCTGCGTGCTGTCTAGATTTCCCAGCGCGGCATAAAGCGTGGTGGTCTTACCGGAACCGGTGGGGCCCGTGACCAGAATGATGCCGTGCGGTTGGTTGATCAGATGGATCAAGGTTTTGTGCGTGGTGTCGTCCATGCCGAGCGCGGTAAGATTCAAACGCCCGGCCTGTTTATCGAGCAAACGCATCACCACGCGTTCGCCGTGGCCCGTGGGCACGGTGGAGACACGCACGTCCACCGGGCGCCCGGCGAGCCGCAAGGTGATGCGGCCGTCTTGTGGCAGGCGTTTTTCGGCGATATCGAGCCGCGCCATGATTTTGATGCGCGAGATGATCACGCCATGCAACGCGCGCTGCGGTTCAATGATGTCGCGCAGTATGCCGTCGATTCGAAAACGAACCACGGAACGGGTTTCAAAGGGCTCGATGTGAATATCGGAGGCGCCCTCGCGCACCGCCTGGGTCAGCAGGGCGTTGATCAGGCGTACGATGGGAGCGTCATCTTCGCTCTCCATCAGATCGGTGGCTTGGGGCAGGTTTTGTGTCAGCTCCGCCAGGTCCAGGTCCTCATCCAGATCGTCGACAATTTCCATGGCATGCGAGGCGCCGCGCTCGTAGGCCCGGTTAAGCGCCGTTTCAAAGATCTCCAGCGGCAGTTCGCGCACCACGATCGGCAGGCTCAGGGCGCGGTGGAGTTCCGCCAGGACGGCACTGGATACACCGGGACGGGTCCATACCTCCACCTTATCGCCTTGTTGGCGGGCGCTGATCACGCCATGGCGTTTGGCGAAGTGATAGGGCACACGCTGGGTCCAGACGAGGTCCAGAGTCTGTAAATCAGCCGCTGCATCCATCATGAGATGGTTTGCGCCAGACTGGTTTGCGTTCAGGCTCATGGTGAAGGTTGATCGGCCTTTTTATCGGCGTTGTTCGGAATATCCGGCGGCCCAAAGGGCATCTCCGGTCCGGAGCTGTAAGCGCCGCTGGGCGCGGATTCGTCTTTCTCCGGCGGCCTGACCGGCTTAAACCCCTCCAGAATCGGTAACTTATCCCGTGAGACCGCTTTTTCCAGGGCGCGCATATACTCGTAACGGCTGGCGGTAAAGTTGTAACTGTCCTGCGGACTGCGCACGATGACCGGACGCAGAAACACCATCAGGTTAGTCTTGTTTTTCTTCTGCGTGCGATATTTGAACAGCCACCCGAGCAACGGGATG
>JAUSDQ010000107.1 GCA_030650525.1 Sulfuricaulis sp.
CACGCCGGCCTGCGCCAGTCGATCGCGTGCCAGGTCCTTGCGCCGCGCGAGGTGTACCGCCGCGGTGGGGTTGTGGGGGAGGCCGAGTTCGGCCGCCGCGAGTGCGGCGATTTCAGTGCTGGCATCGTCGCTGCCAAGTACGGCCGCGAACGGCCGCCGTTGCGCTTCGCGCAGGATGGTTTGCAGGGAGGCTTGCGTATCGCCGAGGTCGAGATGCAGGCCGTCAGCGTAGGCACTGACCAGGGAATGTTTGGCCTCGGAGGCGATCAGGACTTCGATGCCGCGGGCCTTGGCCGCCGCCAGGAACGGCGCGGTGCGATAACTATCGTGCGGGGCGATCAGCAGAATGCGGCGTGGAGTTTGAGAAACCCTCTCTCCTTCCGGCAAAGGGTTGGGCTTAGGGGGAGGGGCGTTCATATGCCGGGAGGGAAAGGGATAATGATTTTTTTCATCATCCGGTTAGTGACCTGACTCTTGCAGGGTGTTACACACCGTTTTGTCGATCGGTGGGCGGTGCCCACCCTACGTTAAATAATTAGAAAACTAGAAACCGCCGCCGCCGCATCCGCCACAGGTGCCTTTACCACCCACCGCCTGGAACACCTTGTTGAACACAAAGCTCGAGTTGCGAAAATCGATCTCGCAGCCTTGCAGATAATTGAGCGCGACCGGGTCGACGAAGACCTTGAAGCCCGGACCTTCGAGCACGCTGTCGTAAGCCTGGTCGACGCTGTCGGCGTAGGTCATGCCGTAGGTCATGCCACCGCAACCGCCGCCCGAGACGAACACGCGGATGCCGGGAATTTCGTTGTCGGCTTCATGCAGCATTTCGGCGAACTTGGCCTGCGCCGCCGGGGTGAGCTGCATCTCGGCATCGCCGATGCGGGTGGAATATTCGATTGATCCCATAACTTTACTCCTCATGCATGATTCTTGATGTAAGGCATGGTACTAGATTTAACCGAAATCAAGAAACCACCGGCGTTTAATCACTGCTAATCCATGTGGCAATGACCTGTGACCCGGCATTCCGTAATACAATGCGTCATCCGATTTACACCATAAGAGAACCGTCATGGCACGTACCGTTCGCTGCGTAGTTCTGAAACGCGAGGCCGAAGGCCTGGAGCGCCCGCCGCATCCGGGGTCCTTGGGCCAGCGCATTTTCGAAAACGTTTCGCAAGAAGGCTGGAAGCAGTGGTTGCAGCGCCTGGCCACGATCATCAACGAAAACAAACTCAGCACCGCCGACCCGGGGAGCATCGAGGTCATCGAGCAGCACATGCTCGGGTTCCTGTTCGGCGAAGGTGATATGGGCAAGCTGCCGGCCGGCTTCCAACCCGCCGGCGGCAAAAAATAACCGGCCTTAGCTCCTCTCATAACCCTGATCCGGGGAGGAAAAATTCCGGGCCCAGGATTCCTCTCACGCCTGCTTAAGCCGCTGCGCAAACTCATCCGCGAAACGATCAACGGCATTCCAGTCCGTATACTCGTAGTCGCGTGTGGGATCGGTGTCGCCGCCGGCGATGCCGACGATCATGCGCATCAGTAATCGCTTGAACACCCCGTACTTGCTGTACTGCAAGGCACCGGCGAAGGTCGCCGTCTGTGGGGGGTGCCAGTCGACCTGGCGCAGAAACGTCTCCAGATAGCGCCGCGCCGCTTCGGGCTTCGCGCCCGGGCCGCCGGCGCTCAGGCTCACCGAGAAGAAGGCGCTGGGTTGTGCCGTCAGTGCAGTGCGGAAGCGACGCACCAGCGCACGCAGAAAGCCGGGGTGCCGACCGTAGTGAATAGAGGAGCCGACGATCACCCCGTCATAGCCCGCTGGCTCCAGACCTGCTGGAACGGCATCAGCACGGTGTATTTCTACCCTGCGCCCCTTGCCCCGGAGACGCTGCGCGATCCGTTCCGCAATGCGCGCGGTGTGGCCTTCGGTGGTGGCGCAGAGGATCAGAGTAGTGCGTGACATGGATGCGGAGTGTTATTCATCGACCTCGAAAGCAAGTCTGCATACGTAAACTGGCTATTTAACTTAAATTGAGATGATTATGGTGGGCCCGCCAGGACTCGAACCTGGGACCAAGGGAT
>JAUSDQ010000113.1 GCA_030650525.1 Sulfuricaulis sp.
CGAGCATCTACAACGCCATGCCCGAAGCCGGCGTGGACGCATTGATCGCCTACATGCAGGATTTCATGAAGCAGCAAGGTTAATAATGTTCAAGATTCAGACACTCAACAACATCTCTCCGCTCGGGTTGGCACGCCTGCCGAAGGAACAGTTCCAGGTCTCCAACGACACGAAGGAGCCGGATGCGATCCTGCTGCGTTCCTTCAAGATGCACGACATGGAAATCCCGAAGAGCCTCAAGGCGGTCGGGCGCGCCGGCGCGGGGGTGAACAATATTCCCGTCGAGAAACTGACCAAGCTGGGCATCCCGGTGTTCAACGCCCCCGGTGCCAACGCCAATGCCGTAAAAGAACTGGTGCTGGCGGGCATGCTGCTGGCCTGTCGTCACATTGCACCGGCGTGGGAATTTACCCGCGGTCTTTCCGGCACGGATCCCGAAATCAGCAAGGCGGTCGAGGCGGGCAAGAAAAATTTCGCCGGTTTTGAATTACCCGGACGTACGCTGGCGGTCATTGGCCTGGGCGCCATTGGACGCAATGTCGCCAACATGGGCCTCGCGCTGGGCATGAAAGCGGTCGGTTTCGATCCGGGCCTGACGGTCGAAGGTGCGTGGCAATTGTCAGCCGATGTGAAGAAAGCGAATTCCGTGGATGAGGCCTTGCGTGTCGCGGATTTCGTCACTTTTCATGTGCCGCTGGTTGAATCGACCAGGAACCTGGTGAATGCCGAGCGCCTGAAGCTGATGAAAGATGGCGTGATCATCCTTAACTTCGCGCGCGAAGGCATCGTGGATGACGCGGCGGTCAGCGCGGCCATTAAGACCGGAAAGGTGTTTGGCTACGTCTGCGATTTTCCGAGCAATCTCTTGAAGAATCACGAGCGCGTGATCGCGCTGCCGCATCTGGGCGCTTCGACCGCCGAGGCCGAGGATAACTGCGCCATCATGGTGGCGGAGCAAGTGAAAGACTTTCTCGAGAATGGCAATATTCGCAATTCGGTGAATTTTCCGGATGTGGTCACGGCGCGCGAAACCGCCCATCGTTTGATCGTGGCGAATGCCAACGTGCCGAACATGCTCGGCCTGATTTCCGAGACGCTGGGTCAGGCAAAACTCAACATCCACGACATGGTCAATCGCTCGCGCGGGAATTACGCTTACACGGTGGTGGATCTCGACAGCCCGGCGCCGGAAGATGTGCGCCGGAAAGTGACGGAAATCGAAGGCGTGCTGATGGCGCGTGTTCTCTGAGGATATGAGCAAGAAAAGAAAAACCGGCGGTGGCGTAGCGAAAATAAACGGTCTGCGCGGAAAAATCGATGCGTTGGATGAAAAAATCCAGACGCTCATCAGCCAGCGTGCGCGTCTGGCGCTGGAGATTGCCGAAACCAAGCAACAGGAAGGCAGCAACAATTTCTACCGGCCGGAACGCGAAGCCGAGGTGTTGCGCCATGTGCTCGCCCGCAACCAGGGCCCGCTGGCCGAAGAAACCATGGCGCGGCTGTTTCGCGAGATCATGTCGGCCTGTCTGGCGCTGGAATCGCGCCTGCGCATCGCCTTTCTCGGCCCGGAGGGAACCTTCACGCAAGAGGCGGCGCTCAAGCACTTCGGCCATTTTGTGGATACCGTCCCGCTCGCGGCCATCGACGAGGTGTTTCGCGAGGTGGAATCTGGCAATGCCCAGTTCGGTTTGGTGCCGGTGGAAAATTCCACGGAAGGCGTGATCAATCATACACTCGATATGTTCATGACCTCACCGCTCAAGATATGCGGCGAGGTCGAACTGCGCATTCATCATCATCTGCTCGGCACGGGCCACAATCCCCAGAGCGCCCGGCGCGTGGTTTCGCACCAGCAATCGCTCGCTCAGTGCCGCGAATGGCTGGATGCCAATCTGACCGGTATCGAGCGCGTGGCGGTCGCGAGCAATGCGGAAGCGGCGCGCATGGCGGCGGCGGACGTGGGCACGGTGGCGATCGCCGGCGATTCGGCGGCGCGACTTTATGACCTCAAAATATTTTCCTCCAACATCGAGGACCGGCCGGACAATACCACTCGCTTTCTTGTCATCGGGACGCGGGAAACGTCGCCGAGCGGCCATGACAAGACCAGCCTGCTGCTTTCCAGCCGCAATCGTCCCGGCGCGCTGCAACGGTTGCTGGCGCCCTTGGCGAAGAACCGTATCAACATGACGCGGATCGAATCGCGCCCTTCGCACCAGAGCATGTGGGAGTACGTGTTTTTTGTGGATGTCGACGGTCATATGCAGGATCGCAAGGTGGCCAAAGCGCTGGCGGAGCTGGAAAAAGAGGCGGCGTTTCTGAAGCGGCTCGGCTCCTATCCCAAGGCTGTGTTGTAGCCGACATGAATCAATCTACAGGATTAACAGGATTAGTCAGGATTAACAGGATTTTTAAAATTTTTTTCTTTTATCCTGTAAATCCTGCGAAATCCTGTTAATCCTGTCTATTGCCCTTGTGATGAACTTCCGTATGGACAATATGCAGATCCTTGATCTTGCCATCCCGGGCGTGCGCGGGCTTGAACCTTACCAGCCGGGAAAGCCACTCGAGGAACTTGAGCGCGAGTATGGCGTCACCCACGCCATCAAGCTCGCGAGCAACGAAAATCCTCTCGGTCCCAGTGCGCAGGCCGTTTCCGCGGCGCGCGCCGCACTGTCGGACATACATCGTTATCCCGATGGCAACGGCTTTGCGCTGAAAACAGCGCTGGCTCGCA
>JAUSDQ010000117.1 GCA_030650525.1 Sulfuricaulis sp.
TACGCCGCAGCCATGCTGTTATCCGTCATGTCGGCTCTCGTGATGATGTGGGTTTCCAAGCTGGAAATCTGGCTGCCTTCGCGGCATGCGGTCGCTGTCGAGTTGAGTTTCTGCCAGGGCTTTGCGCCAGACGAGGAAGAGTTGAGCCGGACAATGCTGGAACTGGGTTACGAAATCGCGAAAGGCTCGCTGGTGGTCGGCTCGGACAACGACAAACAGAAGTGGCATTTTTCGGCCATTGCCTTGCTGAAGAACCCCGATTACTCGATCCCTGCTATTTCCCGGCAGTTGTCGAAGTTCGGCGGGGTGGAGAGTTTCCAGCTTTCCTTCGCCAGAAACTGATGGCATCGCAGGGGCACATGCCATCCTCTCTGGGTAAGCTGCAACCTTCTTCGGTCTGGGCGCACTTCGCGACGCTGTGCGTGATACCGCATTCGTCGCGGCATGAGGCGGCGCTGCGCGAGCACCTGATCGGCTGGGCGCAGGCGAGGGGCCAAAGGGGCCAGACTCGAAATAGTTTCAGCGCGGTAGGCTGGCGGTGAGCTTTGCGAACCCCAGCATTTTCAGGGTTACATGATGCTGGGGTTCGTGCCTCACCACCAGCCTACGGTTCGTAATTCACCGCCAGCCTACGGATTGTGTCTCGCCAAGAATTAAGTAGTACGCTTGAAATAATTCCAGGATGCCACCATGGAAATGAAGAAGACCAATTCGGGCAGGTTGCGCGCCATCGGCTACGATGCGCGCGCCGTGCCGCTGCAATAGCTCAAGCTTGGATGCTCAAATCTTCCGAATAGGGTTTGCTGGGATACTGGAAGGCGATCGGGCCGTCCGGCTGGGCGTGCATAAACTGGTAAACGGCCGGGTCCTGTGAGTTGGTCATTTCTTCAACGGTACCAGCTCCGGCTACCACGCCGTCATGAATGAAATACATGTAATCGATGATTTTGAGCGAGGTCATCAGATCATAGGTCACCACGATTGAGGTCGTGCCAAGCGCATCGTTCAGCTTGCGTATCAGATTTGTAATGGTGTTGAGCGAGATCGGGTCGAGTCCGGCGAAAGGCTCGTCGTAGATGACCAGAGCGGGGTCGGTGGCGATCGCCCGCGCCAGCGCCACCCGGCGCGCCATGCCGCCCGACAGCTCGCCCGGCATCAGGTTCCGGGCGTTGCGCAGGCCGACCGCATGCAGCTTCATCAGCACCAGATCACGGATGAGCTCTTCCGGCAAATCGGTGTGCTCACGCAACGGAAAAGCCAGATTGTCGAAAACCGACATATCGGTGAACAGGCCGCTCACCTGAAACATCATGCCCATTTTCAGGCGCATCTTGTACAGTTCGGCGTTGCTGAGCTCGTGAACAATCTGCCCCATGAAGTTCACGCTACCCTGTGTCGGGCGCAACTGGCCGCCGAAGTGTCGCAGCAGTGTGGATTTACCGCACCCGCTGGTACCCATGATTCCGACCACCTTTCCGCGCGGGATGGTGAGATTGATGCCCTTTAGCACCTTGAGCGTGCCATAGGAAAAATGCAGGTCTTTAACCTCGATCAGGTTATCCATGGTTCAAAGTTCATTCCCGTATTGGTCGGATGATGCGGAGCCAAAATATACTGGCTCTCCGCCCCCATTAAATCCTATCGCCGCGAACGAATCAATAGGTGCGAGATCGGGCAGGCTGGCAATCGGTCAATGTCTTATCCAAGATATAATTAGCCGCTGACCGTATTTCACGCATCTCACTTCATTGAAAAATTTTCAACTTCTATTCTGCTCCAATTGTGATGCTGACATCGCTATTTCCGGGAAAGTTGTCGCATGAAAAATAATCCCTATACAGTTGCCGTCATCGGCGGTGGCCCGGCTGGCTTGATGGCGGCGGAGTCGCTGGTCCAGGGCGGCGTGCGGGTCGATGTTTACGATGCGATGCCCACGATGGGACGCAAGTTTTTACGGGCGGGAAAGGGCGGTATGAACATTACGCATGCCGAGCCTGTGGATGATTTTCTCTCGCGCTACGGCGGACGCCGCGCACAGTTGAAACCTTTACTCGACAGCTTCGGGCCGAATGCATTGCGGGAGTGGGTGCATGGCCTCGGCATTTCGACATTCGTCGGCAGTTCCGGGCGCGTGTTTCCGGCCGACATGAAGGCAGCACCGCTGTTGCGTGCCTGGCTGCACCGCTTGCGGGAATCCGGGGTGCATTTTCACATGCGTCATCGCTGGTGCGGCTGGAATGAAAGCACGGATGGAATAAGTATCTCGCTGCGTTTCGACACGGCGCAGGGCGAGATTATCGCGCAGCCCGATGCCGTGGTGCTGGCGCTGGGCGGCGGCAGTTGGGCGCGGCTCGGCTCCAACGGTGCATGGGTGCCGTTGCTCACGCAGCGCGGGATCGCCGTCGCGCCGTTGCGGCCCGCGAATTGCGGTTTCGATGTCGGCTGGAGTCCGTACTTCAGCGAGAAATTCGCCGGATATCCGTTAAAGTCGGTGAGCGTGAGTTTTACCGATGCGGCAGGTCATTCCCATTCCAGGCGGGGCGACGTGATGGTGACGGGGAGTGGGGTAGAAGGCGGTCCGATCTATGCCCTGTCTGCGATGCTGCGCGATGAGATCGAAGCCCGTGGCGAGGCCGTCATTCATATCGACCTGGTTCCCGGAAAAGACCTGCCCCGGGTCATCGCCGAAATCGACCACCCGCGCGGCTCGCGTTCGATGTCCAGCCATTTGCAGAGCCGCGCAAACATCAGAGGTGTGCAAACCGGGCTGTTGCGCGAGCTGCTGCCCAAGTCGGATTTCGATCATCCCGAACGGCTGGCCGCAGCAATCAAATCCCTGCCGCTACGCCTCGTCGCGCCGCGCCCGCTGGACGAGGCGATCAGCAGCGCGGGCGGTGTAACCTTCGAGGCGCTGGATGAGCATCTGATGGTGCGCGCCCTGCCCGGCGTGTTCTGCGCCGGTGAGATGCTCGATTGGGAAGCACCCACCGGCGGCTATCTGCTGACCGCCTGTTTTGCCAGCGGATATCACGCCGGGCGGGGAGTGATGGGTTGGCTCGCAAGTTCACTCCAGCCCGCGTGACACGTACGCCTTCAGGAGTGCATCATGACCAACCGACTCGCGCAGGAGACCAGCCCTTATTTGCAGCAGCATGCAAGCAATCCCGTTGATTGGTTTCCGTGGGGCGAAGAAGCGTTGCGCTGCGCACGCGAGCAGGACAAACCGATCCTGCTTTCCATCGGCTATTCCGCCTGCCACTGGTGCCATGTCATGGCGCACGAGTCGTTCGAGGATGCCGAAGTCGCGGCGGTGATGAACCGGATTTTTATCAACATCAAGGTGGATCGCGAAGAGCGCCCCGATCTCGACCAGATATACCAGACCGCACATGCCATGCTGACACAACGCGGTGGTGGCTGGCCGCTCACCCTGTTCTTGACGCCGGACCAGACGCCGTTCTTCGGCGGCACTTATTTCCCCAAAGAGCCACGCTACAACCTGCCCGGTTTTGTGCAGTTGCTGGAGCAGGTAGCCGGGATTTACCGCACGCACCGGGAAGATATTGCCCTGCAGAATGCGTCGCTACTGCACGCCTTTGGCGCCACGCTGCCGAATGCGAAAGACCAGGGCAGCCTCAGCGATGCACCACTGGACGATGCATGCGACGAATTGCGGCAGGCTTTCGATCCTGTTTACGGCGGGTTCGGCGGAGCGCCGAAATTTCCGCAGCCGTCCGGGCTGGAATTTTTGTTGAGGCATGCCGGCAGCGGCGATACGCGCAGCATGGCGCTGCATACGCTGCGCAAGATGGCGGAGGGCGGCATCCACGACCAGTTGGGCGGCGGCTTCTGCCGCTACAGCGTGGATGAGCGCTGGGCCATTCCCCACTTCGAGAAAATGCTGTATGACAACGGCCCGTTGCTGTCGCTTTACACCGATGCCCATGTGCTGACGGGCGAGGCTTCGTTCAGGCACGTGGCGCAAGGCATCGCGGGCTGGGCGATGCGCGAGATGCAATCGCCGAATGGCGGGTTTTATTCGAGCCTGGATGCGGATTCCGAACACGAGGAAGGCAAGTTCTACCTGTGGACGCCGGAGCAGGTCGCCAGCCTGTTGAGCGCGGAAGAGTATGCCGTCGCAGCCGTTCACTACGGCCTGGATCAGCCGCCTAATTTTGAAGGTAAGCATTGGAATCTGCTTGTGGCCCGGCCGCTGGATGAACTTGCGCAGGCGCAACAACTGCTCGCCAACGCAAAACAAAAACTGTTTGCCGCGCGCGAAAACAGGGTGCGCCCGGGGCGCGACGAAAAAATCCTGGTCAGTTGGAATGCGCTGATGATCAAGGGCATGGCTCACGCGGGCAGGATGCTGGGCGAACCGGCGTGGATAGCCTCGGCGCAACGCGCGACGGATTTTATTCGCACCGCGATGTGGCGCAACGGACGGCTGCTGGCGACCTGCAAGGATGACAAGGCGCACCTGAATGCCTATCTGGATGACTATGCCTTCCTGCTGGATGCGCTGCTGGAGTTGCTGCAAGCGGAGTTCCGTCCAACCGATCTGAAATTTGCCCGCGCGCTTGCCGATGTGTTGCTGGAACAATTCGAGGATGCACAAGAGAGCGGGTTTTTCTTCACCAGCCACGATCACGAAAAACTCATCCATCGCCCGAAGCCCGGCCACGACAATGCCACGCCGTCCGGCAATGGCGTCGCGGCATTCGCCTTGCAGCGCCTCGGACATCTGCTGGGAGAGGTGCGCTATCTCGAAGCCGCCGAGTGCACACTGAAGCTTTATTACCCGGTGCTGGCGCAGCAGCCGTCTGGCTTTGCGAGCATGCTGACGGCATTGCGGGAATACCTCACGCCACCGCAAATCGTCATCCTGCGCAGTGCGCCGGGGGCAAGCGCGGCATGGCGTCGGCAACTGCTGCAACGCTATTGGCCGGATACGCTGATCATCGCACTGGAAGGCGAATTCGCTGGCTTGCCGGAGATGCTGGCGAAGCCTTTGTCGCAGGAAGTCAGTGCATGGGTTTGTCAGGGCGTGAGATGTTTGCCGGTCATCAAGGACTGCAACGAACTGGTAGCCGTTTGCCAATCGGGCGAAACCGTTTGATATACCAATACGGTAGGTTGGGGTGAGGAACGAACCCCAGCATTTTGAATTTACACCATGCTGGGGTTCGTTCCTCACCCCAGCCTACGGGCAAACCATGAGAACTTATACCCGCGCATTTACTTCAGGCGGCACGTTCTTTTTTACCGCCAATCTGGCTGATAGGTCGAAATCGCTGCTCATTGACCATATCGACGAATTGCGGGAAAGCGTGAGGAGAGCCCGCGACTCGCATCCGTTCCATATTGATGCCATGGTTGTGTTGCCGGAACATATCCATGCCATTTGGACGTTGCCTGCGGGCGATACCGATTACCCGACACGCTGGGCATTGATCAAGGCAGGATTCTCACGGAAATTACCCAATACCGAGCGCATCAGCGCGAGCCGGAGCAAGAAGGGCGAGCGCGGCATATGGCAACGCCGCTACTGTGAACACCAGATACGCGATGAAAATGACTTTGCGCGGCATGTGGATTACATCCATTACAATCCGGTCAAGCATGGCCATGTGAAATCGCCATGCGATTGGGTGCACTCGTCTGTTCATCGCTTTATTCGGGAAGGCATTCTTCAACCTGGCTGGGGGGCGGATTACGTCGCCACTGAAGATGCGTCATGGGGAGAGCTGGCGTAGGCTGGCGGTGAGCTTGCGAACCCCAGCGGTTACAATTTAAAGAGGCTGGGGTTCGTGCCTCACCACCAGCCTACGACGATTCTTTATGACAATGACCGACAATCTGAATTATCTGCAACCACGCTCGGTCTGGGCGCACTTCGCGACGCTGTGCGCGATACCTCGTTCGTCGCGGCATGAGGCGGCGCTGCGCGAGCATCTGATCGCTTGGGCGCAGGCACGCGGTGTCGGCGCCATCGTCGATGGTGCGGGCAACCTGATCCTGAAGAAGCCCGCCAGCCGCGGTTGCGAGGCGCTGCCCGGCGTGATCCTGCAAGGCCATCTCGACATGGTGTGTCAGGCCAATTCCGGCACGCGGCATGATTTCAGGCGCGACCCGATCAACGCGGTGGTGCGCGATGGCTGGATGGTGGCGGAGCAGACGACGCTGGGCGCGGACAACGGCATCGGCGTCGCGCTTGCGCTGGCCGCGCTAGAAGAGCCGGGCTTGATCCATCCGTCGCTGGAGGTGTTGCTCACCGTCAACGAGGAATCCGGCATGGACGGCGCGCGCGGGCTGGCGCCCGGCACGTTGCACGGCAAGACGCTGCTCAACCTCGACACCGAGGAATGGGGGCATTTCTATCTCGGCTGCGCGGGCGGTGTGGATGTGGAGGTGCGCCATCATTGCGAACAGCAAGCGCTGCCGCCGGGTTTTGCGCTCGTGCGGTTTGAAGTGAGCGGCCTGCGCGGTGGACATTCCGGCATCGACATCCATCTCGGGCGCGGCAATGCGATCAAGCTGCTGGCGGAGGCGCTGCGCGATCTGTCCGCACACACCGACCTGCATTTGATCGAAATGAAGGGCGGCACGGCGCGCAATGCGATCCCGCGCGAGGCTTTTGCATTGTGCGCGTTGCCCGAAGCGATGGCGTCGAATATCGACGAGTGGGCGCGGCATCGGCATGAGGCATGGCGGCAACGCTTCGAGGAGGTGGATGCCCGCGTGTCGTTCGTCTGCAAGCATTACGACACACTACCGGACGCATCCATTGCGCACGCAGAACAGCAACGCCTGCTCGCTTTCCTCGATATCGCCGCGAACGGTGTCGCGCACGTCAGCGATGATTTTCCCGGTGTGACCGATACCTCCAGCAACCTCGGTGTGCTCGCGCTGGAGCAGGGTGCGTTCAAGGCGACATTCAAGGTGCGTTCGCTGGACGATGGCCGGGCGGATGCGCTGGCCGACAAGCTGGTTTCCCGCGCCGCCAGTTACGCCCTGCGCGCATGGAAGGACGGTGCGTATCCGGGCTGGACACCGAACCCTTCATCCAATCTGCTCGCGCTGTGCCAGCAGGCTTACACTGAACAATTCGGCCAGCCCGCATCGTTGCAGGTGATCCACGCCGGCCTGGAATGCGGCCTGCTCGCCGCGAGCCATCCGCATCTGGAGATGATCTCCTTCGGCCCGGACATACGCGGCGCGCACGCGCCCGGCGAGCGGGTGGAAATAGCATCGGTGGCGCATTGCTGGCAGTTGCTCAAGGCGGTGCTGCGGGCGCTTGCGAAGGCGTAGTTCGGAGCAGGGTGGTTTTTTTCGATGCGCGTAATCGCGCCCTGTCTTTCAGACAAAGAGGTTAATCAGGAGATATCAGGTTTCTGCTTGAGCATTGCCTTGCGCGACTCGGGAGTCTCGAGGCTGATGCGCCCCAGCTTGCCGGCACGATATTCCGTCAACAGGATCATCGCCGCTTTTTCCAGATCCAACGCACCGCCCTTGCCTTTAAGCAGGCAGCCGCGCTTCCTGGCGACGGCTTCGATCACGCCGATGCCGTCCAGCCCCGCCACGTCCAGATCGAAGCGCCCGGCGAGTTGCGCGGGATAGCGCGCCAGCAATGTGTCGGCGAGAAATTCGGCGATCTCTTCCTCGATGACCGCATTGCGGCCGATGGCGTGGATGGCGGCGAGCGTCAGGCCGTCGCTATGATGTTCGATTTTAGGCCACATCAGGCCGGGCGAGTCGGTGAGCGTCATGCGTTCGTTCAGGCTGTGGCACTGCTGCGATTTGGTCACGGCGGGTTCGTCGCCGACATTGGCGACACGGCGCTTGAGCAGCATGTTCATCAGAGTGGACTTGCCGACGTTGGGAATGCCCATGATCATCATGCGCAACTGCTTGAGTGTGCTGTTGCGATGCGGGGCGAGCGGCTGGCACAGCTTCGGCACTTTGGCGGCATCGCTGGCGCTCTTGCAGCTCAATGCCGCCGCCTTGACCCCTTCCTGTTTGTTGTAGAAGTCGAGCCAGGCCTGCGTGACGACGGGGTCGGCGAGGTCGGCCTTGTTGAGTATCTTCAGGCAGGGGCGCTGGCGGTGTTCGCGCAGTTCCCGGATCATCGGGTTGCAGCTCGCTTCCGGCGCGCGCGCATCCAGCACTTCGATGACGACATCGATGAATTCCATGGTCTCGGCCGCTTTTCTGCGCGCCGAGGTCATGTGACCGGGGAACCACTGGATCGACATTTGAGATTGGCTTTATGAACGAAGGCGGATTTTACTCCGGGTGGCGGGTACTCATATTATAAAAACAGAAATAACGTAGGGTGCGTTCCACGCACCAGTTGTTAATGGTGCGTGGAACGCACCCTACGAAATTATTTTTGTTTGTTACGCGAGTTGGAATTACATCGGCATTTCAGGTGAATCAGCCCGGCTTCAGCAGCGCCAGTTGCTCCGCATCGAGATAGCACCATTCGCCTTCGTCCAGCCCCAGCTCATCTAGTTTCAGCATGCCGATCTGCGAGCGGCGCAACGCGACGCAGTGGTTTTCGGCGGCCGCCAGCATGCGTTTGACCTGATGGTATTTGCCCTGCTCCAGCACGATCTCGAGCTGATGCGTGTCCGCCATGCGGCAAGTCAGCGCCGCCAGCGGCGCGGGTTCGTCGTGCAGTTTCACCCCGCCCAGCAACCGCGCGACCAGTTGCGGCGTGACCGGTTCCTGCGTGGTGGCGACATAGACCTTGGGCACGTGATGTTTCGGCGAGGACTGTTTGTGGATGAATGGCCCGTCATCCGACATTAGCAGCAGGCCGGTGGTGTCGTGATCGAGGCGGCCGACCGGCTGCACGTCGCGCCGGGTGAATTGCTCCGGCAGGATGGTCAGCACGCCGGGGTGGTGGCTGGCCTTGCGCGAGCATTCGAAATTGGCCGGTTTGTTCAACGCGATATAGACATGCTCGCGGTAAGCCCACGATTCGCCGTAGACGGTGAATTCCAGGCCATCGGTCTCGATAGCGACGCGGCTGTCCCGGATGACTTTTCCGGCGATGCTCACTTCGCCGTCGGCGATCAATTCACTGCACCACTTGCGGGTGCCAAAGCCCTGCGATTGCAGGATGCGGTCCAAGGTTAGTTTGCTCATGGCGTGACTGTAGCAGAACGGTTAAACAAGAAGCATTGGATCAGTCAGGAAATTCTCCGCTGACGTAGAACCATCTGCCCTCCTCGCGCACGAAATGGCTGACCTCGTGCAGCCGGTGAGCGCGCCCGCCGACCTTGTAGCGCGCGACGAATTCCACCGTGGCGCGATCCGCCGATTCCGGCGTGTGTTTCTTCACTTCCAGCCCCACCCATTTGGCGTTGTCCACCGCAAGGTCGAGTGCGGCGGGGCGGGTGCCTGGGTGCCAGGTGGCCAGCAAATATTCTTCAAGTTTGAGCACATAGGCGCTGTAGCGCGAGCGCATCAGGGTTGCGGCATCCGGTGCGAGCGCGCCGTAGTGGTAGCGACCGCAACAGGTGGCGTAGTCCGTTGCGCCGCAGGGGCAGGGGATTGGTTTTTCGGTCATTCGTTGTATATATGAGCATTGAATAATTTATTAAACCGTTCATCCTGAGGTATCGAAGGATGAATCAGTGTGGCCTTCGGTATGTCCGTTATGGTTCGATACCTCACCACGAACGGAGTTGTTGTGAGTCATGAAAAAATCAATGGCGGAAACTGCCATGCAGCACCTTGGGCTCAACCTCGATCATCCCGGCATCGCTGGTCATCATGATGTGGCCCTCCTGAATGGTGCATTGCAGCTGCATGGTACGGCTGGCCAGCGCGGCGAGCGCCTGCGTGGTTTCGGTTGGCAGGTTGAGTACGGTGAGGTTGTCCAGGCGTTGCAGTTTGTCGCGATTTTCATTCCACCAGATATTCGCCGCGCGGCCATAGCTGATGACCACGACTTGCGCCGCGCGTCCGCTGGCCTTGCGGATGGCGCGTTCGTCGGGCAAGCCGACTTCTATCCAGCGTTCAATCGTGCCGGTGAGGTCTTTCTGCCACAGGTCGGGTTCCTCGTCGCTGCTCAGGCCTTTGGCAAAGATCAGAAATTCGTCGGCATACAGCGCGAAGGCGAGCAGGCGCACCATCATGCGCTCGTCGGTTTCAGACGGGTGCCGCGCCAGCGTCAGCGCGTGGTCGGCGTAATAGTGCCGATCCATGTCGGCGATCTGGAGGGCGGCTTT
>JAUSDQ010000116.1 GCA_030650525.1 Sulfuricaulis sp.
GCAAATTCACACCCGGGGCGTAGCGCAGCCTGGTAGCGCACCACCTTGGGGTGGTGGTGGTCGGAGGTTCAAATCCTCTCGCCCCGACCAACTTGCATGCCTTTCCTGGCTTCGCATCATCAACTTTGATACACCCCGGCCCGCACATCCCTGTGCGGGTGTTCTTCGCATCCGGATCACCCTCCCTGTCCCGGCGCGCGACGGCGCAATTTAACCTAATGTTACTTTGTCAATGTCAGTCATCGTGCCGGGGCGGGTGAACAACCCGGCGCGGCCGGAACCATGAACGCACAAGAGCCACACACGGGGACAGCAAGCAACGCACGCGCGATCAAAATCATTGCCGCCGGCTTCGCCGTTTCCGTCGCGCTGATGATCGCGCTGGTGACTTTCGCCCTGACGCGGCTGGACGACATCTACGGAGCGATCGAGAAGATCGTCGCCGTGGAACACGTCGCCATCGAATCGCTATACAAAATGCAGGGGGCCGCGCGCGAGCGTGGCACGCTGGTCCAGCAGATTCTGCTGACGCATGACCCGTTCGAGCGCGAGGAGTCGATACAGAAATTCTACGAACTGGGATCCGTGTTCACCGCGGGGCGGGAGGCGCTGGAACAACTCAACCTGCCGAACGAGGAAAAGCCGCTCTTCGAAAAACTGCGCGCGCAGACACGTACCGCGGGGCCGCTGCAGAACAAAGTTATCAATCTGATTCAAAGCGGTCGTAGCGCCGAGGCACAAGTCCTGCTGTTGCAAGAGGCGCTGCCGGCGCAGGGGCATGTGGTTCAGGCGCTGACGGAGATTCTGGAGCATGAGCTGAAAAAATCCGCGAAGATGGCGGACGCCGCGCGGAACAAGCGCCGGCAGGCGATATTTTTCATGGTCATCAGCGGCTTCGTCGCCATTGTGCTCAGTGCGATCACCGCCCTGTTCGTGACGCGCCGCCTGTCGAGCCTGGTGGGGAACCTCGTGCGCACCTCGGGCGAACTCCGGACGACGCTGCGGGACCTGCAATTCCAGAAACAGGCGCTCGACCAGCACAACATCGTGAGTATCGCCGACGCGGCCGGGGACATCACTTACGTGAACCAGAAATTCATCGACATCAGCGGGTATGCGCGCGAAGAACTGCTGGGCCAGAACCATCGCCTCGTCAGATCCGGTTACCATTCACCCGCTTTTTACCAGGAGCTATGGGACACGCTAACATCCGGGCGCGTATGGCACGGGGTGATATGCAACAAGGCCAAGAACGGTGCGCGTTATTGGGTCGACACCGCCATCATGCCGTTTCTGGACGACGCCGGCCTGCCGTACCAGTACGTCTCGATCCGGACGGACATTACCCGCATCAAGAAAGCCGAGGAGGTCATGCAGCAGAGTACGGAACAGCTCGAAGCCTTGGTACACGAACGCACGACCGAGCTGGCCGCGACCAACAGTGCATTGCAATTTGAGATTGAACGGCGCAAAGCACTTGAAGAGCATCTTCGCGGCCTGGCCATCACGGATACGCTTCCGGCATTTTCAACCGCCGTAAGTTCGACGACGCTCTCACCGACGAGATGGGGCGATCGGGACGCTACGGGACGCCGCTTTCCCTGCTCATGTTTGAC
>JAUSDQ010000136.1 GCA_030650525.1 Sulfuricaulis sp.
GCAGTCGTCGCGCAGGTGACCCTCGATTCGAGTCATCGGATCAACAGTGATTCGCTGTGCCATGTTTTGCTACTTTGCCTCAGGTCCTGGCGGTTACCGGCGTTGGTTGGCGGTGTAACACCGGTAAAAATTTGACGAACGCCAGATACAGCATGACTTCGAGTGAGAAAATACCCAGCGTTACCATGATCTCGGTGACCGACGGAAAATAGTGCCAGGTCCCGCCGGCGACCGGGTGATAGCCGATGAGGTAGGTGTTCAAGCGATAAATGGATCCGGCCAGCAGCAGACTCACCGCCGAAATAAATATCAGGCGCGGATGGGAGCGCGTGGAACGCCGCGCGAGCAGCAGCACCGGAACGACAAACAACAGGTTTTCTACCCAGAACATCAACGCATCCAGATTCCCCGCCAGCGCGAGGCCGAGGGCGCCGCGCCAGATCAGATCGCCGAAGCGCAGCACCAGATAAAACAGCGTCACGAACAGCGCGACGCCGGATATTTTGGCGAGCAGACGGGTTTCCAGGGGTTGGCGTAATCCCATCGACGCCAGAATGGATTCAAACGGCACAATCGCATAGCCCATTAACAACGCGCTGATCAGGAACAGCGGCGGCAGCATCTCGGTTTGCCACAGCGGTGAAATCTTGTATCCGGCCACCACCGCCATGGTGCCCAGTGACGACTGGTGCATGGTGGGCAACAGGATGCCCAGCGCGATGAAGAAGAACAACACTTTGGATAGTTTCTGGCGCAGGTCGGTCAACCCGAAGCGTTCCAGAAACACCGGCGTGAATTCAATCCACAGCACCACCACGTACGCCATGACGCACCACGCCACTTCCAGCATGACCGAGTTGAACTGCACGTACCAGGGCAGCAACAGCGTGTAGAACTGCCAGTAACGGCCGAGATCGAAGATCACGGCCGCGCCCGCCAGCGTGTAACCGAACAAGCCGGCCATCAACGCCGAGCGCATGAGCGGATGGTACTGGCCGCGGTTGAACAGATAGACCAGCAGCGCCACGGCGTACCCGGCGCAGCCGAAGGCCGTGCCGATCAGGACATCGACGACGATCCAGATGCCCCAGGGGTAACCGTCGTTGATGTTGGTAACCGCTCCCAGGCCGAAGATGAAACGCGTGGCCAGGATCGCCAGGGCGATCATGAACAACAGCGACAGCACCAAAAAGGGTTTGGTGAAAAGTTTCCCACCGATGGGCGCGTGTGTGCTCATGACTTCCTCTTGCGCGACGGCTTATCCGGGGCTGGTTGATGATCATCGTGGTTCGCGTCATCGGTGTTCTTCTTCACCACGTAGGCCAGACCGGTGAGCAACACCGCGGGCGCGAGCATCCATTTGTAAAGCATGTGCTGAATCCCTTCCGAAACGGTGGGGTAGCCGAAGTCAGGAACATGGGTCGGCAGCCCCAGCTTGTCGAACGGTACCGCGGACATATACATGACCTGAGTGCCGCCGAGTTCCTTCAGACCGTAGACATTCTTGAGATACTTGGGCGCATGCGCCACGTGGCCCGGACGGCCCGCGCCGAGCTGGCCGCGCGAAAACTCATAGTCCTTGCCCGGCTGCATCTCCAGGCGGCGCTGTGCCTCCTGTTTCAGATCGCTCACCGCGCCGAACAGCGAGGCGCCGGTCGGGCACACGTCGCAACAAGCCGGAATCTGACCCTTGGCCTGCAGGTGCGCGCAGAACTGGCACTTCTGTATCTGGCCGAAGGCCTCGTCATATTCGTACTTGGGGATACCGAACGGACAGCTCATGACGCAGTAGCGGCAACCGATGCATCGATCGGCGTGATGTTCCACGATGCCGGTGAGCGGATCTTTCGTCATGGCCGATACCGGACACACCGACACGCAGGAAGGATCGACGCAATGCAGACAATGGCGTTTCATGAATGCGTACCCGTTGATCTCCTGATCCTTGTGATCGGCGCTGCCATTCCGGTAGAGCTTGATGATGTTCAGGGTCTTGCCCGATGTTTCCAGTGGCGTGTCCCACATCGCTGTCGGCTGGCCGGTGGTTTCCGGTGGCATGCCATTGGCTTCTTTGCAGGCGGACATGCAGGCCTTGCAGCCGATGCACAGCGTCGAGTCGTATAACATGCCGACCGCTTTCGATGGCAGTTTTTTGGGTTCGCGCGGCGCGGCACCGGCCTGTTCCGCGCACAGCGCGCCGCCCACGCCGCCGGCGGACAGCTTGAGAAAATTTCTGCGGTTCAGCGCCATGGCTTTGTCCCTAGCAGGGTGCTAAAAAAGGCTTCGTCACCCCGGCGCAAGCCGGGGTCCAGATAATTAAAAGCAATGAAATTATTAATAGGCTGGATTCCGGCTTGCGCCGGAATGACGGGTTCGGATGTTTGATTGAGTTTTTCATCAGTTGCTAGCCATGCCTCTCATCGACGTCATCGGCACCGACGTTTTTGTCGCGACCCAGCCGGCTGGCCACCACGGCGGCGGCGCCCACGGCGGCACCGGCGAGGCCGGCCACTACGGCGGTGGCGGCTGGCGATGCACCTTTACCGACGTGTTCGGCGATCACCGGATAGGTCGTGGGTGGCGTTACGTTCCGGAGGTCAGCCAGTTGATGAATGCCCTTGGTAAAGCCGATGCCTTCCTCGGTGCAGCCGAAACAGGGGTGTCCGACCCCCACCGGCCAGGCACCCGATCCGACGTCACCAAACTGAATGGCCGGACAGTTGGCAAAGGTCTCGGGTCCTTTGCAGCCGAGTTTGTAAAGGCACCAGCCTTGGCGGTGGCCTTCATCGCCGAAGGTGATGGCAAAGCGTCCGGCGTCGAAGTGCGGCCGGCGTTCGCAGTTCTCGTGAATCAAACGGTTGTAGGCAAACTTCGGCCGGCCCTTGTTGTCCAACTCCGGCAGCCGGTTGAAGGCGATGAAATGCAGCACCGTGGTGAGGAAGTTGTACGGGTTGGGCGGACAACCGGGAATGTTGACGACTGTCTTATCCTTGAGAATTTTGGCTACCCCGGTGGCGCCCGTGGGGTTGGGACCGCTGGACGGAATACCGCCCCAGGACGCGCAGGATCCGATCGCGATAATGGCGGCGGCGCCCGCGGCGGCTTCATGTAGGTGATCGATGATAGGCCGGTTGGCCACCTTGCAGTAAATACCGCCGTCCTTGAGCGGAATGGAGCCATCGACCACCAGGATATATTTTCCCTTGTTCTGTTGCATCGAATGCTGCTTGTACGCCTCAGCCTGATGACCGGCACCGGCGGACAGCGTCTCGTGGTAGTCGAGCGAGATGGCGTCGAGTATTAAATGTTCCAATGTGGGGTGGGTCGAACGTAACAGCGACTCGGTGCAGCCGGTGCACTCCTGGGCCGACAGCCAGATGACCGGTGGCCGCTGTGGGTTGCTGGCGGCTTCGGCGATGCGCCAGCCCATGCCGGCCGGCAATCCGATCGTCACGGCCACGCCGGTGCAGAACTTCAGGAATTCGCGTCGGCTGACGCCTGCCATGCTGTCGACGAAGTTGTCGAGATGGATTTCCGCTTTCGGTTTGTTAGTCGCCATGTCGGTACGCGACTCCCGCTGATAGCAAGGTGTGCCGCCGGTGCATTGGTGCGATGCCAGGAGTGGCATGGGCTTACGTTTAGCCAACCTGCGCTGGCGCGACTAATGCACTGGCTGAGCACATTAACCCGTATTCCAAAAGATTATTAATATACTAATTTATCGATAAATAGGTTGATTTTTGTCAACAATACCGACAAAAAACGGCGGGGCACGCAAAGTCGGGGTCGGACTGCGAAAGAATGTTAAAAGCAGGATTCTATTTATGTTAAGTGTTCTGAATACTTCAATCTCATGGTTTCCTTAGTTTGATCCTAATCAAATATTCAAAACTTTTATTCTCGATCACGTCGCTATGGGTGTCTGAAACCATCCGCGACAGCGACGGTTCGGGATCAAAAAAAAGGGCCACATCGCTGTGGCCCCTTGATCCGATTGGTACCGAGGGTCGGAATCGAACCGACACGAGAT
>JAUSDQ010000148.1 GCA_030650525.1 Sulfuricaulis sp.
TCCTCCACCTGGATGCGCACGATCTCCTTGCCCGACTTGTTGAACGCCAGCACCGTGTCGTTGTACATCTCGAACTTGCGCCCGTGAATCTGGGTCTCGAACACCTTGGGCCCCGGAATCACGTCGTACCGGAAGATGATCTGCTGGCTCGCCCGCCACAGCTGCAGCACCGCCAGCAACTCCCGGCTCGGCACGATGTACCGGTCAATGGCGTTATCCACGCCCGGCCCGAACATCTGCCGGATATACCCGCGCGGGGCATGCCGCGGCGGGATGTAGAACCCGTTCGGCTCCGTCCCCCACTGCGGATACAGCGGCAACGCCACCTGCTCCACGCGAATCGCGTAGTACAGCGGGTGCCACCGGTCCTCCGCCCACAGGCCGTCGTCGCCCACCTTGACGAGCCCCTGCATGCGGATCTTCCCCACGCACGCCGCCATGCACCGCGTCTCCATCGGCTCGCCGCCCGTCAAGGGGTCCTTCCCCTCCACACGCGGATAGCACGCAATGCACTTCTCACTGACCCGCGTCGTGCCCCGGTACATCGGCTTCTTGTACGGGCACTGCTCCACGCACTTCTTGTACCCGCGGCACCGGTTCTGGTCGATCAGCACGATCCCGTCCTCCGGCCGCTTGTAAATCGCCTTGCGCGGACAGGCCGCCAGGCACCCCGGATACGTGCAGTGATTGCAAATCCGCTGCAGATAGAAGAAGAACGACTCGTGTTCCGGCAGGCTCGAGCCCTGGCTGCGCCACGGCTCCGACGCCGTGAACCCCGACTTGTCGTTCCCATCCACCAGCGCCCGCATGCTCGTCGCCGTGTCCTCATAGATGTTCACGAACCGCCACTCCTGGTCCGTCGGAATGTACCCGATCGCCGCCTGGCCGATCTTGGCCCCGGCGTCAAAGATCGTGAACCCCTCGAACACCCCGTACGGCGCATGGTGCTTGCGGCCCACCCGGGTGTTCCACACCTGCCCACCCGGATTCACCTGCTCCACCAACTGCGCCACCTTCACGTCGTAGAACTGCGGATACCCGCCGTACGGCTTGGTCTCCACGTTGTTCCACCACATGTACTCCTGCCCCTTGCTGAACAGCCACGTCGACTTGTCCGCCATCGAACACGTCTGGCAGGCAATACACCGATTGATGTTGAACACAAAGGCAAACTGCCACTTCGGATGCCGCTCCTCGTAGGGATAGAGCATCTTGCGGCCTAGTTGCCAGTTATACACTTCAGGCATGGT
>JAUSDQ010000151.1 GCA_030650525.1 Sulfuricaulis sp.
TTGCCAAAGCCTGATATCCCGTGGCCGAGATCAGAAATTACACGATGAACTTTAGATATGTAGGGTGGGCTGCGCCCACCGAACATTTAAAAGCCTGGATTCCCGCCTTCGCGGGAATGACGACAATGTTGCAGAGGCGGATCCACCCGCAATTACGCATGCGGCCGCAAGCCGCTCGGCATTAGCGCTGGAAATTGAAACTCGTGGCCGAGATCAGAAATTACACCATGAACTTCGGGCCGCAGCACCCGGCGGCGCACGGCGTGCTGCGCCTGGTGCTCGAGCTCGACGGCGAGGTGATCCAGCGCGCCGACCCGCACATCGGTCTGCTGCACCGCGGCACGGAGAAACTGGCCGAGTCCAAACCCTACAACCAGTCCATCGGCTACATGGACCGCCTCGATTACATTTCGATGATGTGCAGCGAGCACGGTTATGTGCTCGCGATCGAAAAGCTGCTCGCGATCGAACCGCCGCTGCGTGCCCAGTATATCCGCGTGTTATTCGATGAGGTCACGCGCCTGCTGAATCATCTGTTCTGGCTCGGCGCCCATGCGCTGGACGTCGGGGCGATGACCGTGTTCCTTTACTGTTTTCGCGAGCGCGAGGATCTGTTCGACTGTTATGAAGCGGTATCGGGCGCACGCATGCACGCCACCTATTACCGTCCGGGCGGCGTTTACCGCGACCTGCCCGACGCCATGCCGCAGCATCTGCCGTCCAGCTTGCGCGATGCCAAGGAAATCGCGCGGCTGAACGCCAACCGCCAAGGCTCGCTGCTCGATTTCATCTGGGACTTCACCGAGCGTTTTCCGAAACATATCGATGAATACGAAACGCTGCTCACCGACAACCGCATCTGGAAGCAGCGCACCGTGGGCATCGGCGTGGTTTCGGCCGAACGCGCCTTGCAGCTCGGCTTCACCGGCCCGATGTTGCGCGGTTCGGGCGTCGAATGGGACCTGCGCAAGAAGCAGCCGTACGAGGTTTACGACCGCCTGGATTTCGACATCCCGGTCGGCGTCAACGGCGATTGCTACGACCGTTATCTGGTGCGCATCGAGGAGATGCGTCAGTCCAACCGCCTCATCCGCCAGTGCGTGGAGTGGTTGCGGCGCAATCCGGGGCCGGTGATGATCGAGGATCACAAGGTGGCGCCGCCGCGGCGCGAGCAGATGAAGGACGACATGGAGTCGCTGATTCATCACTTCAAGCTGTTCACCGAAGGCTACTGCATACCGGAGGGCGAGGCCTATGCCGCGGTGGAGCATCCCAAGGGTGAATTCGGCGTGTACCTGATCTCGGATGGCGCGAACAAACCCTACCGCGTCAAAATCCGTTCCGCCGGTTTCGCGCACCTCGCGGCGATGGATGAAATGACCCGCGGCCACATGATCGCCGACGTGGTGGCGGTGATCGGCACGCTCGATATTGTATTTGGGGAAGTCGACCGATGATGCCGCGGTCACAATCAGCCTCGAAAATCGGCCTGCTGTCCGAGCGGTCGCGTACCGAGATCGACCGCTGGATCGCCAAGTATCCCCCGGAGCGCAAACAGTCGGCGGTGATGGCCGCGTTGCGTATTGCCCAGGAGCAGAACGGCGGCTGGCTCCCGGTCGATCTGATCGAGGCGGTGGCGGAATATCTTGAAATGCCGGCCATCGCCGTGCATGAAGTGGCGACCTTCTACACCATGTACGACTTGAAGCCGGTCGGTCGCCACAAGGTCTGCGTCTGCACCAACATCGCCTGTCAGCTTAACGGCTCCGACCGCATCATGAATCATCTGCAAAAGCGACTGGGCGTCAAACCGGGCGAAACCTCCGTCGGCGGAAAATTCACGCTGAAGGAAGTGGAATGCCTGGGTGCCTGCGGCGGCGCGCCGATGATGATGCTGGACCGAACCTATCACGAGAATCTCACGCCGGAAAAGGTGGATGAGATTCTGAACAAGCTGGAGTAACGGCCGTGGCCAACGAACTCTGCTTCAAGAATCTGCATCTCGACCAGCCCTGGCGGCTGGCGGTATACCAAGGTACCGGCGGCTATGCGACATGGAAAAAGATTCTGAAGGAAAAGATGCCGCCGGAAAAAATCATCGATGAACTGAAAAAATCCGCCCTGCGCGGCCGCGGCGGCGCGGGATTTTTCACCGGTGTCAAATGGAGTTTCATGCCGCGCACGGCGCCGGGACAGAAGTACATCGTGTGCAATTCCGATGAAGGCGAGCCGGGCACGTTCAAGGACCGCGACATCCTGCGCTTCAACCCGCATGCGCTGATCGAAGGCATGGCGATCGCCGGTTACGCCATCGGCGCGACCGTGGGCTACAACTATATCCGCGGCGAATTCTGGGAACCCTACGAGCGTTTTGAGGCGGCGCTGAAGGAGGCGTATGACGCCAAGCTGCTCGGACGGAATATCCTCGGCGCGGGCGTGGACTTCGACCTGTACACGCATCTCGGCGCCGGCGCCTAGATCTGCGGCGAGGAGACGGCGTTGCTTGAATCCATCGAAGGCAAGAAGGGCCAGCCGCGCTTCAAGCCGCCGTTCCCGGCCAACTACGGCCTGTTCGGGCGGCCGACCACGATTAATAACACGGAGACGCTCGCTTCCGTGCCGGATATCATCAAAAACGGCGCCGATTGGTTTCTGAGCATGGGCAAGCCCAATAACGGCGGTCCGAAGATTTTTTCGGTCTGCGGTCACGTCAACAAGCCCGGCAACTTTGAAGTACCGCTCGGCACGCCGTTCGCCAAGCTACTCGAAATGGCCGGCGGCGTGCGTAACGGTCGCCAGCTGAAGGCCGTGATTCCCGGGGGCTCCTCGGCCAACGTGCTGCCGGCCAACGTCATGATGGAAGTGACCATGGATTACGACGCACTGGCGAAGGCCGGCTCGATGCTGGGTTCCGGCGGCGTTATCGTGATGGACGACACCACCTGCATGGTGCACGCGCTCGCGCGCATCGCGCACTTCTATTATGAAGAATCCTGCGGCCAGTGCACGCCGTGCCGCGAAGGCACCGGCTGGATGTCGCGCGTGGTGCATCGCATCGAGCACGGCGCCGGCCGGCCCGAGGAACTCGACATGCTCACGGACCTGGCTTCCAACATCGAAGGCCGCACCATCTGCGCGCTGGGCGATGCCGCGGCCTGGCCGGTGAAAAGTTTCATCAAGCATTTCCGCAGCGAGTTCGAATATCATATCGAGCACCATCGGTGTATGCCCGGCACGCTCGGGAGCCACGCATGAGCGCCAATCCGAAAGACATCAAAGCGCCGCCGGCCTCCGATACGGTGACGATCGAGGTCGACGGCCGCAAGCTCCAGGCACGTAAAGGCGCGATGCTGATCAAGGTCACCGACGACGCCGGTATTTATATTCCGCGCTTCTGCTATCACGACAAGCTGTCAATCGCGGCCAACTGCCGTATGTGCCTGGTGGACGTGGAAAAGTCACCCAAGCCTTTGCCCGCCTGCGCGACGCCGGTGGCCGAGGGCATGATCGTGCACACCCGCTCGGACCGGGCGCGTACCGCGCAGAAAAGCACCATGGAGTTCCTGCTGATCAATCATCCGCTGGATTGCCCGGTCTGCGATCAGGGCGGCGAGTGTCAGTTGCAGGACCTGGCAGTGGGGTACGGCAAGGACGTTTCGCGCTACGCCGAAGCCAAGCGCATCGTGAAGGACCGGGACATCGGGCCGCTGATTTCCACTGATATGACGCGCTGCATTCATTGCACCCGGTGCGTGCGTTTCGGGCAGGAAATCTCCGGTGTCATGGAATTCGGCGGCCTGGGGCGCGGCGAGCATATGGAGATCCGCACCTTCCTCGACCAAAGCGTGGACTCGGAACTGTCCGGCAACGTGATCGATCTGTGTCCGGTCGGCGCGCTGACCTCCAAGCCGTTCCGCTATACCGCGCGCCCGTGGGAACTGGCGGATCATCCTTCGGTGAGCCCGCACGACTGTGTCGGGGCGAATATCATTGTGCAGACGCGCTGCGGCCGCGTGATGCGCGTATTGCCGCGCGCCAACGAGGAAATCAACGAATGCTGGCTCGCGGACCGCGACCGCTTCAGCTATGAGGCCTTGAACGGCGCGGATCGCCTGGCTGTTCCCATGATCCGTCGCGGGACGGAGTGGGAGCAGACCGACTGGACCACGGCACTGGAGTTTACCGTCGCCGGCCTCAAAAAGGTTTTAACCGCGCACGGTCCCGCCAGCCTGGGCGCGCTGGCGTCACCCATCTCCACGACCGAGGAATTTTACCTGTTGCAGAAACTGATGCGCGCCCTCGGCAGCGGTAATATCGACCACCGCCTGCGTCAAATGGATTTTTCTGACGACCATGCCGCGCCGATATTTCCGTCGCTGGGACGACCGCTGGCCGATCTTGAAATACTCGATGGCGTGCTGCTGATCGGCGCGAATCCGCGCAAGGACCAACCGCTGATCAACCTGCGCTTGCGCACAGCCGCGCTCAAGGGCACGCGCGTGTTCGCCATCAATCCGATTGACTATGATTTCAGTTACCAGCTGGCCGCTCGGGTCATCGCCAGCCCGGCGGACATGGTACGCGCGCTGGCGGGTGTGGCGCGTGCCTTGAGTACGCTTAAAAAGGTCGAATTGCCCGCCGCCTTCGTGAAATATTTCCACGACGCTAAGCCCGGCGTGACGGAACAGGCGATGGCCGAGGCGCTGCAACAAAGCGCGCGCGTCGCGGTGCTGCTCGGCAGCGTGGCACTCAGCCACCCGCAAGCCGCCAGCTTGCGTGCCCTGGCACAACTGGTGGCTGACTTGTGTGGCGCAAAATTAGGCCAGCTGCCCGAGGGCAACTCGGCGGGTGCCTGGCTGGCGGGTTGTGTACCGCACCGTGGCAGCTCCGGAAAATCCGCCGCGGCCGGCCGACATGCGCTCGATATGCTGCGTGATCCGCTGAAAGCCTATTTGCTCCTGGGCGTCGAGCCGGAGCTGGATTGTCTGGACGGCGCAGCGGCGGGCGCGGCCATGCGCGCGGCGGAATTCGTGGTGATGATGACGACGTTCAAGCCATCGCCGTACCGCACGGGTGTCGTGGAGTATGCCGACGTGTGGCTGCCGCTGGCCCCGTTTACCGAAACCGATGGCATGTTCGTCAATGTGGCGGGGCGTTGTCAGCCATTTTCGGCAGCCGTGGCGCCGCTGGGCGAAACGCGGCCGGGATGGAAAATCCTGCGCATGCTCGGCCACCTTCTGGGTTTATCCGGATTCGAGCAAGACAGTGTTGACGACGTGCGCGGCGAAATCAATCTGCCGGATGTATCCGCGGCCTCCACGTCATTTCCGTTCACCGTGACGCCGGCCGCTGCCGCCACGACGGCTGCCGCCGGTCAGGTCATGCGGCTGGCCGAGGTGCCGATATACGCGGTCGACGCTATCGTGCGCCGCGCGCCCGCACTCCAGAAAACCGCCGACAATCCGAAACCCGCGGCGCATATGAATGCCGCGCAGGCCGACAAGCTCGGTCTCGTGGCCGGTCAAGCCGTGCAGGTGGTGGCGCCGCACGGCGTGGCGCAGCTTGATTTGGTAATCGATGCCCGCGTGCCGGAGGGCTGCGTCTTGGTGCCGGCTGGTTACCCGGAGACGGCCATGCTCGGGGCGCACGGGCCGGTGACGGTGCGGGTGGCCTCATGAGCAAGTTTCTGCTGGGCGTGTGGGGTTGGTTCCCCGATTGGTCGCAGGTCTTGCTGCTCAATCTGAGCAAGATTGTCATGATCATGGTGCCGCTGCTGCTGTCCGTCGCCTATCTCACCTACGCCGAGCGCAAGATCATCGGTTACATGCAGGGGCGCATCGGTCCGAACCGGGTCGGACCCAAGGGCTGGTTGCAGCCCTTGGCCGATGCCTTGAAGCTGCTGCTCAAGGAAATCATTGTCCCGACCAAGGCCAGTCGCTTCCTGTTCGTGTTCGCGCCGATTCTCACGTTCGTGCCGGCGGTCGCGGCGTGGTCGGTGATTCCGTTCACCGACAAATTGTGGCTCGCGAATATCGACGCCGGCCTGCTGTTCATCCTGGCGCTCACTTCGATGGGCGTGTACGGCGTGATCATCGCCGGTTGGGCGTCGAATTCGAAGTACGCGTTTCTGGGCAGCATGCGCTCGGCGGCGCAAATCGTCGCCTATGAAATTGCCATGGGATTCGCCCTGGTGGGCGTGCTGATGGCGGCCGGCAGCCTCAATCTGCGCGAGATCGTGCTGCATCAGAGCGGCGGCATTCATCAATGGTACTTCCTGCCGCTGTTTCCGCTGTTTCTGGTGTACCTCATCTCCGGGGTGGCCGAAACCAACCGCGCGCCATTCGACGTGGCCGAAGGCGAATCCGAAATCGTGGCCGGTTTCCATGTCGAGTACTCCGGCATGACCTTCGCGCTCTTTTTCATGGCCGAATATGCCAATATGATCCTGATCGCGGCGCTGTGTTCCATCATGTTCCTCGGCGGCTGGCTGTCGCCGCTTGATGGCCTGCTGCCCGCCAAGGTTCTGACGCTGCCGGTGATCGGCACCGTGCTCGGTGGCGGCATGCATTGGCTGTTGCTTAAAATGAGCTTCATCCTGTTCTGTTTTCTGTGGTTCCGTGCGACGTTTCCGCGCTATCGTTATGACCAGATCATGCGCCTCGGGTGGAAGGTGTTGATTCCGGTGACGCTGGTGTGGATCGGCGTGATGGGGGCGGTCATGTTCCTCACGCCCTGGGGATTCATCTTCCACTGAGTGGAAGCGGAGACAATCATGGTCAAGACGTTCAAGCGATATCTGAACACGTTCCTGCTCTACGAGCTGGTGCAGGGGCTGATGGTCACCGGGCGTTACCTGTTCGCGCGCAAGATCACGATCCAGTACCCGGAGGAGCGCACGCCGATCAGCCCGCGCTTCCGCGGACTGCACGCGTTGCGGCGTTATCCCAACGGCGAGGAACGCTGCATCGCCTGCAAGCTGTGCGAGGCGGTGTGTCCGGCGGCCGCGATTACCATCGAATCCGAGGAGCGCGCCGATGGCACGCGCCGTACCACGCGCTACGACATCGACCTGTTCAAGTGCATTTACTGCGGATTCTGCGAGGAGTCATGCCCGGTGGACTCCATCGTCGAGACGCGGATTTTCGAGTTCCATTTCGAAAACCGCGGCGAGCACGTGATCACGAAGCAACAACTGCTCGCGGTCGGCGACAAGCACGAAAAACAGCTCGCCGCGGACCGCGCGGCGGATGCGAAATACCGTTGATAGAGAACATCGGGAAAAATAAAGAACAATGACGTTTCAGCAAGGCATCTTCTACTTTTTCGCCACGCTGCTGGTATTCGCCGCGGCGATGGTAATTACCGTGCGCAATCCGGTGAAGGCCGCGCTGTTTCTGGTGCTGGCCTTTGTCAGCGCCGCCGGGCTATGGCTGCTGTTGCAGGCGGAATTTCTCGCCATCGTGCTGGTGCTGGTCTATGTCGGCGCGGTCATGGTGTTGTTCCTGTTCGTGGTGATGATGCTCGACATCAATCTCGTGCGACTGCGCGAGGGTTTCGGCGAGTATCTGCCGATCGGCGGCCTAGTGGCGGTGCTGTTGGTGGCGGAGATGGCGATCATCCTCAGTTCGGACCATTTCGGGCTCAGGCAGATGCCCGACCCCGGTGCGCTGCCGGCGAGCCACAGCAATACACGCGAACTCGGCCGCTTGCTCTACACGGTCTATGCCTATCCCTTTGAAATCGCGGCGGCCATCCTGCTGACGGCCATCGTGGCGGCGATCGCGCTCACGTTGCGCCGCCGCAAGGACACCAAGTACCAGGATCCGGGACGGCAGATTAATATCGAGCCGCGTGAGCGCGTGCGCATCGTGAAGATGCGCGCCGAGAAGAAGGTTTAATAATTTTTTAACCGCCAAGACGCAAAGGACGCAAAGAAAAATTATGAAAACATTTTATATATATTCTCTCTTTGCGCTCTTTGCGTATTTGCGGTGAAAAATAATCTTAAAAGGAGCAGGGGAGTAAAATGATACCCTTGTCACACTACCTGATACTCGGGGCGATCCTGTTCTCGCTGAGCGTCGTCGGCATTTTTCTCAATCGCAAGAATCTGGTCATCCTGCTCATGGCGATCGAGCTTATGCTGCTCGCCGTGAATCTGAACTTTATCGCGTTCTCGCATTTCCTCGGCGATACCGCCGGCCAGGTATTTGTGTTCTTCATTCTGACGGTGGCCGCGGCCGAGTCGGCCATCGGTCTGGCCATCCTGGTGGTGGTATTCCGCAACCGCCAGACCATCAATGTTGAAGATCTGAGCAGTCTCAAGGGCTAGGCCATGTTCGGAATCGACATCGAGACGATCTACCTGGCCATCCCGCTGTCCTGTCTGGCGGGTGCCTTGCTGGCCGGCCTGCTCGGCTGGAAAATCGGGCGCGTCGCCGCGCATACCGCGACGATCTTCGGCGTGGCGCTGGCGTTCGTGCTGTCGGCGTTCGTGGTGCTGCCGGACGTGCTCGCGGGCAACAGCTTCAACGGCATCGTGTACGAGTGGGGCCGGAGCGGCGGCATACCGTTGGAGGTGGGATTCCTGATCGACCCGCTGACGGCGCTGATGATGGTCGTCGTCACCTTCGTCTCGCTCATGGTGCATATCTACACCATCGGCTACATGCACGACGATCCCGGCTACCAGCGGTTCTTCAGCTACATCGCGCTGTTCACCTTTTCGATGCTGATGCTGGTGATGTCGAACAATTTCCTGCAGCTGTTTTTCGGTTGGGAGGCGGTGGGACTGATGTCCTACCTGTTGATCGGTTTCTGGTTCACGCGTCCCACGGCCACTTACGCCCAACTCAAGGCGTTCCTCGTCAACCGCGTGGGTGATTTCGGTTTCCTGCTCGGGATTGCGGCGATCTATATGATTTTCGGCACGCTGGATTACGGCGCGGTATTCGCCATCGCCCCGCAGATGGCGGCCAAGACCTTCCAGGTGCTGCCGGGAGTGGACTGGAACGCCATCACGCTCATCTGCATCCTGTTGTTCATCGGCGCCATGGGCAAATCGGCGCAGGTGCCGTTGCACGTGTGGCTGCCCGACTCGATGGAGGGCCCGACGCCGATCTCGGCGTTGATCCACGCGGCCACCATGGTGACCGCCGGTATTTTCATGGTGGCGCGCATGTCGCCGCTGTATGAATTGTCCGAGACGGCGCTGTCGGTGGTGCTGGTGATCGGCGCGCTGACGGCGTTTCTGATGGGGCTCGTCGGCATCGTGCAGAACGACATCAAACGCGTGATCGCCTATTCGACGCTGTCCCAGCTCGGGTACATGATGGTGGCGCTCGGCGTTTCGGCCTACAGCGTCGGCATTTTTCACCTCATGACGCACGCGTTCTTCAAGGCGCTGCTGTTTTTGGCCGCCGGTTCGGTGATCATCGCCCTGCATCACGAGCAGGACCTGCGCAAGATGGGCGGCCTGAAGCGGCGCATGCCGATCACTTTCATCACCTTCTGGATCGGTTCGCTGGCGCTCGCGGGTATCCCGCCGTTCGCCGGGTTTTTCTCCAAGGACATGATCATCGAGTCGGTGCATCAATCCCATTTGCCCGGCAGTGGCATCGCTTATGCCGCGGTGTTAACCGGTGTTTTCATTACGGCCTTCTACACCTTCCGCCTGCTGTTCATGACGTTTTACGGCAAGCCGCGCATGGACGAACACACGCTCAAGCATGTGCAGGAATCGCCCTGGGTGGTGACGATCCCGCTCATATTGTTGGCCATTCCGTCGCTCCTGGCCGGTTTTATGTTTATCGATCCGCTGGTGTTTGGCGGATTCTTCGGCGATTCCATTAAAGTTCTGCCGGCGCACGACGTCGTCAAGGAAATCGCCGGACACTATGACGGACTGGGTCCGTTCATCGCTCATGGTTTGCAATCGGCTCCGTTTTTACTCGCCGTCGCGGGAATAGTATTGGCCTGGTTCATGTATGTCCGCCTTCCACATCTCCCGGGCCGGGTTCGCGAAAAGGTCGGCGCAATCTACACGCTGTTGCTGCGCAAATATTTTGTCGATGAGTTCAATAATTTCGTGTTTGCCGGCGGCGCGCGTGCCATCGGACGCCTGCTGTGGAAAATCGGCGACGTCAAGCTGATCGACGGCCTGGCGGTCAATGGGACCGCGCGTGTGATCGTCTGGCTGTCTTCGGTCATCCGTCACATCCAGACGGGTTACGTGTATCACTACGCGTTCGCCATGATCCTGGGTCTGTTCCTGCTCATTACTTTCTTCCTGCACCGCTGAGCCATGCTTGCTGAACACATTCTAAGTCTTGCCATCTTCCTGCCAATTCTCGGCGGGGTCGCGATACTGGCCACGGGCGGCGATCGCAACGCCGATTACGCGCGCCAGTTGAGCCTGGTGGTGGCGATCCTGACTTTCCTGGTCACGCTGCCGCTTTACACCGGCTTCAACGTCGGCACCCCGGCGATGCAATATCTCGAGGATCATGCCTGGATCGACGCCTTCCAGGTCCGCTACCGGCTCGGCATCGACGGGATTTCGCTGTTGCTCATTCTGCTCACGAGCTTCAGCACCGTGCTCGTGGTTATCTCCGCCTGGCGCGCGATCGAGAAAAAGGTGGCGCAATATTTTGCCGCCTTCCTCATCATGGAGGGGCTCATGATCGGCGTTTTCAGCGCGCTCGACGGCATCCTGTTTTACGTTTTCTGGGAGGCCATGCTGGTGCCGATGTTCCTTATTATCGGCGTGTGGGGCGGGCAGAACCGCATTTACGCCACCATCAAGTTCTTCCTTTATACCTTCCTCGGTTCGGTGTTGATGCTGGTGGCGATGATTTACCTTTATTTCAAGGCCGGCAGCTTCGATATCCTCGCCTGGCACGGCCTCAAGCTCGGGCTCGACGCCCAGGTCCTGATCTTCCTGGCGTTCCTGGCGGCGTTCGCGGTCAAGGTGCCGATGTGGCCGGTGCATACCTGGTTGCCGGATGCGCATGTCGAGGCGCCCACCGGCGGCTCGGTGATCCTGGCGGCGATCATGCTGAAGATGGGCGCCTACGGTTTCCTGCGCTTCTCGTTGCCGATCCTGCCGGACGCCTCGCATCACCTGGCCTGGCTCATGATCGCGCTGTCGCTGATCGCCGTGGTTTACATCGGCCTCGTGGCCTTGGTGCAGGAGGACATGAAGAAGCTGATCGCGTACTCCTCGATCGCACACATGGGATTCGTCACGCTGGGATTTTTCATTTTCAACGCCCAGGGAATCGAGGGCGGCATCGCGCAAATGATCTCGCACGGTTTCGTTTCGGGCGCCTTGTTCCTGTGCGTCGGCGTGATGTACGACCGGCTACACTCGCGCATGATCAAGGACTACGGCGGCGTGGCCAACCGCATGCCGGTGTTCGCCGCGTTCATGATGCTGTTCTCCATGGCCAACGTCGGACTGCCCGGCACTTCCGGTTTCGTGGGCGAGTTCCTGGTGATTCTGGGCGCGTTCCAAGTCAATGTGTGGTACGCGTTTGCGGCGGCGACCACGCTCATTTTCGGCGCGGCGTACACGCTGTGGATGTACAAGCGCGTGCTGTTCGGCGCGGTTGCCAACGCCCAGGTCGAGGAGCTGACGGATGTGACGCCGCGCGAGATTGTGTTCCTCACGCTGCTTGCCGCCGCGGTGCTGGTCATGGGCTTGTGGCCCTATCCGTTCCTCGACGTGATGCACGCGTCGGTGGAGCATCTGTTGCAGCAGGTGAATGCATC
>JAUSDQ010000153.1 GCA_030650525.1 Sulfuricaulis sp.
AATTCATGGGCATATCGTCCCACGAGGTACCCGGCGCAATCCCGTGGTCAGGATCACCCGCTGCCTCGTCATAGATCCAACCACAAATCAGACACATCCAAGTTTTAGTATGGGGCACAGCGTATAGGGCCTTCGAATAGAATGCAACGATTGTATCGAGGCAGCGCGGGCGAAATATCCGGTGGTCACCGAAAGATCGCCATTCCGCCTACGGACAAACCCGAACACAGGCTTACACATGCAGGCACCCAACACCCCCGCCCCTGACGAAGATGACCTCGACGAGGGGCCCTCGGCGTGCGTGATGGTTTTCAATGCCAACGACGCCAGTGGCGCCAGCGGCATTGCGGCCGACCTGACGACGATTGCCTCTGTCGGCGCCCATGCATTGCCCGTCATCACCGGCGCCTACGCCCGCGACACCGCCGAAGTGATTGACCATTTCCCCTTTGACGACGAGGCGGTAACGGAGCAAGCGCGCACCATTCTTGAAGACATTCCGGTGCAGGTTTTCAAGGTCGGATTTGTCGGCACCCCGGAAAATTTGAGTGCAATCGCGGAGCTGGCCTCCGACTACTCGGACGTGCCGGTGGTGGCCTATATGCCCGACCTGTCCTGGTGGGACGATGACCGCACAGACCTCTATCTGGATGCGTATAACGAATTGTTACTTCCACAAACCACCGTGTTGGTTGGAAACCACAGCACCCTGTCACGCTGGCTGCTGCCGGACTGGAATTCGGAGCTCAGCCCATCGGCCCAAGACATTGCCCGCGCCGCAAACGAATTTGGCGTGCCATACACCTTGGTCACCGGAATTCCTTTGCCGGACCAGTTCATTGACAACGTCCTGTGCTCCGCCGATGCCGTTCTGTACAGCCAGCGGTTTGAACGCTTCGAGGCCATCTTTTCTGGCGCAGGCGACACCTTGTCGGCGGCCGTGTCTGCCCTGATCGCCAGCGGCAGCGAACTGACCGCGGCGGTCTCGGAGAGTTTGAGCTACCTGGACCGCTGCCTGGAAAGCGGCTTTCG
>JAUSDQ010000119.1 GCA_030650525.1 Sulfuricaulis sp.
TCTTTGTCGGAGAGTTCCGCCGGCAACTCGACCTGGATCTTGAATATCTGCTGGTAGCGGTTTTCCGGATCCACAATATTGTTCTGCGACAGGCGGATGTTGTCGGTCGGAATATTGCGCGTGTCGCAGTACAACTTCACACAGTAAGCCGCACACAAGGCCGATGAAGCCAGAAAGTAGTCGAACGGCCCCGGCGCCGAGCCATCGCCCTTGTAGCGGATAGGCTGGTCGGCCACCACCGTGAAATCATCAAACTTGGCTTCAAGACGAAGCTTGTCGAGAAAGTTGACTTTAATTTCCATGTGGGAATTCCAAAATAGTGCTCAAGAGGATTGGCCTTGCGTTTCAGTGCCATCGTCTTTGTCATGAAACCTGACTGCCTGCGCTGATCAACATGGTGGCTGCGGGCAGGACGCTGCGGACAATTGGTCGTTTAACCTAGGTGCGCACGGTGAAATGTCGGGGCTGAGGCGACTATAGACGAGGGTCGGCCGGGATTCATGTAATTCGCGGCAAAAACGAGTTTAGCAAGCATTTCGGCAAGGACAAAGCACACCGGGCACTCGTGATGGTCGGCTCCCGCTGCACACCTGTCTCAGACTTCACTGCTGCCAATGTCGGCAAGGCAAATCTGGCGAAGTCAATTGAAGGGCCGCTTTTTTGGAACCTCGACAGTGAAATTTTTCTGCCTCCGGTAAGCTGCGGCCCACCGATGAGCACCCGGTACTGGTCGTCAGGAGCGGGTATTGGGGGTTGGGTCGTGTCCCAACCCGTGGTGTACGCACCCGGCTGTACCCCAACCGGGTCGAGATTGCCAGCGACGAGGCCAGCTTACAGCGCCGGGCGATATTCAAGGTGTCGCCCAGGAAGCGCAATCAATTGTTGCGAGTCAACTGCGCGCCATACCCGTCAGTCCTCCAGCAGCGAGAGGTCGCGCACCGCGCCCTTGTCGGCCGACATCACCAGCTTGGCGTAGGCCTTCAGCGCGGCCGAGACCTTGCGCGGACGCGGCTGGGCCGGCTTCCAACCCCGGGCGTCCTGTTCGGCGCGGCGCTGGCTCAGCTCGTCCGCGCTGAGCAGCACGTCAATTGAGCGATTCGGAATGTCGATGCGGATGCGGTCACCGGTGCGCACCAGGCCGATGGCGCCGCCAGCGGCAGCCTCGGGCGAGCAGTGGCCGATGGACAGGCCGGAGGTGCCGCCCGAGAAGCGGCCGTCGGTCAGCAGGGCGCAGGCCTTGCCCAGGCCCTTGGACTTGATGTAGCTCGTGGGGTAGAGCATTTCCTGCATGCCGGGGCCGCCCTTGGGGCCTTCGTAGCGCACGATGACGACGTCGCCGGCCTTGACCTGGTCGTTCAGGATGTGCTCCACCGCCTCGTCCTGGCTCTCCACCACATGGGCTGGGCCCTCAAACACCATCAGGCTGTCGTCCACGCCGGCGGTCTTGACCACGCAGCCGTTCAGGGCGATGTTGCCGGTCAGCACCGCCAGGCCACCCTCTTGCGAGAAAGCATGGTCGCCGGAGCGGATGCAGCCCTCGGCGCGGTCCACATCCAGGCTGGGCCAGCGGGCGTTCTGGCTGAAGGCCACCTGGGTCGGAATGCCGCCGGGGCCGGCCATGTAAAAAGTCTTGACGGCGTCGGACGGCTTGCGGGCAATATCCCACTGGTCGAGCGCGTCCTTGAAAGTCTTGCTGTGCACCGTGGGCACATCGGTGTGCAGCTTGCCGGCGCGGTCGAGTTCGCCCAGGATGCCGTAAATGCCGCCGGCGCGGTGCACGTCCTCGATGTGGTACTTGTTGGTGTTGGGCGCCACCTTGCAGAGCTGGGGCACCACGCGCGAGAGGCGGTCGATGTCGGCCATGGTGAAGTCGATTTCCGCCTCCTGCGCGATCGCCAGGATGTGCAGAATGGTGTTGGTCGATCCGCCCATGGCGATGTCCAGCGTCATCGCGTTCTCGAAGGCCTTGAAGCCCATGGAGCGCGGCAGGATGCTGCTGTCGTCCTGCTCGTAATAACGTTGGCACAGCTCGACGGCCAGGTGGCCGGCGCGTTTGAACAGCTGCTCGCGGTCGGCGTGGGTGGCCACCACCGTGCCGTTGCCGGGCAGGGCGAGGCCCAGCGCCTCGGTCAGGCAGTTCATGGAGTTGGCGGTGAACATGCCCGAGCAGGAGCCGCAGGTCGGGCAGGCCGAGCGTTCCACCTCGGCCACGTCGGCGTCGCTCACGCTGGCGTCGGCCGCCATTACCATGGCGTCGATCAGGTCGAGCTTCTTGAATTCCATGGTGTGCGTGGTCGGGTTGGCTAATCTGACCTTGCCGGCTTCCATCGGGCCACCCGAGACGAACACCGCCGGGATGTTCAGGCGCATCGCCGCCATCAGCATGCCGGGCGTGATCTTGTCGCAGTTGGAGATGCAGACCATGGCGTCGGCGCAGTGGGCGTTGACCATGTATTCCACGCTGTCGGCGATGATGTCGCGGCTGGGCAGCGAATACAGCATGCCGTCGTGGCCCATGGCGATGCCGTCGTCCACGGCAATGGTGTTGAACTCCTTGGCCACGCCGCCGGCGGCCTCGATCTCGCGGGCGACGAGTTGGCCCAGGTCCTTCAGGTGCACATGGCCCGGCACGAACTGCGTGAAGGAGTTGACCACGGCGATGATGGGCTTGGAAAAGTCAGCGTCCTTCATGCCGGTGGCGCGCCACAGCGAGCGGGCACCGGCCATGTTGCGGCCGGCGGTGGAGGTTTTGGAGCGGTATTGAGGCATGCGGAAAGCTTTCGGGCTGATGGGAACGTGGGACAAGGACGTCGTTTCTTTTGCGAGAACCGGCAATTTTATGACGCTGCCATCAACACAAAGGTGCTCGGAGGATTTGTGTTTCTTTTGTCAAACTCAGATTGGGTAACCTGGCGCTACATGCCCAACAAGGCAACAAGCTTTCGCAGTGCCTTCGAAGCCGGGCACAAACATTCTTTACCTGTCATTGCGGAATTCTTGAAACAGGTCGGTGACTTTGAAGAACGCCACCCCCTCCCAACAGAGGATGAAGCGGCGCCCACAGCCAGGCCCTTGCGAGACCGCCATTGCCCAGTCCAATGGCGTCCATACCGAGGCCACCGATGGTTTCATCCAGCCCGAAATACTGGGCCTACGATTTCCAGGTCAGGTAAAAGAGTCCGGCAAAAGCGCCAGCGAGATACGTGACTTCAATAGTTTCCGCAGTTTCATGGCATTCTCCTTAAGTTCCTTTAGTGCTGATGGGCCGAGGCAGCGCCTTCCTGAGCGTCACCGTGCGCGAGAACTTCAGTGGTTTTGTAAATCCGTTCAACTGAATGGATATAGCCGACATACGCTTTCACATACGCTTGTCCGGCGGCAACGTCGTCAACCTTGAAATCCTTCTTGGCGATGACGTCCTTGAATTGCCCCCCGACGCTTTTGTGTACCGCCTGCGTGAGCAGGTTCGCCAACGGTTGGACAGCGCCGGTTTCAAGCGCCTTGTCGCCGGCTACCACGGCTGGGCCAAGGTCGCGGCCCGCCGGCTGGATCCCGGTGTAAGGTGCCCCTTCTCCGGCACGGTGCACACGCACCAGGGTTTCGAAGAAGGAATAGTCAGCCAGCTTCTTGGCAGCAGCGTTCAACTGCCTGACCTCGAGCGTCTTGCGAAACGCGTCCTTGATCTGCGCCTGGTCAGAAGCTTGCACCCAGATCAACACGCGGTTGACGTTCCCCGTGTCGAGCGCCTGTTGCGCTGCTTTAATGACCGGGCCATCCACGCCATCGCAATGCGCGGAGGCAGGCGCCGCAGCAAGCAGCAGTGCCGCCGAGAGGGTCGCCAGGACGTAAGCCTTGACTGTGATTTGATTGAATCTCATGATGGGTAATTCTCCAGTGGTGGTTACAGACTTCGTTCTCATACGGGACCGGTCTTCATTCGACCGGGCCTTACTTGGATAAACGAAGCAGTTGGAGATTTGTTCCAGATTATTTTCGGACCGCGGTGCCGCGCGGATCCTTCTTGAGAAGCAGGTCGGCCAAGGCGAGCCGCTGTTTTGCGTTCAACATCTCGCGCTCCTTGAGCAGTTGCTCAATGACGCTGCGCTGCTGCGCCTCCTGCAGCGTGAAGATTGCAGCGCGCTCGCGCTCGATGATTGACGTGTCGGGCTGAGCGGAGAATATCTCGCGCACCAGACGCTCGCGGTGAATCTGGATTTTGCCTCCAACATCATTGAGGATCTTCACGAAGTCCTTCTCCAACGCATGCCAGCGCTCGATTTGCGTGCCATCGAGCTTCAAATAGTCCGGAACGCGTTCGTGACCCATCCCGAAGAGGGCCAGCTCGGTCGCGCCTTGCGCGCGCCAGACCTGAAACCACGCGCCGGCGGCCACGCCCACATTGACCATCAGCGAGACCGCGAGCAGCAGATAGATCCAGTAGCGTTTCATGTCAGCGACCCATTGAATTGCAGGCTTGCAGGGCCGGGCACAGGGCGCCCGGAGGAATGGCGGTAAAGGCGGCCATCTGCAGGGCCGCCGGCTGCGCCGTGATCTGCGACCCCAGCATCAGAGTGCCGCCCAAGTAGACGCCGAGCGAAAGCGACAGGGCGCCGCCGAGCGTCGCCGGTGCGAATTGCCACCAACGCCAGCGTTGCGGCTTTGATTTGGGCCTTGTAACTCCCGCAGCCGCGATGCGGCGATCCACGAGCAAGGCGAAATCGACGTCGGGCGTCACGTCGGGCAAGGCGGTAAAGGCAGTCCGCAACTGCCTGAACTCGGCCAGCACTGGCGTACAGATCGCGCAGCCCTTGAGATGGACATCGAGTGCAGTGCGAGCGGGCTCGGCCAGTTCATCGTCGACCAAGGCCGATATCGCCTCAGTTCTTGGACACTTCTCGGCAGAGCTCATGAGCGACTCCTTGCGCGAATCTCGATCAGGGCGGCTCGCGCGCGCGCCAGCCGCGACTTCACCGTCCCCTCGTTGAGGGACAACACACTTGCAATTTCTTCGTAAGACATTTCTTCCACCTCTCGCAACAGTAGTATTTGCCGGTGTTCCGGCATCAGCTTCTTCAAGCTCGCATCCAGTTGCCTCACCTCCTGCGTTACCTGCGCCTGATGCGCTGGATCGGGCTCCGAACCGGGCGCGTCAAACGAGTCCTCCAGCGGCACGAATTCGATCAACTTGCGGTGCCGCAAGACATCGAGCGCTGCGTTGTTCGCGATCCGGAACAGCCAGGTGCGAAATTGAGCCTCGGGCCGCCACTGCGGCAGCGCCTGCCAAGCCTTGATAAACGCTTCCTGCGTCAACTCCATCGCATCGTCGTGTGACCCCAGCATGCGCAGCAGATAGCGGTGCACCGGTTTCTGATGACGCCGCACCAGTTCGGAAAATGCTTTCCGGTCGCCCGCTTGTGCACGGCTTACCCATTCATCTTCGGAACCATCGGAGGTCAGCATATCAATCATTCAATTCCATCAACGTATGGCGTCAGAAAAAGTTCCTTGAAATGACCGAGCGTTTATCCATCAATGCGGCAGGGGCCAGGGAATTGGTGTTCATCGTAAGAAGATCGACTTCGCCCGTCTTTGAGGAACTTCATGAATTCCCCTGATTTTTTTCGATCAGGTGCCGCGCATCACTCTGCGCGATCCGCTGGCTGATCTACTCGGATCCGTCACTGGCGGGCCAATGAGCCATGGCGACGCAGATGCGGTGCGGCTAGCCGGCCATTCTTGCCCGACGGTTGCCTCGGCCTACTGGCTCGGCGTTCGCGCCATCAAGACCTTGTACGGCGACGACATGCCCGCACGCGGGGACATCCAGATGAGCTTGCGCGACCCACTTGAGACCGGCACCGCCGGTGTGGTCGCCAATGTGCTGGGCTTGCTCACCGGGGCCGCCAGCGACGGCGGCTTTGCCGACATCGCTGGCCAGTTTGTGCGGCGCGGTTTGCTACAGTTCAACGTGGATATCGTGGTCAGTATTCAATCGGCGCCAACATTGCATGGATAACACTCCAGATTCCCCAGCAAAAGTGCCGGATGGTTGCACAACCCGGGGTGGAAAGTTTTGCACGCTGTTTAGCCAGGCAGTCTCCAGAGCACAGGTTCAGGCCACGTCAGTGGCGGTTCGAATCAGGTCCAGCGCGAGGCCGGGGTGATCCACCAGCATGGCTCCTACCACGCTGTGCCAGTACGATTCCGATCCGCCCGCCAGGCGCCAAGCGTGGAGCCGGCGCGTGAACAGCTGCAGGTCGAATTCCGCGGTGAAGCCGATGGCGCCGTGGATCGAATGACTCAACGCCGCCACCTCGACCACGGCTTCGCTGGTGCGGGCCTTCGCCACGGCCACGCGCAGACGGTCAGGCCGGCCGGTGGCGGAGCGGCAGCCGATCTGCGCCGCCATGCGCGACGCGAAGGCCTGCTCGGCCATGACGCTGAGCTGGTGCTGTATCGCCTGGAACTTGCCGATCGGGCGGCCGAACTGGTTGCGGTCGTTGGCGTATTGCAGCGTGCGATTGAACACCGCCTGCATGGCTCCAGCCAGTTGAGCCGCGTTCAGGCAGGCCAGCAGCAATTGCGCCTCGGGCGCGTCGGGCAGCGTCGTGGCGGCCGCCACGGCGCCCGCGGTCCAGCTCAGGCCCGCGTCCAGCACAAAACCGGACCTGGTCTGGACGGCCTGCGCCGCCGGCAGCAGCACGCCTTGCGCGCCAGTGTCCACCAGCACCCAGTCGGTGACGCGGGCGCCCTGCACACAAGCGCAGACCAGACTGCCGTCCTCGCTGGCACGACCCTGGGCGATGGCGATGCTGCCCTTGGGAATGGCAATGCCGGCGCTGGCCAGCGCGGCGCGCGCCAACACGGTTTCAGCCAGCGGCACCGCCACGGCATGGCTGCCGCACAGTTCCAGCACCGGGTAAACCTCGGTCAGGCTCAACCCGGCCCCGCCCCGGTCTTCCGGGACCAGCGCGTCGGCAAAACCGGCCTCTTCGATGTGCCGCCACAGCGCGGCGGGTGAAGCGCCAGCCTCGATCTGGCGCACCACCGCGGGGGTGCACTGGTTGCCCAGCAGTTGCCTGACGGCATCGGAAAAAAGATCATCCATGTCCAGCTCCTACCTGAGTCCCAAACCGCGCGCGATCATGCCGCGCAGGATATCGCGGGTACCGCCGCGCAACGAATACGAAGGGGCAACCTGCGTGATGTAGTTCAGGGTCTGCAGCAGCTCCAGCGGCACGCTGGCGCCCTCGCGAGAGAACAGGTCGTCGGCGATGGCCGCCGGAATCATCTGCTCCACGCCCGTGCCCTGGTCCTTGACCAGCGCGGCCTCGACCACCGGGCTCTCGCCCCGGGCCAGCCGCTGCGTCACCGCCACCGACATCGCGCGCAGCGGCGCCAGCTGGCAGAGAACCTTGCCGGCCAGGCGCACTGATTCGGGCGTGCGCCCGGCGGGGGTGCGGACATAGGCCAGCCACTCCTGGAATAGCACAATGGAAGAAAACAGGCGCTCGGGCCCGCTGCGTTCAAACGCCAGCTCGGCCGTCACCTGCTCCCAGCCCTTGCCTTCCGCGCCGATCAGCGCATCGTCCTGAAGCTGCACGTTGTCGAAGAACACTTCACAGAAATGGCTGTCGCCCGACAGATCGGTGATCGGGCGCACCGTCACACCCGGAAGGGACAGGTCCACGATCAGTTGGGACAGACCCTTCTGCCGGTCCGCCGACTCGCCCGAAGTTCGCACCAGCGCGATCATGTAGTGGCAGGCATCGGCGTTGGTGGTCCAGATCTTCTGGCCGTTCAGTGTCCAGCCCTTTTCGGTCTTGGTGGCTCGCGTCTTCACGCTCGCCAGGTCAGAGCCTGCGTTGGGCTCGCTCATGCCGATGCAGAAGAACGATTCACCGCGGCACACCGGCGGCAGGTAGAACTGCTTCTGCGCCTCGGTGCCGTACTTGAGGATCAGCGGGGCGCTCTGTCGGTCCGCGATCCAGTGCGAGCCCACCGGGGCGCCGAAGTTGAGAAACTCCTCCACCAGGACGTAGCGCGCAAACGGGCTGCGCCCGCCGCCGCCGTAGGCCTTGGGCAAGGTGATGCCGACCCAGCCACGCCGACCCAGCTCGCGGCTGAAGGCCGCGTCGTAGCCGGCCCAAGAGCGGGCACGGACCACGGCCGGAACATCCTTCAGCGCCTCCGTCAAAAAAGCCCGAACTTCGGCGCGCAGCGCCTCGTCCTCGCGCGGAATGCCCGTCAGGGCCAGGGAATCCAGTGCACTCATCCGAGTCACTCCTTTCTGGGTCAATTCTTCAAAGGCGCAAGGGGCAAGTCCCGGCACCTGCTAGGCGTTTTCCATCAGTCGGCTGTAGCGCGTCAGGTGGAAATCAGTGTCACCAAACAGCACGTCCAGCATGGTCATATGCTTGAAGTAGTCGCCGACTTCGAGCTCGTCCGTCATGCCCATGCCGCCATGAAGCTGAACCGCCTGCTGTCCAATGAATCGTCCCGCGTTGGCGCACATGATTTTCGCGGCGGACAACATCTTTTGCGCCTGCTCTGTCTCGCCAACCGACACAGCATCGGCGGCGACGTAGGCCATGCTCAGTGCCAGTTCCTTCTGCACGAGCATGTCGGCAATGCGATGCTGCAAGGCCTGGAACGACGCCAATGGCTTCTTGAACTGATGTCGATTTTTGATAAATTCGATGGTGATTTCAATCAAGCGCTCCATGGCACCCACGGCATGGGCACACAAGGGAGCAATGCCCTGATCAATGGCGTATTGCAGCCACTCAAGCGCGCCCGGGCCGCTGCGGATCATGCTCGACCGTGGAAGCCTGACAGATTCGAGTCGGATGTCCGCCGCCCCGTCTCCATTCATCGTAGGGTAGTCCACGACATGGACTCCTGCCCGGTCGCGCTCAACCAGGAACAATCCGAACTGTTCGCTGCCAGCCATCCTGGCTGAAACAATGAACGCATGCGCCGCACCGCCTGCCCAAACCAGCTGCTTGGCCCCGCAGATCTCGACACCGGTCTCGCTGACCATGGCACGGGTCTGGACTTGATCGAGGTTGTAACGACCTCGCACCTCTTGGTAGGCAGGCACCACAATTTTCTGTCCGCTGGCCATGCCTGGCAGCCAGACTTCCTTGGTCTCGCCGTTGTCGCATGCCTGGAGCAAGGTGGCAGCCATGACAGCTGATGGAATCAGCGGGCCAGTCACCAAGCCCCGGCCGAGTTCCTTGTAAACGAGCAGTTGGCTGTGTGCATTTTCGCCAAAGCCACCGTATTCAGCTGGCAATGTCAGCCCCTGAATGCCCATGTCCGCGAGCGCGGACCACACGTCCTGATCAAAGCCCGACTGCTTGCGAGCCACCACACGGCGATTGGCAAAGGTGTATCTTGACTCGATGAACTTGCGCAGGCTGTCGACCAGCAGCTGCTGTTCCTCACGAATTAAAAAGTCCATGGTGTGCTCCCGTGTCAAAGTCCGAGGACTATTTTTGAGATGATGTTCTTCTGGACTTCCGTGGTGCCCCCGTAGATACTCGCCTTTCTCATGTCGAAATAGGCCGCTGCCGCCGGCGCCGCCCATTGCGGGCCGCTGACCGGCTGCACCACGCCGGGTTGAAGCCAGGCAGGCGAAAAGGGCCACGCGTCGGGACCGATGACTTCCAGCTGCACCATGGCAATCTGCTGCTGCAGCTCCGAACCCCGGATCTTGAGAACGGATACCTCGGGGCCCTGCTTCTCTCCGGCATCCTGACGAATTGTCTTTAGCAGCATCATCTCCAACGCCATCAGCTCCATCTCCAGTTGTGCAACCTTGTCCCTGATGCGCCCAGATTGAAGCAAGGACTGGCCGTATCCATCCATGGTTTGGGATGCGTAATGCTTGAGTTGCCGTAGCTCGCGCCGGCAGTGCCCCACACCCACAATTCCTGTTCGTTCATGCCCGAGAAGGTACTTGGCATAGGTCCACCCCTTGTTTTCGACCCCCACCAAGTTCTCCAAGGGTACTTCCACGCCATCGAGGAAGACCTCGTTGATATCCGAGCCTCCATCCAGGGTCACGATTGGCTGGACGCGAATACCCGGCGACTTCATATCGATGAGGAGCATCGATATGCTTTCCTGTGCCTTGGCATCGGGGTCGGTGCACACCAGGCAAAACATCCAGTCCGCCCAGTGGGCAAAGGTCGTCCAGATCTTCTGACCGGTTACGACGTATTTGTCACCAACCCGGATCGCCCGGGTCTTGAGCGCCGCCAGATCCGATCCCGCGCCAGGCTCTGAGTACCCTTGGCACCAAAAATCCTCCATTGGCGCAATACGGGGCAGGAACCTTGCCTTTTGCGCCTCTGATCCATACTTCATCAGTACCGGGCCGATCATGTTCAGCCCGAACAACACCGGACGCGGTGCGCCAGCTCTGAAGCACTCAATCTCGAAGATGAGCCTTTGAATCGGGCTCCAGCCGGTGCCCCCATGGGCCTTGGGCCAAATTGGAGCACCCCAACCCTTTTGATACAGGATGCGTTGCCAACGAACGTAGTCGTCGCGTATCAGATGCCTGTGGCCAAGCACCTTGCTGCTGATATCGGCGGGCAGATGGCCTTCGACAAAAGCCCTGACTTCGTCACGAAACTCAGTTTCTTCGGCGTGATGGAGGATGTTCAAGGGAGTTCCTTCAGGAGACCTGCACCATGGCAGGTGAATGGAAAGGCAAGACGGCAGGCGCGAACACTCATAAGACCCCGTCCTTTCTAAGAGCGGCGATGCGGTCCGCACCAAGCCCGAGCTTCTTGCTCAGCACGTCATCGGTGTGCTCGCCCAAGCCGGGCGCGGAACGCTCGTAATGAATGGGCGTTTCCGAGAAATGGATGGGGTTGGCCACACCGGGCGCCTGGACACCGGCCGCATGCGGCAAGGACAGTCGCATGTGACGGTGCCGCACCTGAGCGTCCTCGAAGACCTGCTGCAGGTCGTAGATCGGCCCACAAGGCACGTTGGCGGCCCGTAGCAATTCGATCCATTGCGCCATGGTGCGGGTCTTCATGGCCTGCGCGATCTGGGGTATCAGTTCGACGCGGTTGCGGTTTCTCTCCCCCGCCGTGCTGAAGCGCGCATCGGTTCCCAGCGCGTCGCACCCAAGCGCCTTGCAGAAGGACCGGTATTGTGAGTCGTTGCCCACGGCAACGATGATGTCGCCCTCCTTGCAGCGAAACACCTGGTAGGGCACCATGTTCAAATGGGCATTGCCCATCCGCCGGGGGACATTGCCGGAGAGAAAATAGTTGATGGCTTGGTAGGAGGTGATGCTCACCATGCAGTCGAGCAGGGAGATGTCGATGTACTGACCTTCGCCGCTGACGTTGCGATGCTCCAGCGCGGCCAGGATGGCGGTGGTGGCATACATGCCGGTCATCAAATCGCTCAGGCCGATACCCACCTTCATCGGCTCGTCACCGGGCTGGCCTTCGGGCTGCCCGGTCATGCTCATGATTCCACCCATGCCCTGGAACACAAAGTCGTAACCCGGCAGATCGGCGCAGGGACCGTTCTGTCCGTAGCCGGTGATTGAGCAATAGACGATGCGCGGGTTGATTTTTCTGAGATCCTCGAAGGCCAGTCCGTAGCGCGCCAGCGCGCCCACCTTGTAGTTCTCGACCAGCACATCGGTGTCCCGCGCCAAGTCCCGGATGATGCGTTGACCCTCGGGCGTCGCAATGTCAACGGTGATCGACTTCTTGCCCCGGTTCGCGCTGAGGAAGTAGGACGACGCGGTCGTTTCTTGCCCATGCACGTCCTTGAGGAACGGCGGCCCCCAGGCGCGGGTGTCATCCCCCCCTTGCGGACGCTCCACCTTGATCACCTCGGCGCCCATGTCAGCGAGATTCTGAGTAGCCCAAGGGCCTGCGAGGACGCGCGTGAGGTCCAATACCTTGATATGCCCGAGTGCGGTTTTCATGCTTTGATTTCTTGTGTGCTGCTATGGAAGGTCTGGCGGCGTCGATGCATCAGGCGGACGACGTCACCACGGCGCATGAGAATTCGCGCTGAAGGGCTTCACGATGGCGCGGATGAGCCACCGCGATCAGACCCGCGGCGCGTTGTCGAGGGGACGCCGTGCGCACCGCTGCCACACCGTATTCCGTGACGACGAAATCCACATGAGACGAATCTATCGTCACGAGCTTGCCGGCGCCCAAATCCGACACGACGTTGCTGGCACCGTCCCTACCGTAGGTCGAGCGCAACGCGACAATGCTCACGCCCCCCTTGGCATGAACGGCACCGGCGGCAAAGTCGGGCAGCCCACCGGGTAGTGAGACGCGCCGACCATTGACCGACTCGGCGTTGACTTGAGCGGCGAGATCGACCTGCAGTGCGCTGTTGATGGCGCACAGACCGTCAATGCTGGCCAGTACGCTGGCATCGTGCGTCAGGGAGCAGGGGTGAAACTCAATCGCGGCGTTACGGTGCAGGAAGTCATAGAACGACTGGCTGCCGCCGGCCATCGTGGTCACGCTGACGCCAGGCAAGTGGCGCTTCGTGCTGTTGTCGATCACGCCGGATTCGATCAGCGGGCGCACCGCGTCGGTCACGATGCCGGAATGCAGGCCCAGATGCGACAGGTGCCCAAGCTGGGCGAGCACCCGGTCAGGAAGCGAGCCTATACCAACCTGCAACACCGCGCCGTCGCGGACCAGGCCCGCGACATGGCGCGCGATCTGCTCGTCCACCTGGTCTGCTGGCGCGGGCGAAAGTTCCTGGGGCGGGCGATCCGCATCCACAAACCAGTCGATCAGCGAGATCGGCAAACGGGTGTCACCGCAGGTGTGGGGCATGTGGGGATTGATTTCGGCAACGATCAGCGGTGACTGCGCGAGCACGGCCCGCATGTAATCCACGGAAACGCCGAGCGAGACCTGCCCCGCCTCGTCGGGGCTGGACACCTGAAGCAGCACCAGGTCCGCGCGCAACGCGCCGCTGTCAAACAGCTTGGGAATTGCCGACAGCGGATATCGCAGCGCCCGCGCCCTGTCGTCATTCAACGCGGAACGAAGCCCGCGGCCAGGGAAAAAGGTGGCGACATCGAGTTGCGCCGCGGGTCCTGCCTCGGCATAGGGTGAGTCGCCCATTGGCATGAGCGTGAGCAAATGCGCGCCACTGATGGCGCTGGCGTGTTCGGCCAGTTGCCGCGCCAGCCACCGTGGTTCGGCAAAACCGGAGTGCAGAACCACCGTGGTGTCCGCCCCCAATCGCGCCAACAAAGCGCCAACGTCGTACAGTCGTTTCATGAATCGACCGGCTCAGTCCTTGGGCGCGTAGTCGTAAAAGCCCCTGCCCGACTTCTTGCCCCACGAGCCGCTTTCATACATCTGCTTCAACAAGTCGTTAGGTTTGGCGGCCTCGACACCGGTCTCCAGGTACTCGTCCATGCGGGCCAGGTAGGAAACATCGATGCCTGTGCTGTCGAGCAGACGCAGCGGCCCCATTGGATGGCCCAGGCCTTTCATCACCGCGAGGTCGATGTCCTCGGCCGTGGCATAGCCACCCTCCAGCAGGTTGACGGCCTCCTTGGTCAGGGCACGGAAAATTCGATTGACGATGAAGCCCGGTACTTCCTTGCGCATCAGTACCGGCGTCTTGCCGATGCGGCGGCAGAAGTCCATCGCACGCGCGATGACCGCCTCGGGCACCGCCGGGTGCACAACGACCTCGACCAGCTCCATCACCAGCGCCGGGTTGAAGAAATGCAGATTGAGCACCTGACCAGGTCGCGTGGTGGCTTCGGCCAGTCGTGAACCTCGGATGTTCGAGCTGTTGGTGGTCAGCAGCGTATCAGCGGGACACAGCACGTCAAGCTGGCGAAAGAGCTCGGCCTTGGGCTCGAACTGTTCGATGATGGCTTCAATGACGATGGCAGCACCTTTGACGGCATCGGCCAGTGCGTTGTCCATGCGCAAGCGGCCCAGGGCCGCGTCGTGGTCGCCCGCGCTGAGCTTGCCCTTGGCGATGCGTCCGTCCAGATACTCTCGATAAAATGACATCGCCTGACCCAGTGATTCGGCTCGGCTGTCGTGCAGCACGACAGTGAAGCCTCGCAAGGCGCACTGCAACGCAATCTGGCGCCCCATTGCGCCCGCGCCAATGACGGCAACTTGTTCCATGATGAATCCTTCTGTCAATCAGTTGTTCGCGGCGAAAGTCGCGATACCCGCCTTGCGCTCCTTCGATGCGTAGCAGGCGTTCGCGACCTCCATGTCGAAGCGGCAGGCGGCCCATGCGTTGACGCCGTCGTCGATGGCACGCTTGGCACCGCGCACGGCGGGCTGCATGTTGGCTGCAATCTCTTTAGCGAGTGACAGCGCCACTGCCAATTCCTCGCCGCGCGGTACAACACGGTTGATGGCGCCCAGGCGCAGCATCTCTTGGGCTGGCAAGGTCTTCGCGGTCAGGATCAATTCCTTGGCGCGCGCAGGCCCGATCAACGCTGGCAGCTTGCGGCAACCACCAGCGGCAGGAATCAAACCCCACTTCACCTCCGGCAAACCGAAGCTCGCACCTTCCGCGGCAACGACAAGATCACACGACAGTGCCAGCTCAAAGCCACCAGCCAGCGTGTGGCCAAACACCGCAGCCACGGCGGGTTTGCCACGACCGTCGAGCTCGCGGTACATCGGGAACAGATCGCCGGCTCGGAAGGCCTCGGCCTCGCTGTCCGTGAAGGTCTGACGCTCCTTCAGGTCCACTCCGGTACTAAAGGCTCGCTCGCCCGCGGCGGCAAGCACGATGACGTCAATACTGTCATCAGCCTCAAGATCGGCAATCGCCGCGCGCAACGCACGCGTCATCGCGCGGTTGATCGAGTTCAGTGCCTCGGGCCGATTCAGCGTCAGCACGGCAATGTGGTCGTCTCGCCGTTCAATTAGGATTTCGTCTGACATGCCTGGCTCCCTTCAGGACTCACGCCGGATCACCATGGCCGTGGTCACGCCACCCCCGCCGCAGATGCTGGCCACACCAAGTTCCTTGTCGTTGCGACGCAGGATGGACGCCAGAGTTATCAGTAAACGCCCGCCCGTGAAGCCGGTGGGATGCCCCAAGGCGATACCGCCGCCCCAAATATTGAGTCGCTCGCGATTCCAGCCCAGCTCCTTTTCGTTGGCCAGGATCTGGGCCGCGAAGGCTTCGTTGACTTCGATGAAGTCCATGTCGTTCAGGCTCATGCCGGCCTGCTTGAGCGCCAGCGGAATCGCTGCGCCAGGGCCGTCGCCCATCAGGGACGGCGCCACCGCCGTTTCCGCGAAAGACACCACGGAGAACAGTGGCGTGAGTCCCTGTGCCCTGGCGCGATCGCGCGTCGTCAGAACGATGGCGCAGGCCGCATCGCCCATGGTGCAGGCATTGCCCGCGGTCACGGTGCCGTCTTTCTTGAACACGCTACGCAGCTTGGCCAACTTGTCCAGCGTGCTGTCGGGGCGCCAGCCTTCGTCTTGCGCGAACAACTCACCCGCGGGATGCTTCTTGCTGGGCTCCAGGCGAAAAGGCACGATTTCGTCGGCAAACCAACCTGCCGCTTGCGCCTTGGCGGCGCGCTGCTGGGATTGCAGCGCGAATGCGTCCTGGGCCTCGCGGCTCAGACCGTACTTGTCGGCCAGGTTCTCCGCGGTCAGGCCCATGCCGTAGCCACACAGGGGATCGATCGTGTCCGACCAGCTGTCAAGCAGTGTCTTGTCACCGGATTTGAAGCCTTCCCAGCGCGCGCCCTTGAGCAGGTAAGGCATGGTGCTCATGGATTCCATGCCGCCGGCCATGACAAAGTCAGCGCCCGCCGCCTGCAACTCGCGCGCCGCCAGCATCACCGTCTTCATGCCCGACGGGCAGGCCATGTTGACGGTCATCACCGGCGAGCTAACCGGCAAGCCCCCGCGTATCGCCGCCGTGCGCGCCGGATTCGGCCCATTGCCGGCCTGACGGCAGTTGGCGTAGATCAGCTTGTCGATCAGGCTGGCGTCCAGGCCACCGGCTGCCAGCGTGCCGCGAATCGCCGCCGCACCCAGGTCGTAGGCGGACACATCACGCAGCGTGCCGCCGAAGCTGCCGATCGGCGTGCGCCTGGCCGCCACCGCGACGATGTCCTTGTCCATGGCAGCGGCCTTCACAGCTTGTAAACCCGAGCAGCGTTGCCGTGCAGGATCTTGTCCGCGATTTTTTCGGTCAGGCCCAGTTCGTTGCGGATGATCTGGATCGCCTCCTTGTGCATCACGGCCGGATAGTTCGTGCCCCAGATGACCTTGTTCTGCCCGCGTGTCTTCATGAACTGGATCAGCGTGGGCTCCAGGTACTTGGGGTTGTGGGCGTCGATGCCGAGATAGACGTTCTCGTGCTTCCAGGCCAGCGAGATCATCTCCTCGGTCCAAGGCCAGCCGGTGTGGGCGCCAATGATGGTGAGCTCGGGGAAGTCGAGCGCGATGTCGTCCATGTGGATGGGGCGGCCAAACTCGTTGGGCATGTGCTCGGCCGAATGACCGACCTGCATCGACACCGGAACGCCGAGCTCGGCGCACTTGGCGTAAAGCGGGTAGAACTGGCGGTGATTGAGCGGAATGCCCCAGCCATAGGGATGAATGTAAACGCCCTTGAATCCGTACTCTTTCACGGCCTTCTCGACCTGGCGAACACTCTCCATTCCCTTGAGCGGATTGAAGCCAGCCAGCCCGACAATACGGCCATTCGACTGCTTAACGGCCTCGTACACTTCTTCCTCTGTGATGTCCCACAGCAGCGTCTTCTTCTTGTAGGAGAACATTCGGATCGCCGGCACCAGCACCTTGGAACAACCGGCCTCATCCATCATGGCGACGAACTCTTCGACGGTCTTGCCTTTGACCCGATCCTCCATCTTCCACCACTTGATGAGACGGTACATCTCGGGTGCGTCGAACCAATTTTTCTGGATCGATTCGGGCGTAAACAGATTGCAGTGAAAGTCGATAGGCATGGTTGTCTCCAATAAACTAGGGTGAAAGGAAATGGGTGAATGAGAAGGAAATCAATGCGTCAATTGGGGGCGCGGGTAGTCGCGCGACTCCCGTGCAAAGCGGATGAAATACTCGATGGCAGACTGGTTGGCCATGGCGTCCCGGCTGGCTGCCTTCTCCATCGGCCAGCCCAGCAGCAGCTTGCGCACCGGTACTTCCATCTTCTTGCCGGTGAGGGTGTAGGGCACGGCATCAATCGCATAGATCTTGTCCGGTACATGGCGCGGGCTGGCCGCATCACGCAACTGGGCGTTGATACGCGACCTGAGCGCGTCGTCCAGCACAATGCCCGGCTTGAGCACGACAAACAGCGGCATGAAGAACTGCCCGCCATCGAGCTCACAACACACGACCAGGCTGTCGGAAAGTTCGGGCACGCCTTCGAGAGCCTGATAGACCTCGGCCGTGCCGATGCGCACACCGAAGCGGTTGAGCGTCGAGTCGGACCGGCCATAGATAAGGCACCCACCCCGAGCATTGATTTTGATGAAGTCACCGTGACGCCATGCGCCCGGAAAAACGTCAAAGTAGGATTCGTGGTACCTGCGCCCGCCGACGTCATTCCAGAAGTACAGTGGCATGGAAGGGAACGGACCCGTCAGCACCAGTTCACCGACCTCATCGGTCAGCTCACGTCCGTCATCACTCCAGGCGTGTAGGTCAATGCCCAGCGCCCGCGCCTGAATCTCGCCCGCATGGACCGGCAAGAGTGGCACGGCGCTAACCAGGCAGCTGCAGGTCTCCGTGCCGCCCGACTGGGAGCTGAACCAGCAGTCTTGTTCGACGTTTTCATAGAACCATTCGAACAGGTCAGGCCCCACGGGCGAGCCCCCCGTGAGGGTGGCTTCAATCTTCAGCTTGTACCTGTCCTTGGGGACCAGGCCGCTGCGGCGCATCAACTGCAGATAGGACGCGCTGGCGCCGAAGTAGGTGACGCCCGCATCCTGCGAAAGCTGCCATAACCTTCCGTTGTCCGGATGAACCGGGCTGCCGTCGTAAAGCACCACGGCCGCACCCGACAGCAGCGATGACACGACAACATTCCACATCATCCAGCCCGTCGTGCTGTAGAAGAACATCACCGAGTCAGGCCGCAGGCCCATGTGCAGGCACACGAGCTTGTAGTGCTCCATGATGATGCCCACATGGCTTTGGGCAATGGCCTTGGGCAGGCCGGTCGTACCCGACGAGAACAGCACCCAGAGCGGGTGGTCATACGGCACATGCTCGTAGGGAAAATCATCCCGCGCGATATCGGGGCCCTTCATCAAGGCACTCCACAGCATGCCCTGGTTCACGATGGCGTCTTGCCGGTCGGCTTTCAGGACCGGTACGCAGACCACATGACGCAGTGTCGGGAGCTGCTCCGTCAGTGCACGTACCTCGTCCTCGCGGGAGAAGGCCTTGCCATTGAAGTGGTAGCCATCGCAGACAAACATCAGTTGGGGCTGAATTTGCGCGAACCGGTCAATCACGGTCTTGACGCCAAACTCCGGCGCCGACGATGACCAGATCGCTCCAATGGACGCGCAGGCCAGAAAGGCCACCACGGTCTCGGGAATATTGGGCAGGTAGGAGACGACGCAGTCACCTGGCTTGAGGCCCATTTTGCGAAGCTCGGTGGCCACGATGCGCACGCGACGGCCCAGTTCGTGCCATGAAATCGTGGCCAGCGGCGATTGCTCGTTCGCGTAATGAATGGCCACCTGCCCCGGAGCCGCCTCGGCCTCTTGGCGCAGAACGTGTTCCGCATAGTTGACCCGCGAACCCTCGAACCACTTGCAGCCGGGCATGCTGCGCGTGTCAAGCACCTGCTTGTAAGGGCTTGCTGACTTCACGCCAAAGTAGTCCCACAAGCTGCCCCAGAAGTCCTCCATGTGGTCCACCGACCAGCGGCGTAAAGATTCGTAGTCGCCGAAATCCAGCGAACGGGTCTCGCGCAGCCACGCCATGTACCGCGCCATGCGTGAGCCCTGCACGAACGCCGCGGACGGTGTCCAGATCAGGTCGCCTTCATTGAGCATCGTATTCCCCTTCGAAGGATCCGGGGGTTCAGCGCAGGGTGATGACGGCGGAGCCGTCATCCAGAACAGTTCCTTCCGGCGCGACGATGGCGTCCACCGTGCCATCGATCTCGGCCTCGATCGGGATCTCCATCTTCATCGACTCAAGAATGGCCACGGTGTCGCCGGCTGCCACGGCGTCGCCGGGCTGCACGAGGATTTTCCAGATCGTGCCGGCCATGGGAGAAGAAATCTGCTTGCTCATTGGAGTGTTCCTTGGGAGTTGGGGAAGGGGGGAATCAAACTTGGTGGACCGCCGAGCGGCGCGGGATGACCCGGCTCTCGCGGCGACTGTAAATGCGAAAGCGCGCGATTAGTTCGTCGCGCAGGTGCGAGGGCTCAACAATGGCTTCCACATGGAAACGGTCGGCCGCCATGCCCATGACATCAATGTCGCGTGCATATTCCTCGCGCTTCTGCTTCACAAATGCGTCGCGCTGGTCCTCTGGCAGTTCCGCGACCTGCCGCGCATAGAGCGCATTGACGGCGGCCTCGGGGCCGACCAGACCGGCCATTCCACTCGGCAGCGCCAACAGGGCGTCAGGATGGGTGGAGGCACCCGACATCGCCACGTAACCACCGCCATAACCCTTGCGGACCACGACTGAGATGCGCGGCACGGTGGACTCGCAAACCGCCGACAGCAGCTTGGCGCCATGTCGGATGATGCCCGCGCGTTCCATCTTGCTGCCGATCATGTAGCCGCTAACGTCCTGCAGGAACAGCAGCGGCACGTTGAAGGCATTACACATCCAGATGAAGCGCGTGGCCTTGTCGGAAGAATCCACAAACAGCACACCGCCCTTGACCTTGGAGTTATTGGCCAGAATACCGACGGACATGCCGCCCAAGCGGGCAAAGCCGGTCACGATCTCGGGCGCGAAAAGGGCCTTGACTTCATAAAAACTGCCCTCGTCCACCAAGCCGTCGATGAGCAGCTTGACGTCATAAGGCATGTTCTGGTTGGCCGGTATGATCTCCGCCAGCGGCTTGGGCGGCATCTTTGGTGCCCTGGCTTCAATCGCGGGTGGCTTCCCGTCCCATTTTGATGGCAGATACGACAGATAATCGCGCACCTTCGCAATGGCCTCGGCATCAGACTTGACCAGCACGTCTCCCAGGCCGCTCACCGTGCAGTGCATCAACGCGCCGCCGAGTTCCTCGTCGGAGATATCCTCGCCAATCGTCATCTTGGCCATGCGGGGCGAACCCAGCATGGCCGTGGCCTGTTTGTCAACCATGATGGTCAGGTCACACAACGCTGGAATGTAGGCCGCGCCCGCGGGCGAGGGGCCAAACAATGCGCACACCTGGGGCACAATGCCCGAGATGACGACCTGGTTGTAGAAGATGTTCCCCCAGGCCCTGCGGCCAAGGTAAGTGTCGGCCTGCTCGTCCACCCGGGCACCGGCCGAGTCCACCAGGTAAACCAACGGAATGCCGGCCTCCTTGGCCATTTCCTGCATCCGTGTGATTTTTAGCATGCTGGTGTGACCCCAGGATCCGGCCTTGACCGTCATGTCATTGGCGATCACGGCCACATCGCGGCCCTGTATCCGCCCGATGCAGGTCACGACCGCATCAGCAGGCAAGTCGCGATGGATGCCGGCCAGCAGGCCGTCCTCGAAATCGAAGTCGCCGTCAAAAAGCAGCTGGAGGCGGTCACGCACCAGCATTTTCCCGGACTCGATGTACTTCTCCCTGGCCTTGCCCTGGCCACCCGCGCGGGCTTTGTCCGCCCTCTGGCGCAGGTCTTCACTTTTACTTTGTGCCATGCCGTTCTCCCCCTTCAGGCCTTTCGGACCCACGACGGTTTGCGCTTCTCGGCGAAGCTGGCAAGGCCTTCTTTCGCCTCGGCGTCGTCCCACATGTCGGCGATGCGGTCCACCGTGTACATGCAGTTATCCTCGAAATCGTGTCGGTCCACATAGTCAATCAGCCGCTTGATGGTGCGCACCGCGCCCGGCGCGCACTGCAGCACGAGGTCAATTTCCTCCCGCACCGCGGCGTCCAGGTCCCGCGGCGCCACAACCCGGTCCAACAAGCCCAGCGACACGGCTTCGGCGGCGCTGAAGGAGCGCGCATTCAGGAAGTAGCGGCGCGCCTTGGCCACGCCAAGGCGACGGATCACATAGGGCGAGATCATCGCGGGGATGAGGCCCAGGCGCGCCTCGGTGATCGAGTAGCTTGAGGGTTCCACGCCGATGGCGATATCACAGACCGACACCAGGCCGAGGCCGCCCGCATAGGCGGGCCCCTGAATACGGCCGATCAGCGGCTTGCTCAGCAAGTCGAGGTCACGCAACCAAAGCGCCAGCTTGCGAGCCTCGAGGATCTTCACGTCGCGCGTCGCCCCGCGTTGGGATTGCTGGTATTTCAGGTCGCCGCCCGAGCAAAAGGACTTGCCCTCGCCCGTCAGCACCACCAAACGCACGGCGGGATCGCTGTCGAAGCGGCGCACGGCGTCGCGGCCTTCGTCCCACATGAGGCTGTTCATGGCGTTGTGCACGTCGGGACGGTTCAGCGTCAGGGTCGCCACACCGCTGGGGTCAACATTGGCCTTGATGGTCTCGTAATTCATGACTTTGGACTTTCTTAATGCGTTGATTTGTTGCGCATGCGCATGAGGCTGCCGCCCTTCATGACTTTGCCCGGAAGCGGGTGGCCGACGATCTCTTCAGCCATCAGGGCGCACTCGATCATTCGGTCGAGATCAATGCCGGTTTCAATCCCCATCTCGTGGCACATGAAGACAAAATCCTCCGTGCAGATGTTGCCGGCCGCGCCCTTGTGGGCCGCGAACGGGCAGCCCCCCAAGCCCGCGCAGGAGCTGTCGAACTGGTCCACGCCCATTTGCAGGGCCGCCAGCGCATTGGGCAGGCCGGTGCCGCGGGTATCGTGCAGATGCAGGCCGATGCGCATGTCGGGCCAGCGCTCCCGCAGTGCGCCCACGCGCTGCTGGATGGCGTTGGGGTTTGCCCAGCCCACCGTGTCCGCGAGATAGAGGCCCTGGATCTTCACACCCTGATCCTTGGCGATGTCCAGCAGTCGGGTGCAGCGGTCCACCACGGTGGACAGGGCGATCTCGCCTTCATAGTTGCAGCCGAAGGCGGTGAAGACCGTCGCCCAGCGTACGTCCACCTTGTTGTCCCTGTAGAGGTGCAGCGTGGCCGCCTGGTCCTCGAAGGCCTCCTCGATGGTCTTGCCGACGTTCTTGAGGTTGAAGGTTTCCGAGCATGGCACGATCAGCGAGCCGATCAGGTCCAGCGGCTGCTTGAGTGCCCGCCTGAAGCCGGCCGCGTTGAGCCACAGCCCGGTATAGGCCACCCCCGGCTTGCGACGGATGGCGCGCGCGACCTCTTCCGCGTCCGCCATGCCCGGCACACGCGCCGGGTTGACCCAGGACACGCAGTCGATCTTCTTGAGTCCGGTTTCGGCCAGCGCCTCGATCAAGCGCACTTTGTCGGCAGTGGAAATCGGCCCGCTTTCGATCTGAAAACCTTCTCGAGGTCCCTCTTCCTGGATGGTGACAAATTTGGGCAGATCGGACATGGGTGTCTCCGCGTTTGTTTATTGAATGAGGGCAGCCAGGTTGTCCCCCAGCCAGGTGGTGTGGACACGGCCCGCTGCGAAGTCCGGATGGACCAGCAGCTTGCGCAGGAAGTCGCGGTTGGTCTCGATGCCCTCCACAACCAGGCTGCCAAGCGCAGCGTCCAGCCGCGCAATGGCATCGGCGCGGTTGTCACCGTGCGCGATGATCTTCATCAGCATCGGGTCATAGTGGGGCGTGACCTTCATACCCTGCCGGTAACCCGTGTCGATCCGAAGGCCGGGGCCATCGGGCAAGCGCAGCACGTTCAAGGGCCCGGGCGAGGGAATGAAATTGCGGGCCGGCCGCTCAGCGTACAAACGCGCCTCGACGGCCCAGCCACGCGTGGAAATGTTGTCTTGGCGCATCTCGCGGGCCAGGTCTTCTCCCATGGCCTGGCGGATCTGGGCCATGACAAGGTCCACACCGGTCACCATCTCCGTCACCGGGTGCTCGACCTGGATGCGCGTGTTCATCTCCAGAAAGAAATAACGGCCGGTTTCCTCGTCGTACAGGAACTCGACGGTGCCCGCACCTTCATAACGGCAGGCCTCGGCCAGTTTGACCGCAACCTCGGCAATGTCGCGCCGCGTCTTGTCGTCGAGCGCTGGCGACATGGCCTCCTCCACCACTTTCTGGTGGCGGCGCTGCACCGAGCAGTCTCGCTCCATCAGGTGCACGGCGCGGCCGTCGCCAAAGCCGAACACCTGCACTTCGATATGGCGCGCACAGCGGATGAAATGCTCCAGGTAAACACCGCCATCACCGAAGGCCCGCTCGGCCAGCGAACGCGTTGTGGCGACCGCCTCCAGAAGCGCTTCGGGTGAGTCGACCCGGCGCATGCCGATGCCACCACCACCGGCCGCCGCCTTGACGAGCAGCGGATAGCCAACCGCCGCGGCCTGGGCGCGGATGGTGTCGTCGCCGCCATCGAGCCGGGTCGTGCCCGGCGACACCGGTACACCGGCCTCAATGGCGATGCGCCTGGCCTGGTCCTTGTCGCCCATGGCCTGGATGACCTGCGGCGAAGGTCCGATGAAGCGCAGACCGGCGTCGCTGCAACGCTGCGCGAAGCCGCTGTTTTCGGCGAGAAAGCCGTAGCCCGGATGCAGCAAGGTGGCACCAGTCTGGCGAGCCGCATCGATCAGCACGTCCTGTCGCAGGTAGCTTTGCGCCGCGGCCGCCGGCCCTATGGCCACAGTCTCATCGGCTGCCTCGACGTGAGGTGCGCCCGCGTCGGCCTCGGAATACACCGCAACAGTGCGCAGTCCAAGCGCCTTGGCCGCACGGATGACCCGGCAGGCGATTTCTCCGCGGTTCGCAATGATCAGCTTTTTATGCACAACGGATGACTCCTCGATATCTGCTTTGACACTATTATAGTCCGACGTGTCGGTTTTAATATAAGAAAAAATTCACGACAATTCTGGTTGGATGTTTCAAAGGCGCTTGGCAATCTCGTCGAGCATGACCTCGGTCGCGCCGCCGCCGATGGTCATCAAGCCCGCATCGCGGCCAATCCGCTCGATCGCCGTGCCATGGTGGTAGCCCACGCCGCCATGCAACTGCAGGCAAGCGCGCGTCACGTCCTGCAGCGTCTCGCCGGCCAGCGCCTTGATCATCGACACCTCGCGCACGCACTCCTCGCCGCGGGCACCGCGGCGCGCCGTGTCGTACACCAGCGTCTCCACGGCCTTCATGCGCGCCGACAGGAATGCGATGCGGTGGCGGTTGGCCTGCAGGTCCCACAAGGTGCCGCCAAAGGCCTTTCTGCTGCGCAGCCAGCCCAGCGTCAGGTCCAGCGCGGCCCGGCCCATGCCCAGTGACATGGCGCCAAGAATCAGGCGCTCGTTCTGGAAGTTCTCCATCACGCCGTAAAAGCCCTTGTTTTCCTCGCCCACCAACGCATTGCCCGGCAACAAGGCGTCCTCAAAAACCAAGTCTGCTATATCAGACGACAGCATTCCGTGCTTTTTCGGCATGGGGCGAATGCGCAGGCCAGGCGTGTTGCGCTCCACGGCAAACAGCGAGATCGCCCGGCTGCTCTTGGCATGCGGGTCAGTGCGCGCCGCGACGATGAAGACATCGCCGTACAACGCGTTGGTCACATAGGTCTTGGTGCCGTTGAGTAGCCAGCCCTCCCCCTGGCGGCGGGCCGTCGTGGCCAGTGCCGCCACATCGGAGCCGGCCTGCGGCTCGGTGATTGCCACGGCGCAGATCATGTCGCCGCGGTTCATCGCTGACAGGTAACGTCGCTTTTGCTCGGGCGTGCCGCGATGCAGGATGTGGGTGGACGACATCTCGGTGTGGATCAGCACTGCTTCTGGCAGGCCGCCATAGGTGCTGCGACCCAGCTCCTCGGCAAAGACCACCGACGCCACGGGCCCCATGTCCGCGCCGCCGTACTCCACCGGATGACTCAGGCCCAGCAGACCGAGATCGCCTAAACGGCGGAAGTCTTCATGCGGGATCGTGCCTTCGAGTTCCCACTGATCGCCCTTGAGCAGGGCTTCGTTGCGCACATAGTCAGCAGTCTTTCGCCGCACCGCCAGGATGCGTTCGTCGTCGAAGTCGTCCGGAATGGAAGATGTTGCAGTCATGGCTATTGATGAAGTTTCAGGGTTGATCGAAAGCCTCAGTGCTGGCCAACCTTGCGCGCCCGGTATCCCTCGGCGAGGAACAGGCCGTCCAGAATCGCCTGACGGGTTTCCTCGGGCTTGATGATGTTGTGGATGTAACCCATGCCGGCAGCCTTCCACGGCGCGTTGCCGCGGGTCAGCTCAGCTTCGAGCACGGCCGCCAGTTCCACGACGGCCTGCTCCCCCTCCTTCTCGCGCACTTCCGCCAGGCGCTTTCGGTGCACCACTTGGACCGCGTTGCTTGCGGCCATGAAGCCGATCTGCGCGATGGGCCAGGCACAGATGTAGTCCATGCCCATGGGCGCGCCGCCCATGACGACCCAACCAAAGCCATAGGCCTTGCGCAACACGATGCTGATCTTGGGAACCGTCACCTTGGACAGCCGCTTGTAAAACTCCATCAAGCGCACGGCCACACCGCTTCGCTCAGCGGCCGAGCCAATCAGCACGCCGGGCAAGTCCTGCAGGAAGACCAGCGGCAAACCGAAATCGTCGCAAAGATCGACGAGTTTGCGCGCCTTGACCAGCGACGCTGCATCAAACACGCCAGCCTGGTACATGGACTGGTTGGCCAGAACACCCACCGGCTTGCCCTCGATGCGCGCCAGACCGATGACGAGACTGCGGCCATAGCTACCATGAAGCTCGAAAAAGCTGGCCTCATCCACAATGGCGTCGATGACCTTGCGCACGTCATAGGCGCGATTGGTCTGCTCGGGCACGATGTCGCGCAGCAGGGCCGGCGAGGTGCGGGGTAGCCGCGGGGGTGCCACCGGCGGCTTTTGCGCCGTGTTGGACGGCAGGTAACCCAGAAAACGCCGCAGCGCGTCGATGCAGGCTGCCTCGGTCTCGGCCACCTGGCTCACGAGACCCGAGACCTTGAGTACCACGTCAGGCCCTGCAAGCTCCTCATGCGTGAGGTTCTCGCCCACCGATGCCGCCACCAGCGAAGGACCGGACAGTCCCACGGTGCCGTCCTTCACCATCACCACGAAGTCTGACACGGCCGACCACAGAGCCGGGTCGCCATAGGCGTTCCCCAGAATCGCGGTAACGCGAGGCACCCGGTCTTCTTCCAGGCGAAAGCCCAGAAAATCCTCGCCTTCATGGTCGCCGATGGCACCTGCAAAACCCGACCCCAGCATGTCGGGTATGCGCCCGCCATTGGAGTCCCCCAGGCAGACCAGCGGATAGCCCTTGCGCACCGCCAGCGTCACGAGTTGCGCCTGTTTTCGAGCACCCACCCAACCCGTGGTACCGGCCATCACGGTGGAGTCCACGGCCACGACGGCGACCTTGCGCCCATCGACAAGACCCACGCCGGTGATCAACGCATCGGCCGCCGCCGCCTCCCCCACCTCGGGCCGGTCTGAATGGGCCAACTGGCCGTATTCGACGAAGCTGCCGGGTTCGACCAACAGAGCAACCCTTTCGCGGGCTGTGAGGCGTCCCTTGGCATGCTGGGTTGCCACGCGCACCGGCCCACCCTGGGCAAGCGCCAGCGCACGGCGCCGGTCGAGTTCGTCGATGGCGCCGTCGAGCTGCGTGTGTGTATGTGACGGTTTTGCTTTGGTCATGGGTGTTGCTTCGGGATTTGGGGAAATATTTCAGTCGATGAAGACGGCCTTGCGCTTCTCGCGGTCAGCGATGACCGTCTCCATCTGATTGCGACTGCCCACAAGGGCCTGCTGCTCAACGGTCTCGGCAATCAGACCTGCCTCCGGGAGCGACACCACGGCCTCGTTGAACAGGCGTTTGAGCGCCCGAACCGCGTCCGGGCTCTTGTCGGCAATCTCGCGCGCCATCTCCACGGCCATCTGAATCGGGTCGTCTGACAGGCGCGTGGCCAACCCGTGGCTCAGCGCCTCGGCGCCGTTAAAGATACGGCCGGTATAGCTGAGCTCTCGCACCACGTCTTCGCGTGCCAGGTGGCGCATCAACTGGGTTGCTCCCATGTCAGGCACCAGGCCCCAACGGACCTCCATGACGGAAAGTTTTGCCTCTGGCGTCATGTAACGCATGTCCGCGCCCAGCGCGACCTCAAAGCCGCCGCCCAGCGCAAAACCGTGAATCGCGGCAATAACTGGCACCGGCAGCTCGCGCCAGACCCAGGCCGCGTACTGAAAGCGATTGCTAATGCCATGTGTACGTGGCACCAGGTCGCGCACCCCGGCAATCGAGCCCTGCGCCATGTCGGCCAGCACGCCCATGTCGATGCCGGCACAAAAACCGCGCCCCTCACCGGACAAGACCACGGCCCGCACACCCTTGGTTCCGGACAGTTGCCGGCCAGCATCAATCAGGGCGTCAAACATCGCGCCGTCCAGCGCATTGGATTTGTCCGGACGCGTCATGCGCACATGCGCCACACCGTCCTGAATGTTGTATTGAACTCTCTTCTTGCTCATGGTGCTCTCCATCACATCCGCTTGGCGACTTCCTCGAGCATCACCTCGGTGGCGCCGCCACCGATGGTCTGGATGCGCGCGTCACGCGTCATGCGCTCAATGGGCGTGCCGCGAATGAAGCCGCTGCCGCCATGCAGTTGCAGACAGGCATTAACCACTTCCACGTGCACCTCGCAGGCCAGCACCTTGGCCATCGAGATCTCGCGCACGCAGTCGATGCCACGGGTCTCGAGCTCCGCGCAGCTGTAGGTCAGCGCGCGCGCCGCGGAGACCTTCGTGGCCAGCATGCCCAGGCGCTGGCGCGTGGCCTGCAGGTCCCAGAGGGTTGCGCCAAAAGCCTGTCGATTGCGTACATGGTCAAGCGTCAACTCGATGGCCTTGGCACTGGCGCCAATGCTGCTGCCAGCCAGCACGAGACGCTCGTTCTGGAAGTTGTCCATGATGGCGTAGAAGCCCTTGTGCTCATCACCAAGCAGGTTGGCGGCCGGAATTCGCATGTCGTCGAAGAACAGCTCGGCGGTGTCGGAAGACAGGTCGCCGTGCTTGTCCATCTCGCGCGCAATGATCAGGCCGGGCGTGCCCTTCTCGACCAGGAACAGCGAGATGCCCCGGCTACCCTTGGCCGTCGGATCGGTGCGCGCGGCCACGATGATGAGGTCACCGTGCACGCCGTTGGTGATGTAGATCTTGGAGCCGTTGATGACGTACTCGCCGCCCTCGCGCACCGCTTTCGTGCGCATGCCGGCCACGTCGGAGCCCGCGCCGGGCTCTGTCACGGCAATGGCGACGATGGTATCGCCACTGATGATGCCCGGCAGGTACTTGCGCTTTTGCTCATCCGTGCCTCGACGGCTGATATGCGTGGAAGACATGTCGGTGTGGACCAGCACGGACGCCGGCAAGCCCCCGTAGGAGCTGCGCGCCAGCTCCTCGGCAAACAGTACCGACGCCACGGGCCCCATGTCCGTGCCACCGTACGCCACCGGATGGCGCATGCCGAGCAGTCCCATGTCGCCCATGAGCTTATAGATCGAGCGCGGAATGCGGCCTTCACGCTCCCAGGCGTCACCGTGGGGCATTACCTCTTCAGCCACGAAGCGGCGGAGCTGTTCGCGCAGAAGGCGCAATTCCTCGGTGATGCAGGCCGGATCGGCCATTTCGAATTCCTTCATGAAAATTTCTCTTTCTGTACTCTGTAATGGGTTGGCGTGTCAGACCGGATGCACGGCCGCGCGCCGTTCGATCACGGCGTACTTGCGCCGGGTGTAAACACGGAAGCGCTTGATCAGCTCGTTCCGCAAATCGGATGCATCGACCACGGCCTCGACGTGGAATTCGTCGGCAGCCTTGCGGAAGACATCGATGTCACGCGAATATTCCTCGCGCTTTTCCTTGATGAACGTCGCGCGCTCGGCCTCGGGCAGCGACTGAATCTCGTTGTAATGCACGGCATTGATGGCCGCCTCGGGGCCGACCAGCGCCGGCATGGCGGTGGGCAAGGCCAAGACTGCATCCGGATGGGTGCCGCTGCCCGACATGGCAAGGTAACCACCGCTGTAGGCCTTGCGCACCAGCACCGTGATGCGCGAGACGCGGCTGGCCGAGACCGCCTGAACGAACTTCGCGCCATGGCGGATGATGCCGGCGCGCTCCGCCGAGCTGCCGATCATGTAACCACTGATGTCCATGAGGAACAGCAACGGGATGTTGAAGGCATCGCACATCCAGGTAAAGCGGGCTGCCTTGTCGGCGCTGTCAACAAACAGCACACCGCCCTTGTGGCGCGAATTGTTGGCGATGATGCCCACGGTCATGCCGCCCAGGCGCGCGAAACCGGTGGCCATTTCCTTGGCGAAGAGATCCTTCACGCCGAAGTAACTGCCTTCGTCCACCACGCCGTGAATCAGGTCATGGATATCGAACGGGACATTTTGCTCCAGCGGAACCACTTCGTTGATCGGCTTGGCTCCGACGCGTGGCGGCCGGGCGGGTTGCTCTGGCACGCGCTCACGCCAGTTCTGCGGCATGCAGGCCACATAGTGGCGCACCTTCGCGATCGCCTCGGTCTCGTTGGCCACCAGCACGTCACCGACGCCGCTGACCGTGCAATGCATGCGTGCGCCCCCAAGCTGTTCGTCGGTGGTATCTTCGCCAATCGTCATTTTGGCCATGCGCGACGAGCCCATCATCATGCTGGACTGTTTGTCCACCATGATGACCACGTCGCACAGCGCGGGAATATAGGCAGCGCCTGCCGGCGAGGGGCCGAACATCGCGGCCACCTGAGGAATCACGCCCGAGCTGTTGGACAGGTTGTAGAAGATATTCGGCCAGGACCTGCGTCCCAGAAAGCAGTCGCGCTGATCATCCACGCGGGCACCGGCCGAGTCGATCAGATAGACGATGGGAATGCCCGCTTCCAGCGCGACTTTCTGCATGCGGGTGATCTTGAGCAAGGTGGCCAGGCCCCAGCTTCCGCCCTTGACCGTCATGTCATTGGCGACCACGGCCACATCGCGTCCGTGAATCTTGCCGACGCAAGTGACGACGGCGTCGGCGGGCAGGCCGCGCTCGGTGCCTGCCAGCAAGCCATCCTCGAAATCGAAGCCATCGTCGAACAGGGACGCCAGCCGATCACGCACGAGCTGCTTTCCGGCCGCCAGATGCCGTTCGCGCGCGCTGCCAAGGCCGCCGGCCAGGGCGATGTCCTGGCGCTTGCGCAGTTCTTCGGTTTTCGATGTTGTCGTCATTGCTTTTGTCTGCTGTGTTTTGAAATGACCCATGCTGCGGGATTCGGATTCACGGAATGCGCCGCGGCGTCGGTGCTCTTAGTCGATCGGGCTGAAGCTGAGCGTTTGTGGGCTCGCCTTGAGCAACTGCAGTTTTTGCAGTGAAAGATGGTTGGTCGCGCTGAAGCTGATGGAGGGCACAACGACTGCGTCAAGGTTCTTCGTGGCTTCGAGCTGGGTGATCGTACAGGCCCAGGTCGGCGCCTTGCCGCAGCGTTTGATCGCTTCGAACAGCGTAATGGCACCGGTGTATCCGACAAAGGTGTAGCGGTTGATGCGCTTCATGTCGTCTTCAGAAACCAGCTTGGCGGCCCGCACCATGAACGCCTTGCCCCTTGCGCTGTCTTCACCAGCGATGTAGTCGGCCGAATAGACGTTTTCGCCGGCGGAGCCCATGAGCTGCAGCATGGCGGGCACGCGACTCACGTGCGCCACGCCCATCGGGATCTTGTGGTTGATTCGCTCCAACTCCTTGGCCATGGCCGAGTTTTCCCTCACCAGTCCGCCGGCGTACAAGACTTCGGCACCCTGGGCCTTGGCCTTGAGCATTTCCGCGGAGAAGTCGGTCTGACCTTTCTTGTAGATTTCGTTCATCACGACGTTGAGCTTCAACTCTCGCTGCACGGCCTCAAAACCGGCACGGGTCAGCTCGCCATATTCGTCGTCCTGGCTGACGATCGCCCACTTCTTGTTCGGGAATTTCTTGGCCATCTCGCGCGTCACGGTCGCCGCCACCTCCGAATATTGCGTGCCGATCGTAAATACGTTCTTGATCATCGGTTTGAACAGATCGTCATGAAAGACGTCGGCCGAGACCACCGGGATACCGCTTTCCTTGATTAGCGGCAATGCCGCCTGACCCTGGCTGGAGCCCGAAAGCGTGGCCATGGCGAACACCTTGTCAGTGTGGATGAGCTTGCGCACACCCTGCACGGTGCGCATCGGTACATAGCCGTCGTCTTCGGCGATCACCTTGATCTGGCGGCCGTTGATGCCACCCTGGGCATTGATTTCCGCGGCGGCAATCCTTGTTCCAACCAGGATCGCCAGCCCCAGGCTGGCGGGCGGTCCGGACAGCGGCATGATGTAGCCGATCTTGATTTCCTTGTCGGTAAGGCCTTGCTGCTCTTGGGCTGCACCCGTGACACCCGTCGCGATTGCAGCGACAAGCGCCAGCACGCTCCGTTTGACTTTTGTACTCATAAACTGTCTCCTGTTAAAGTTGAATGCGTTATCAGTAGTGAAACGCGTTTTTCCCGGATACCCCACCTCCTCTTCGCGTCTGGCGCGCGATCAATAACGTAACGGCCAGTTGACCCACAGTTGCCGGATGTCCTTCCAGATGCCCAGCAGACCTCGCGGATCGAATCGGAGGAAGGCGATGATGGCAACGCCATACAACATGCTCTTGACCTCGTGCATGCGGGTTGCCATGGCATCAACCCAGCTTCCGCCGACCAGCTCGAACCCGACCGACACCAGCTCGGGCAGGGAGACGATGAAGACAGTGCCGAACACCACGCCCAGGATCGAACCCATGCCGCCCACGATCAGGATCGCCAGGGCCTCGATACTCAGCAGGAAGGGAAAACCTTCGACCGAGACGATCCCGATATAGAACGCCAGCAAGGCCCCGGCAAGGCCAGTGATGAAGGCGCTGATCATGAAGGCGGTCAGCTTGTAGCGCATCAGGTTGATACCCATCGAACGCGCGGCAATGTCGTTGTCGCGTATGGCCATCATGGCGCGGCCCGCATAGGTGCGGCGCAGGTTAAGGCAGGCGCCCAGGACGAACACGCCAACCAGCAGGCAAAACCAGTAAAGAGAGCTGTCGGGGTTCAGATCCCAACCGAAAATCACCGGCCTTGAAATCGGTAGACCTTTCGAGCCCCCCGTAAAATCCCCCCCAGCCAGAATCACCGCATTGGTGATGAAGACAAACGCCAGTGTCGTGATGGCCAGATACAGGCCCTTAAGACGCAGCGAAGGCACGCCCACGAGCAATCCGGCCAGCGCGGGTACCACACCCGCCAAACCCAGGGCCAGGAGGGGCGCAAGGCCAAAACGGTTGGCTCCGATGGCATAGGAATAGGCGCCGATCATCAGGAATGCCACGTGCCCCAGCGAGATCAGCCCGGTCATCCCGGTCAGCACATTGAGCCCCAGCGCACCGATCATGATGATCAGGATGGTGGTCATGTGCGCCAGCAGGAATGGGCCGGCGACAGCGGGTAGCAGACACAAGGCCACGAAAAGTGCCGCCGACCAGGCCTTGACAGGCACCGAGTCCGTGAGGACAACCAGGTCCTCGAATTTCTGTTTGAAGTGACCGCTGCGCATCAGACCCTCTCAATCTCACGTTCGCCGAACATGCCGAACGGCCGTACCATCAAGACCACCAGGATCAGAAGGAAGCCGATCACCTCTTTCAAGGTGGAACCAAAATATCCGCCCGTCAGGTTTTCGATCACACCGATGATCAGGCCGCTGAAGCCCGAACCGATGACCGCGTCGAGCCCGCCCAGCACCGTGGCCGGAAATGCCTTCAACCCGATGGCCGAAAGTGCCGGTGACAGGTCGTAGATGACGGCAAAGAACAGCCCGGCCAGGCCCGCCAGAACCGACGAGGCCACCCAGGCGACGGACTGCACCCGGGCGGTGGACACGCCCATCAGGCGTGCGGTCTTCTCGTCAGCCGCCACCGCGCGCATCGCAATGCCGAAGCGGCCGTGCTTGAAGAACAACCAGGCTCCCAGCATCGCCAGCAAAAGCGTCGCAATGACACCCAGTTGACTCAGTCGCAGGCCGATCTCACCGACGTGGACCACCGCGCCGCCTCCTTCCACACGATGTGGCTCCGCGCCCCAGATGAGCTGGATGATGGAACGCAGGACCACCGCCAGGCCAATCGTCACCATCACGCCGGAAAATACCGGCTCGCCGAGCATGGGACGCATCACCAGGCGCTCGATCAGCAAGCCCGTCAGGACCCCGACGATCAACGCGGCCACAATCACCCCCCAGGTGCCGGTGCCCAGAGTGGTGCTGATGCTCCAAGAGGCGTAGGCGACCATCATTCCCACCTCGCCCTGGGCGAAGTTGACCAGTCCCGTTGATTTGTAGATCACGGCATAGGCCATGCCGATGAGCCCGTAGATCGCGCCCACGGCAAGGCCCGACACGATGAGTTCAATGAGGTAACGCACTATTCTTCCCCGTAAATGATCTTCAGTTCGCGGGCGAACTTCTTGTTGATCAGGCCGCGCCTGACTTTCTGGGTTGCGGTGAGCTCTCCGTCATCGTGGTCCAGCTCTTTCTCCAGGATCACGAACCGGCGAATGTTCTCGACGCGCGCAAAGCGGCCGTTGACGTCGTCAACGATCTGCTGCATGAGTTCCTGCACATCGGGCAACTGCGTCAGCGACCGGTAGGTCGTGTACGGCAGGTCACGTTCTCCAGCCCAGCGGCCCACCGTGTCGAAGTCGATCTGGATCAGTCCACCGAGGAATTTTTTACCTTCACCGACGACGATGGCTTCACGCACAAACGGGCTGTCCTTCAACGCGTTCTCGATCTCCGAGGGGGCAATGTTCTTGCCGCCGCTGGTGATGATGATGGCCTTCTTGCGGTCCACCACGGCAATCTCATCGCCGTCGCGACGCTCGACGATGTCGCCCGTGGCCAGCCATCCATCGGGCAGCAATACATCGCGGCTGCCGGCCTCGTCCATCAGGTAGCCCTTGAAGATGCCGGGTGATCGAAGCTGGATTTCACCGTCTTCGGCCATGCGCCATTCCGTTCCGGGCAAGGCCGGGCCGCAGCTGCCCACGACGTTGGGTCTGTCGTTCTTCTGGGCGAAGGCAAGACCCGCGCTCTCCGTCAGTCCGTAGCCCTGCCCCGCCGACAAGCCAATAATGTCGAAAAATCGCAGCGTTTCTGGCGACACCGAGGCGCCGCCGCACAAGCGGGTGTGCGAGCGGTTCAAGCCCATGTAGCGCTGCATGTTTCGAAACAGCAGCACGTACAGCAGACCGAATTCAAGCGATTCAATGAAGGATCGTTTGCCGTTGCGCTCCTGCCGGCGATCCGACAAGACACGCCCCCGGCGCATGCCCCAGGCATAAATTTGACGTTGAAGCAAGCCGCTATCCTTCATGCGGAAATTGAAACCCTGCTGAAGCTTCTCCCAGATCCGCGGCACACCGAGGAAGAAGGTGGGTGCGATTTCGCGGATATTGAGCGCCACCGTGTCAATCGATTCGGCGAAGGCGACCGTGCCGCCAAGCACCAGATGCTGCACGAAGGCATAGCAGCGCTCGGCCGCGTGGCACAAGGGCAGATAGCAAACCACTTCGAAGGGTTTGCCGATCATGCCCGTCGTCTCGGCATAGGCTCGCGTCGAGTAGATGAAATTGCGGTGCGTGAGCATGGCGCCCTTGGGCGCGCCTGTGGTGCCCGAGGTATAAATGAGCACATTCGTGTCATCGGGTTTGCCCTGGTCGATGATGGCGTCCAGGCGCTGGGCGGCCGAGCTGTCTTGCGCCAGCATCGCACTGCCCATTTCCATCAGCGACGCAAAGCTGGCCGGCATGCCGGGTTCATAGCGCCGCAGGCCCTTCATATCGATGCAAAAAACATTCTCCAGAGAGGGCAGACCGTCGCCCTTGCTCATGGCGTCGATCACCTTGTCGGTTTGCTCCTGGTCGCCGCAGATCGCCACCTTGGCGCCGCAGTGGCGCGCGATGTATTGCAGCTCGACCCAAGGGTTGGTCGGGTAGATGCCCACCACCTGGACGCCGATCATCTGCGCGCCTAGATCCGAGAAAAACCACTCCGGCACGTTCTCCGCCGCGACGATGATGCGGTCGCCTGCCTTCAGGCCCAGGCTGAGCAGACCAAGCGCCACCAGCCTGGTGCTTCGCTCATATTCGCGCCAAGTCGTACCCTGCCAGATGCCGTGTTTCTTCTCGCGCAGCGCGACCTGATCGCCATGCAGTTGGGCGCGTTCGCGCAACAACTGGGGAAGCGTGTAGTCGCCAGCTTCCATTCTTTTGGAATCAAGCATTTTTTGCCTCCTCGTCGCCCAGATAGGCCTTGTGCACTTCGGGGTTGGCCGCGACTTCCGGTGGCGTGCCCTGCGCGATCAGGCATCCGAAATTCAAGACATAAATACGGTCAGAGAGATCCATCACCACCTGCATGTCATGTTCAATCATCAGCACCGAAATACCGAATTCGTCACGTATGTCCAGGGTGAAACGCGCGAGGTCTTCCTTTTCCTCGCGATTCATGCCCGCCACGATCTCGTCGAGCAAAAGCAGCTTCGGCTCACTGGCCAACGCACGGCCGAGTTCCACGCGCTTTTGCTGGCCATAGGAGAGGGTCGCCACCACCTTGTCGCGCAGGTCTTCGATTTCCAGGAATTCGATGATCTGTTCAACCTTCTGACGCGCGGCGATCTCTTCCGCGCGAGGTCGGCCCCAGAACAAGAGGGACTCCAGGATCGTGCTGCGGAAGTGCACATGCCGCCCCACCAGCAGGTTCTCCACCACCGTGCCATGCCGGAACAAGGCCAGGTTCTGGAAAGTCCGGCCAATGCCTGCCGAGGCGAAATCAGATGATTTCAGCCTGGCCGTGTCGGCGCCCTCCAGAAAGATCTGGCCTTCGCTCAGCGGCAGCACGCCACTGATCAGGTTGAACAGCGTGGTCTTGCCAGCGCCGTTGGGACCAATCACGCTGACGATCTCGCCGGGCATCACTTTGAGACTCACGCCCGCCACGGCGCGCAGTCCACCGAAGGTCTTTGACGCATTTCTCACATCGAGCATCGGTGTCATGACAGCCACCTCTTGCGACGCTTGTAATGCTTCACATCCCGCATGCTAGTTCCTTCCTTGTTACTGGCTCCGAGCCCGAGATAGAACTCGCGGACGTCGGCGTTCTTGGACAGTGCCTGGGGCGTGCCATCAAGCACGACGCGGCCGTTTTCCATGATGTAGGCGTAGTCCGCAACCGCCAATGCGCGGGTTGCGTTCTGTTCGACCAACAGAATCGTCATGCCGGAATCCCGTCGCAGCTTGGCGATGGCCTCGAAGATCTCCGCCACGATGAGCGGGGCCAGGCCCAGCGACGGCTCGTCCAGCGCGAGCAGGCGAGGCCGACTCATCAAGGCGCGGGCGATGGCCACCATCTGCTGCTCGCCACCAGACAGATAGCCGGCTATCTGGGTGCGCCGGTCCGCCAATCGCGGAAAGAGTTCGTACATGGCCCGCCGGGTCTCATTGAGCTCGATGCCTGACTTTAAATGGGCACCGACGGTGAGGTTTTCCTCGACCGTGAGCGACGCAAACAACCGGCGACCTTCGGGCACCTGCACCAGGCCCTGGGCCACGATGTGATCGGACTTCCAGGATTCGATTGCGTGGCGATCAAACAGAATGGCGCCTTTTTCAACCTCGCCGTCTTCGGCGTCCAGCACGGCGGAGATGGCCTTGAGCACGGTCGATTTGCCGGCGCCGTTCGATCCGAGCAGCGCCACGATGGTGCCGGCATGGACTTCCAGCGACACATCGCGGACGGCCTCGATGGCGCCACCATAAACCACCTGCAGGTTCTGGACGGCCAGAAGCGCAATCCGCGCGCCGGAGTCATCCGTGCGTGGCGCCTCAAGGGTGGGAAGTTTCATCGTCATGTGTTCAATGCCTCAACAAAAGGTATTTTTTTCATCTGCATCCTGCAAATAGTCCGACGCGTCGGTTTATATGGATGGGATATTGCCACAATTGATTTTTAAGTTGACTAGTAATTACCCTTGCTTCCGCGAAAAAACTCCGCGGTGCCCGGACTTTAGTCAATCATTCCGGGTCCGAGAAGATCGTCGGCGGGTAGTAGCCGCGGAAGTCGTCACAGATGCGGCCGAACGGCAAGTCTGACCAGTACCCGTGATCCTTCAGGTAGCTCATGTGACGCGTGCCTTCCTTGTTGAATTGCTGGAGTAGCGCGTGGTCCGAGCCGTCAAACTCGGTGGGCGGAACACCCATGTGCGCGCACAACTCGCGGTTGAAGGCGGGCGCAAGCTTGAGCCAGCGCCCTTCCAAGTACAGCGCAGCATAGCCATGGTGCAGGAAGACCTCGCGCCCACCCATGGCCTTGCGCAGCTTGGGCGTTGAAAAATGATTGACCACGTCGCTCAGGCCGATGGCGCTCGGAATGCCGTGAAAGCGCGCCACCGCGGCCAGCACGGCCGCCTTGTGAACACAAAAGCCCTGCCCCGCGGCGACGATCGTACTGACCGTGAAGTTGGACTTGACCAGCCGGGCTGCGAACGGGTCGTAACGCAGACCGTCACGCACAGCGTAATACAGGCTAATCGCCTTTTCAACCGGTGTTTTCGCCTTGCCTGCCGCCTGTTCAGCAAAGTCCCGCACGCGCGTCCGGTCGAAATCCAGAAAGGATGTTGGTTCCAGATAGGCCGGCCCCGGCTCGGGCGTGGCATAGGGCGTGAACACCATTGGGTGAGATGAGCCGGATGTGGGCATTGAGGTCTCCTTTTGTGCTGCGGGATTTGCGGCTCGGCCTGCGCTCAATCGGACGCGCCGACCTGGCCGCGCCCGCGACCCATGACAGTCTTGCGCTGTTTGCCGAAGTTGGTCGCATCGAAACGCGCCAGCCCGGCCTTGCCCAGACTGCTCTCCAGCTTCAGGCCCTGCTCCACCGTGGTGTCGAGACCTTCGCGAATGATATTGCGGTAGTCGCGCAGCGTGTCGCGGTCCACACTCAGGATGTCCTGCGCCATCTTGCGGCAGTAGGGCAACAACTGATCCGGCTCGACCACCTCCAGCACAAGCCCCCAGTCCTTCGCGGTCTGCGCATCGAGGTAGTTGCCGGTGAAGCTGAGATAGCGCGTGCGCACCGGCCCGATCATCCGCACCAGATACTGGGAGAGGCCCCAGCCCGGTAGCACGCCGACCCGCACGTGCGTGTCGGCAAATCGGGCATTGGTGGACGCCACCAAAATGTCGCAGTTGGCCACGATCTCGAAGCCACCCGTAACGGTATAGCCGTTGACAGCCGCGATCGTCGGTTTTTGTAGCGCCGCGAATGCACGCATGAAACGCGACTCGACACCCATTTCCTCGGGCGTGAGCGGCGCGGTCTCGAACTCCTTGAGGTCGGCGCCGGCCGAGAACGCCTTGTCGCCCGCGCCTGTGATGATGATGACGCCCACGTCATCATCGGCCTGCACCGATTCGATCGCGATGGCCATGTTGGTGCGCAACTCGCGCGACAGCGCGTTGTGCGCGTGAGGCCGGTTGAGTGTGACCGTGGCAATTCCCTCGGATACATTGATCAGCAGGCTGTCGCCCAGCAGGGGATATTTCTTCATGTCGTCTTCCTCTTTCAGTACGGCTCTTTCCCAAGCCATTGATGAAACCCGCTCATTCGACGCGGACGTGTGTGGCAATTAAAGCCGTTTGGCGACTTCCTCAAGCATGACCTCGGTGGCGCCGCCTCCGATGGTCAGGATCCGCGCATCGCGGGCCATTCTTTCAATCGGCGTGCCGGTAATGAAGCCGGTCCCGCCATGCAATTGCAGACAGCCATGAACGACCTCCTGCAGCGTCTCGCAGGCAAAAGCCTTGAGCATGGAGACTTCGCGCACCACGTCCTTGCCCTCTTCCGCCATTTGCGCGCACGAATAGGTGAACGCGCGCGCGGCCGCCGTCTTGGAGGCCAACCACGACAGCTTGTTACGCACAACCGGCTGGTCCCACAGCGTCTTGCCGAAGGCCTGACGCTGCCGCATATAGTCGGCGGTCAGCTCGATGGCCTTGGCGCAGGCTCCCGTGCTGAGGGCAGCCGCCACCAGCCGCTCGTTCTGGAAGGTGCTCATGATGTAGTAGAAGCCCTTGCCCTCTTCGCCCAGCAGCCCGTCGGCCGGCAGATGCAGATCGTCAAAGAACAGCTCGGCTGTGTCGGATGAGCGCCAGCCGTGCTTGTCAAACTTGCGGGCGATCTTCAGGCCAGGATTGCCTTTCTCGACGATGAACAGCGAGATGCCCCGACTGCCCTTGGCTTGCGGATCAGTGCGCGCGGCCACGATGTAAATGTCTGCATTCACACCATTGGTGATGAAGGTCTTGGAGCCGTTGATTAACCACCCATCGCCGTCACGCAGGGCGCGAGTCTTCAGGCCCGCGACATCCGAACCGGCTTGCGTTTCGGTCACGCAAATGGCGCCGACCTTCTCGCCCGTGCAGGCGAGGGGCAGGTAGCGCCGCTTTTGTGCGTCGGTGCCCCTGTGCGCAATGTGGGCGATGGACATGTCGCTGTGCACCGTGAGCCCAGCCGCCACGCCGCCGAAAGTCGAGCGCGCGAGCTCCTCGCCCAACACCACCGAAGACAGCTGACCGAGTCCCGCACCGCCGTACTCCACGGAATGGCGCATGCCGAGGAACCCGAGACGGCCAAGCTCACGAAAGACTTCACGAGGGAATTCTCCGGCCTTCTCCCAGGCCTCACCATTGGGAACAATCACATCGTTCACAAAGCGACGCAATTGCCCGCGGATCATGCGGAGGTCTTCGCCGAGGATGTCGGGCTCGCTGAAATCAAAGTCTGCCATGCCTGCCTTCACTGTAAGTAGTACATCAATAAACCATAAACATAATGTTATAATAACCCGCCGCGTCGGACTATAAAAGAAGGGGAATACCCTTAGTCACCGCGGTCACTGAAAGTACAACGTGTACCATTACCGCTTGTGCTGGCAGCAGTTTGCGCCGCCAGCGTGTAACCCAGAAGCCGGAGAAAGAATTCCATGTCGCGTGTGCGTTCAGACAACTACGAAGTCAAAAGACAGGCGATTCTCGACGCCGCCGCCGTGCTTTTTGCGAAGGCGGGGTTTCCCAATGCCAAGATGGAGCAGATCGGACAGGCCTGCGGCGCAACGAAGTCCATGCTCTATCACTACTTCCCGACCAAGGAAGATCTGCTCTTCTCGATGCTGGACGAGCATCTCGACCGCGTCTTGAACGCGGTCGATCAGGTGATGACCCGCAAAAACTTGGACCCGCAGGTCCGTTTTGCCGATTTCGTGCAGATCTACACCCAAAAATCCACACAATCGAGGCAACGCCACATCATCGCAATGAATGATGCGAAATTCCTGCCGCGTGAGCTACAGGTCCGCCTGATCGAGCGTGAAGTACGCGTGACCAACATGGTGGCGGCCCTGCTGCGCGAGCTGAACCCCAATATCGACGAAATCTTCTACAAGCCCTATACCCTGCTGCTTATCGGGATGCTGAACTGGACTGACACCTGGTACAAGCCCTCCAACAAAATCACCCCGCAGGGGCTTTGCGACCTGACATCACGTCTATTCCTTCGGGGCTTTCTGGCCGAAAAGTCCTGATGTCAGCGCGGGCACGCCGCGGACATTTTCTTCCCGCGTTTTCGTCAGGCGTAGGCCATGAGGCATTCCTGCGTGACCGACGCGACCAGTTGTCCTGACTGGTCGTAAATGCTGGCCTGCGAGAGGCCGCGGCCACCCGCGCTACGCGGGCTATGGCAGTCACAGTACATCCACTCGTCGGCACGAAACGCGCGGTGAAGCCAGACGCTGTGGTTCAGGCTTGCAATATAGAGCCTACGATCGGGTTCGAGGTCGCGCACATGCGCACTCAGACTGCTGAAGTTAACCCACCAGTCCGACAGATACGCGAAGGCCGCGGCATGGAGCGCGCGATCATCGGACAAACGATTGCGCGTCTTGAGCCAAAACGAGATCCGCGATTGCGCGGTTTGCGGCGCGAGTTGGGCCATCGCATCGGGAATGCGGAAATCGATGCCGGACTTCATCAAGGTATAGCCGCCTAGGCGTCGTATCCCCTCCGCCCACGCCTGCGGAATCCCGCTAAGGTCGGGCAGGTTCTGCGGCACACACGGCACGGCGGTGGACGCCGTGGTGTGCTCGGGCGCGGCCACAGGAATTGAAAACGTTGCATGGGCATCAATCACAATGCGCCCGCCGGCTTGCCGGCCCCGGATGTGACGTGATGAAAACCGCTTGCCATCCTGCAGCGTCGTGACCTCGAAATCCACCGCCTCATCAGGCTGCGTTCCCTGCAGAAACAAAAGCTGCAGCGTTGTCGCATCACGCTGTGGGTCCACGGTGCGCGAGGCCGCCATCAGGGCTTGCCCCATCACCTGGCCTCCGTAGGCGCGTCCGTTGGGATTCGGGTCGCCATGGCGGTTGCGGTAATGACCTGGCCCCGCTTCGTCGAGTGTAAGAATCTGGGTCAGATCCGATCCGTCCCAGGGCTGGCATGTCAGACGTGCTTCATTCACAAAGGGAATCTTTCTTGTGTTGGCCTACGGTACGTGGCGCGACATCAGGCTTGAGCCGCCAGTCGCTGCCGAAATCGGCGAGTGGGTGGAAGAACATCGGCTCAGCCGTCTCGAGTTGCTCAAGGCGCACGGCATATTCCTCGAGATACCGCGTGCGTCGTTCGTGGTCCGTGTAGTGGATCGACCACGCCGTGAATGGCGCAAGCACCTTGAATCCAGCATATGCGAGCGTTCCGCTGTTCAGGTGCCAGAGATTCACATCAAGGTCGCCGAGGAGACCGTCCGGTCCGACCATCTCGGGATAGCACCCCGTGGTGATCGTCATCATCGCCTTGCGCCCCTTCAACCCCCCAGCATCCATGCGGCGACCTGTGCCATAGACCACGCCATTGACGAATACACGGTCGATCCAGCCCTTCATGATTGCGGGCACGGAAAACCACCACAATGGGAACTGCAGAATCAGGAAATCACACCAAACCAGTTTGTCCAGTTCAGCCTGTATGTCATCCGCAAAGGCATCGTGCGTGTGGGCGTATTTCTGCTCTCGGTCGTATTGCAACGCATCCGGAAAGCGCCGCGCTTTGAAGTCGTCTTTACCCGCGACCGGGTTAAAGTTCATGGCGTGGAGGTCTGAGACCTTGACCTCGTGACCGAGGCGGCTCAGTGTCTTCAACGATCGCTCTAGCAGGGCGGCATTGAATGACTTCGGTTCGTGATGGGCATAGACAATAAGAATTTTCATGGTGACAAATGATGTTAATCAGTTAATCAGTTGAGCGATGCACTACCGCTGCAAGATGGGGATTCGCGGACAGTTACGGCCGATAGACACACTCCTGCGACGTGACCGCCACGACGCGTCCTTGGCCATCGTAGATTTTCGCGGTCGCAAGCCCACGCCCCGACGCGGCCACCGGACAAGACACCTCCACAAGAAACCAATCGTCGGCTTTGACGTGCCCGTAGAACCACAGCGCGTGGTTGACTGAAGCCGCCAGCATTCTCCCGGTCTCGGGGTAGGGCATAACCTGCAACAGCGGCACATGGGCCAGCACATAGTCGGTAAGGTAGGCAACCCGCATTGATGCACGACAGGGTCGTCAGGCAATGGCTTCGGTGAGCGCACCCAGAAAGACACTGGCCCGGCGCCACCGAGTTGCGTCGATGCCCCGAAGTAGCGCGGTGCATCGACGAGGCGCATCTGGATCGAACTCTTGCGTGCGATGAAATCAAGCGGATGGTCAGCCAGTGCCTCGCGATTCCGCGCGACGAGCGTGCGTACGTCGAATTGCGTCATTGGGTCTGCCGCCACCTCAGCCCGTGCATCGTTGTGCTCGAAAGCGGAACCTGGCGGCCGACACGACGCCGTCGCGATGCAGAGAGTTCGATCGCCCTGCGTGGCATGCAGGCTTCGAACCGAGGTCGTCGCGCCGTCGCTGACCGCCTCCACTTTGTAGCGCACCGGTTGAGCCGGGTGTCCCGAACTACAGAACATGAGTTGCAGAGCGTGTACCGGTCGGTCGGACTCGACGGTGCGCGCGATGGCTGAGAGCACTTGACCCAGTATCTGACCACCGAAGATGCGCCCGGCCCCGTTATCCTCGTTGTGACGGCTTACGAAGCAGCTGTCGGTTTCGGCTCCGAGCATCATCAAGCGCGCGATGTCGAGCTGCGCCCAATCCACGACTTCCACTTTCGCCATATGTTGCATATTGTGTCAGTCGAATCGCGGCGCCCTCTTCTCGATGAATGCAGCGATGGCTTCTTCATGATCCGATGTCTTGTGGGCCAGAGCCTGAAATGCCGCCGACAACTCAAGCAGGGTGTCCAAACGGACATGTTGCGATTCACGGAGTAGCTTCTTTGTCAGACGCAGAGTCGGCCCGGGGTTCACGGCGATCCGACGCGCCAGCGCGTAGGCGGTTTCCATGAGTTGCTCCGCAGGAACGATGCGACTGACAAGTCCACAGTTCAGCGCCTCCTCTGCATCGATAGCATCACCAGTGAAAGACATTTCAGCCGCCTTCGACATCCCCACGGCCCGCGGTAACAACCATGCCCCCCCGTCACCCGGCACGAGTCCTACTTTGATAAAACTTTCCGCGAACTTCGCGGCATGCGATGCGATTCGGATATCGCACATACAGGCCAAATCACAGCCAGCACCAATCGCCGCTCCATTCACCGCTGCGATGGTTGGGACATCAAGTTGGTACAACGCGAGTGGCAGCCGCTGGATGCCACGCTGATACTCGTCGCGGATTGACATGGGCGGAATGGACTCCACGCGATAACGCTGCATGTCTTTGACATTCCCCCCCGAGCAAAATGCACTGCCGGCACCGGTCAGGACAACGACCTTGACGCTCGGATCAGCGGATACCCGTGCACACGCATCCGCGAATTCCGTGACTGCGGTATTGCCGGTCAAGGCATTTCGTGTATCTGGCTGGTTCATCGTGAGCGTCACGATGCCGCCGTCTTGTTTGTACAGGAGAAAATCAGCCATGGGTGTCTCGCTTTCAAATGGGTCAGGCCGGATTGGCCAGTTCTTGCACAAATTCAAGTGGCGCTACCATGTCTTGGAAAAGCGCCATGCCCAAGCGCTGGTGCCAATAGGTTTCTTCGCCCTGTTGGCCGCGCGCATTGAATGAACCAATGTACCCGCCTCCGAGTGCATCGTAACGGTGCCGAGACCGAGCTTTTTGGCGGCGTCGAACCCGACAGTCAATCTCATCGCGAATTGCAATGACCAATTTCTTGAACACGTCGAGCTGCTCTTTGCCATGGATCGAATTATTACGCAATTATAAACCGACGTGACGGACTTTTAATAAAAAATACTCCGTCGCATGCCTGCCGATGAACATGCTTCCACCCATGATGAATGGCAAGCCCTAAGACCAGCAGTCATTGCCGGCCGACAACAACTGGTCGGGTACCGGGATCAATTTCAAATTGCATGCACGGCGTTGGCGCTGCCATCGGCTTATGGCGGGAGCGAACGCCGCACAGAGCGTAACGAGGACGTTCCAGCAGCCTAGTAGGCATCTCCATACAAATCACCGGTCGCGATAAACCGGAATGGCTGAACACAATTACCCCGAATACCGAGCTTGGCTTAGTCGTGACCCTGGGACGGTACGCTATCGATTGCGGCCCTCATGATCGGTTCGATTGGCGAGACCCGCAAACTTGTTGTACCTGAAATCAGCTCGATAAATACGGTCACGACCCCAATGGTCGGAATTGAGTGAAGTGAAATCTGTGACGACACAGACCTCGTCACAAAGCAAAACGCCAACTAAAACGTTGGCGTTTACTTACGTGGAAAGCTCGGTATCTATTGGTTACGCGAGTAGGATTTTAACCTACGACCTGGGTTATGAGCGTAAATAGGCCAAGGACGAAACTATTGCCTGGCTGCTTTGGTATAACCGGACTCGGCTGCATTCGACGCTGGCCTATATCAGCCCGATGCAGTTCGAGCAAAACTGGCTTGCAACTCAACCCAAGCAAGCCAATTCATGATCTCGGT
>JAUSDQ010000170.1 GCA_030650525.1 Sulfuricaulis sp.
TGCGACATGCCGATGATGGCATTCATCGGGGTGCGGATTTCGTGGCTCATGTTGGCCAGGAAGTCGCTCTTGGCCTTGGTCGCTTCCTCTGCCACCTGGCGCGCCTGCGCTGTCGCCAGCTCGGCGGCCTTGCGTTCGGCAATGTCCTCGAACATCCAGACCGTTACATGCACGTAACCTTCCATGTGCAGGCCTTGGCCCGAAGCCTTGGCGATGAATTTTGAGCCGTCCTTGCGGGCAAATTCCCATTCAACGTGGGCGTCTTTACCGGCGCCCAACAGGGGGGCGACGACACCACCGAACACTGCATAGTCCGCATGCGACTTGAACATGATGGCGCCCGGCGCGCCAACCAATTCGTCTACGGTGCGCCCAAGGTGTTCGGCGATGCGTTTGTTGGCCCGCAGGATGACACCGTCAGCGGTGTAGACGATGCCGTTGGGGGCGTTCTCGAAGATCGTCTGTTGCTCTTCCAGCAGTGTGCGAATTTCGACTTGCTGACGGTTCACTTCCTCACTGACGCGTTTTCTTTCCGTGATGTCGTCCACCGTGAATTGCAGCAGGTGTTTGGTTCCGTAGTTGAACGCGATCAGGTGCACTTCGGCATCCCAGATGTCGCCGTTGGCGCGGCGTGCCCGCCATTCGAAGTTCACAACGCCTTGCCTGAGCGCGTCGTGGGCCAGCCGCTCGCTGGCGGTTTTGCTGTCGGTGCCGTCGTACTGGAGCGGTGCCGACAAGTCCAGCGGTGTTTTACTTAACAGGTCTTCGCGCGAGGCATAGCCGTACATCTGCAGCGCCGCCATGTTGCAGTCGATCCAACCGGCGGCCAGGTCCAGCACGATCATGGAGCGTGAGGACTTCTGGAACAGCATCTTGTTGTAGGCTTCGCTGTCTTTGAGTGTCGCCTCGGACGCTTTGCGTTCGGTGATGTCTTGGTGAATGCCGACCACCCGTTGTGGCAATCCGTTGGCGTCGCGCTCTGCCGCATGGCCGATGGCGAGAATCCATTTCCACTCGCCCGATTTGGTTTTCAACCGGTGCTCGGAGCGGTATTGCGTATCCTGGTTGTTGAGGAAACGTTGCAACAGGGCCTCGGCACGTGGGGCATCCTCTGGATGCATGAGACCGGCGAGGCACGCGCTGTGGGTGCTGTAGCGGTCGGCAAGTTCCTTTTTGGTGTAGCCCAGCATTTCCACCCAGATGGTGTTGACGGTGGCGTGGGTGATGCTGCCGCCTGGGCCGAGGTACCAGTCCCACAAGCCCAGGTTGGCGCCATGCAGCGCCAGGTTGAGCCGCTGCTCGCTTTCGGCGATGCGTTGCTCGGCGCGTTTGCGTTCGGACGCGGTGGCCCGCGCTTCGGTCACGTCTTCCAGCATCCACACGGTACCGCGGCCCAGGTCGGCCGGGTCGATGGCGCTGCCACTCATCCGGCACCAGAAGCGCGAGCCATCCTTGCGCACGAGTTCCTGTTCGCGCTGGTGAATCTCCCCGCGCGACAGTTGCGCGTAGGAGGAGCCGACGTCACTGTCGCTGGCATCGTCGGTGTACCACATGCGTGTGCGCTGGCCGATTTGTTCCCCGGTCGCGTAACCAAACATCTGGTCCAACTGGCGGTTGCTGCGGATGATGATGCGGTCCTTGAGAAAGGCGATGCCCAAGGTCGCGGCTTCGAACATGGCGCTTTGTTCGGCGCTGGCAATGCGTGCCATGTCAGCGGCCTTTTGCCGTTCCGTGATGTCGTAAATCCAGGTTATCAGGTAGCGGCCATCGATGAAGTCCATCAGCACCGAGGTCAGCAGCACGGTGAGGGGCGTACCGTCCATGCTGACGAAATCTGCTTGGTAGTCGTTGACCGCGCCGTTGCAGCGGAGTTGCTCGACGAAGGCGCGGCGAGCATGCGGGTCGCGCCAGTAATCGGTCGTGCGGTGGTTCGCAATTTTTTCCGGCGCAATCGCCATCAGTTCGGCCAGCCGCCGATTGGAAAAAATGGACTGTCCCTCCGGCGTGCTGATGGTCACGCCAGCCGGGCTGTTTTCCAGGATGCGGCGAAATTTTTCCTCGCTCTCGCGCATTTCGCGTTCCAGGCGCTTGCGCTCGGCAATGTCTTCGTACACCCAGACCGACGCGCGCTCGTAGCCAACCAGCTGGATGCCTTGCCCGGACACCATGGCGATGAATTTGGTGCCGTCTTTCCGCACGAAATCCCATTCGAGGTGGACATCCTTGCCCGCGCCCAGCAGCGGCGCGACGATGGTGCCGAATTCCCGGAAGCGCTCCGGGGACTCGAACAGGACGGCCGATGCCGACTGCCCGATCAGCTCGTCCACGCTGCGCCCGAGTTGTTTGGCCAGCTGCTTGTTGGCCCGCAGGATGACACCGTCTGCGGTGTACGACATGCCGTGGGGGGCATTTTCGAAAATCACCTGCTGTTCTTCCAGCAGCTCCTGGATTCCCTGTCGCTGGAGTTCGATTTCTTCGCGTGCCCGTCGCCGTTCCGTGACGTCGTCTACCGTGAACCGCAGGGCCATGCGGCCGCCGCAGTCGAAGGCCATCAAATGCACTTCAGCATCCCATATTTCGCCGGTGGAGCGCTGGGCGCGCCATTGAAAAGTGACAATGCCCTGTTCTACCGCGATGCGGGCCAGCTCTTCACCGGCCGTCCGGCTGTCGGTGCCGTCGTACTGCGTCGGCGCGGAAAAATCGAAGGGCATCTTGCCCAAAACGTCCTCACGTGTGGCGTAGCCGTACAGGTGCACCGCGGCCATGTTGCAGTCGGTGATGCCGAGGACTGGGTCAATGATGACCACGGGGGTCACCGACTCCGGGAATACTTTTTTGTTGTAGCTTTCGCTCTCTCGCAGCGTGGTCTCGGCCTTGCATCGGGCCTCTTCGGATTGCGCCAGTTTGTGCGCCAGCAGCTGATTTTCGTGCACTTGCCTGGCAAGCGCCGCTTTCATGCCCAGCAGGGAATCGTCGGCCATTTACATCACGCCTTGATATGTTCGCGAAGCTGGAATACTACCAGTAGTACAAGGGCCTTTCTCTTGGTGTATACGCGAACATGCGTTGCTTGGTCTGGGTCAGACCGGCACAGATTGGGCGTCCAGCTTGAACACAGCCACCACCTGCACCAGTTCCTGGGCCTGGGATTGCAGGCTGCTGGCCGCGGCGGCCATCTCTTCCACCAACGCGGCGTTTTGCTGTGTCACCTGGTCCATCTGGGTCACGGCTTCACCGATTTGGGCCACTCCGATGCTTTGTTCATTGCTGGCGGCACTGATTTCACCCATGATGTCGGTAACCCGTTTGATGGACGCCACCACCTCGGTCATGGTGGCACCGGCCTGGTCCACCAGGGTGCTGCCTTGTTCCACCCGTTCCACACTGGCATTGATCAGGGACTTGATCTCCCTGGCGGCCTCGGCAGAACGTCCGGCCAGACTGCGCACCTCACTGGCCACAACGGCAAAACCGCGCCCCTGCTCACCGGCACGCGCCGCTTCGACGGCAGCATTCAAGGCCAGGATGTTGGTTTGAAACGCAATGCCGTCGATCACGCCGATGATGTCGGCAATTTTGCGGGACGCTTCGTTGATGCCTTTCATGGTCTCGACGACCTGCCCCACCACCTGGCCTCCTTGGGCCGCCACGCTGGAGGCGCTCAGCGCCAGTTGGTTGGCCTGGCGGGCGCTGTCGGCGTTGTGCTGGACGGCGTCGCTCA
>JAUSDQ010000179.1 GCA_030650525.1 Sulfuricaulis sp.
TGTTGTAGCCGACATGAATCAATCTACAGGATTAACAGGATTAGTCAGGATTAACAGGAGTTTTAAACTTTTTTTCTTTTATCCTGTAATACCTGCGAAATACTGGTAATCCTGTCTATAGCCCTGGTGATGAACTTCCGAATGGACAGTATGCAGGTCTTCGATCTTGCCGTCCCGGGCGTGCGGGAACTCGAACCGTATCAACCAGGCAAGCCGATCGAAGAACTTGAGCGCGAGTATGGCGTCACCCACGCTATCAAGCTCGCGAGCAACGAAAATCCTCTCGGCCCCAGTGCGCAGGCCGTTTCCGCGGCGCGCGCCGCACTGTCGGACATACATCGTTATCCCGATGGCAACGGCTTTGCGCTGAAAACAGCGCTGGCTCGCAAGCTCGGTGTAACACCGGAGTCCATCACGCTGGGCAACGGTTCAAGCGATATTCTCGAATTTCTGGCGCGCGCCTTCGTGCAGCCGGAGAACGAAGTAGTGTTTTCGGAACATGCCTTCGCCCTTTATCCCATCGTGACGCGTGCCGTGGGTGCCAAGCCCGTGGTCACCAACGCCCGCGACTGGGGTCATGACCTCGCGGCGATGCAGACGGCGGTGAATGCCCGCACACGCCTGGTCTTCATTGCCAACCCCAACAATCCCACCGGCACCTGGATAAAGGCGCGCGAGCTTGAGTCATTCATGCAGGCCATGCCAGGGCACGTGCTGGTGGCGATCGATGAGGCCTATTTCGAATACGTGCCAGCGCCGGAATATCCGAATACGATCGGGTGGGGTATGAGATTCCCCAACCTCGTCACCACGCGCACCTTTTCCAAGGCCTATGGTCTGGCCGGATTACGCGTGGGTTATGGCGTGTCCAGCCCGGCGATTGCCGACATCCTCAATCGCGTGCGCCCGCCATTCAACGTCAACAGCGTGGCGCTTGCGGCGGCCACCGCCGCGCTTGACGCTGACGCCCACCTTGCAGATGTCGTGCAGACCAATCAGAAGGGCATGGGCCAATTGACCGGGGCTTTCACGAAATTGGGTCTCAAATTCATTCCCTCCGTGGGCAATTTTGTGTGTGTGGATTGCGGACGCCCGGCGGCGCCGGTTTACGAACGCCTGTTGCGCGAAGGGATTATTGTGCGACCGCTAGCCAATTACGGCATGCCGAATCACCTCCGGGTGACGGTGGGCCTGCCGGAAGAAAACGAAAGATTTATTAAGGCTTTGGAAAAGGTGATTCGTGAAGCGTGAGACGACTCACGATTAACGATTCACCGCTTTTTATATGATTAACAAGCTCTGCATAATAGGTATCGGACTGATCGGCGGCTCGCTCGCCCGGGCGTTGCGCGATATCGGCCATGTCCGCGAAGTGACCGGTTACGGCCGCAGCGTGGGCAATCTGCGCCAGGCCGTGGAGCTTGGCGTGATCGATCGTGTCGAAGTGTCGCTGGTGGACGCCGTGCGCAACGCCGACATGATAGTACTGGCCGTGCCGGTGGGTGGTATGGCGGAAATACTGGATCAGCTCGGTCCCGTGCTTTCCACACAGGCGGTGGTGACGGACGTGGGCAGCGTCAAAGGCAGCGTGGTGACCGCGGCGCGCCAGGCGCTGGGTACGAGGTTTACGCAATTCGTGCCGGGACATCCCCTGGCCGGTTCGGAGCAATCGGGCGTGGCGGCATCGACTCCGGATTTGTTCCAGGGCGCGCGCGTGATTTTGACCCCGGAACCTGAAACCGATGCGGCGGCGCTCGCGCGCGTACAGGAGATGTGGCAAACCATCGGCGCGCAGGTGGCAACACTTTCCGCCGCGGACCATGATCGGATTCTGGCGGCGAGCAGCCATTTGCCGCACATGCTGGCCTATTGCCTGGTGGACATGGTGGTACGGCACGACGATCATCGCGCGATCCTTGAGTGCGCCGCGAACGGGTTTCGCGACACCACGCGCATTGCCGGCAGCGATCCCGTCATGTGGCGCGATATCTGTCTGGCGAATCGCGAGGCGCTGGTCGCCGCACTGCGTCAGTATCGGACCGACCTCGGTGCGCTCGTCGAAGCCATTGAAAAGGGCGACGGGCCGTGGCTGCTCGATACCTTCGCGCGCGCCAAGCACGCGCGCGATGGTTTGAACAAGAAAAATTAATTCACAGGATTAACAGGATTAAAACAGGATTAACAAGATTAAAACTTTTAAAAATTAATTCTGTAAATCCTGAGAAATCCTGTTAATCCTGTTTATTTTTGGGTGACACGGTGAGCATGACAATAGATTATTTGATCAAGCCCGGTGGGAAGCTGACCGGTCGGATCCGCGTGCCGGGCGATAAATCCATTTCGCATCGTTCCGTCATGCTGGGATCGCTGGCGCAAGGCACAACGGCGGTGACGGGGCTGCTCGAAGGCGAGGATGTGCTGTCGACGTTGGCGGCATTTCGCGCCATGGGCGTGGCAGCCGAAGGACCAAGCGGCGGAAGACTTGTTATTCACGGTGTTGGTCTGCGCGGCTTGAAAGCGCCGGCTCATCCGCTCGACATGGGTAATTCCGGCACGGCCATGCGGCTCATGGCCGGCATACTCGCGGGTCAGCCGTTCGATACCGAGCTGACCGGCGATAGCTCGCTGACGAAACGGCCCATGGGGCGCGCGGCGGATCCCCTGCGCACCATGGGCGCCGCGCTGACGACATCGGAAGGTGGCCGGCCGCCGCTCAAGATCAAGGGCGGTGTGAAGCTGCGTGGAATCGATTACCGCCTGCCGGTGGCCAGCGCCCAGGTAAAGTCCTGTTTATTATTTGCCGGGCTGTATGCGGAAGGCGAGACGGCGGTGACCGAACCCGCCCCGACGCGCGATCACACCGAGCGCATGTTGCGCGGCTTCGGTTACCGCGTGCAGACGCGGGGCGCGCGTGTCAGCTTGCACGGTGGCGGCACGCTCACGGCCGGTAACATCGATGTCCCGGCGGATATATCTTCAGCCACTTTCTTTCTTGTTGGCGCCAGCATCGCGCCCGGTTCCGATCTGGTGATTGAGCACGTCGGCATCAATCCGACGCGTACCGGCGTGCTCAATATTCTGAAACTCATGGGCGCGAATCTCGAACTGCTAAATCCGCGTGAGGTGGGTGGCGAGCCGGTGGCTGACATCCGCGTGCGCGCGGCGAGTCTGCATGGTATTCGTATTCCCGAAGACCAAGTCCCGCTGGCGATAGATGAATTCCCCGCGCTGTTTATCGCCGCCGCCTGTGCCGAAGGTGAAACCGTTCTGACCGGTGCGCATGAATTGCGGGTAAAGGAATCGGATCGTATCGCGGTGATGGCGCAGGGCCTGCAGCAACTGGGCATCGATGCCCGTGAAACCGCGGACGGTATTATTATCAAAGGCGGGCGGTTGCAGGGCGGGGAGATTAACAGCCATGGCGACCACCGCATTGCCATGGCATTCGCCATGGCCGGGCTTGTGGCTTCCGGCCCGGTCACGGTGCGCGATTGCAAGAACGTGGATACTTCCTTCCCGGGTTTTGTGGAATTGGCGGCGCGTACCGGATTAGCTATTCAAACCGTGAAAAACTGATTAATTCATCGCAAAGACGCAAAGCGCGCAAAGATTTTGAAAATTAAAATAATAAAAATCCCTGTTTCTGTTTTTCTTTGCGTCTTTGCGGTAAGCGCTTATTTTTGGGGAAGCTCACCCCGAGACTCAGCGGACGGCGCGGCGCCTCGCAAATCCCAGCAATCCCAGCATCCCGGAGCCGAGCAGCCAGATGGCCGCGGGGACGGGGACGGGAGCGACCGTCACACTGGTGGCACTCAAAACGACCCGCGCGATATCTGAGCCATCTAAGCCCGGACCCCCAGCCTGGCTGAAGTGCCCGAAATTGAAGTCGGCACTGCCAGAACCCTTCGTGAAATCCGGCGCTGCACTCAGCAGGTTGGGCAGGCTGTCGTCCGCCAACGCGTTGTGCACGGCAATGTCCCAGACATAATCGAAGACAATGCCGGCGTGTTCGGTGACATCCCCGGGCGCGTCACACACGCCGTTGGTGCCGCCGTCGAAGCAACCGAGTTGACCAAGGCTGACGCCCACCGCGTAGTCGTCGTAGGTGTGGCCCGCCACGAACCCGGCTGGCATGTCGGGGATGCCCGCAGGGAGGGTCACATCGTTGAAGGTTTCGATCCGGGTGCCGTTGCCATTATTCGAAGTATCTGTACCGGAAAACACCAGCGCGCCATTGATCGTCAAGCGGTAGTCCACTGTGATGGGTTTCCAAGTATTAAAGAATTCACCAGGGATATCGGGCAGCAGCTCTTCACTGACGCCAACCGCGCCTGCCGCATCGGCGGTCATCTCCAGCGTGAAGGCTTTGCCAAACCACGGACTCGGATCGTAGGCTATCGTGCCAGTGTAGCCATTGACGTTATTAAGGCTACTGCCAACTACGCCGACGATCGTGATTTTGGGTAAGGCCGCCGCAGCGTGGGCGCCCGTGCTGGCCAGAAGCAGGCCTGCCAGGAGCAGAGGCGCGGTGACGGAAAGGACGGCGGCCCAGCGACGATGGGATTTCATGATAGTTCTCCTCCGGTCATTAAATTGTTATTCGTGCGATCATTCTTGACGGCCCCCACGGCCGTCTCTGGATGCACAATATTGAGAGAGAGGAGAGAGAGTCAATAGGTCTTTCGGGCTTTTTGGCACTCGCAACTTCGCGCAGTACCGAATAGCCATTCTCTTTATACTGTGGGAAGCTTGATCTACGTCCGGCGGCGTGTGCCTGACGAACCCCTATCCCGCTGCCCACACGAAACCCGGAAGAGCCAATTTTTTTATGACAGAAGCGAATAAAGTACCCGTGCTGACTATCGATGGCCCGAGCGGGTCCGGCAAAGGCACGGTCGGGCAACTGCTAGCGCAACGGCTTGGCTGGCATTTTCTCGACAGCGGCGCGCTCTACCGGGCGCTGGGTGTGGCCGCCGACCGGGCGCAGGTGGATCTGGGGAACAAGGCCGCCCTGGCAAGATTGGCCATGGACATGGATATCCGTTTCACGCTCGGGACAGACGGTGATTGCGTGGATGTCATGCTTAATGGCGAGGAGGTCGGTAATGTTCTGCGGACCGAAGAAAGCGGTCGGCGGGCCTCGATCCTCGCGGCTATTCCGGACGTCCGTCGCGCGCTGTTGCAGAAACAGCACTCCTTTCGTCAGCTCCCGGGTCTGGTCGCGGATGGCCGCGACATGGGCAGCACGGTGTTTCCTGACGCGTTACTTAAGATATATCTCACCGCTTCCCCCGAGGTGCGTGCCGCCAGAAGATATAAACAGTTGAAAGAAAAGGGCTTCGATGTTAACCTTCACCGGCTTTTGGATGAGATCCGTGAGCGGGATGCACGCGATGCCGAGCGGGAAGCTTCACCGCTGAAGCCGGCACACGATGCGTGCATACTGGATACCTCTCAGCTCGACATTTCCGGGGTCGTTGAGCATGTACAAGGCCTGCTGCAGCAGCGGCGGCTGAGGTAGCCATGTCTTTCCAGGGAACGGAAAGAACGACGGGATCTTTTGTGTTCAACCTTACCCGAGTAACTACAGTCGCCGCATGACAGCCATGACATTCGCCGCCGGCGACCGGAACCCACATAAACCTATGACCGAAAGTTTTGCGCAATTATTTGAAGAGAGTCTGAATAAAATCAACCTGCAGTCCGGTAAGCTGATTACCGGCGAAGTGATGCATGTGGATGACAACGTGGTGGTGGTGCACGCCGGACTGAAGTCCGAAGCCGTGATCCCCATCGCCGAATTCCAGGACAGCCGCGGTGAAGTGACCGTCAAGGTCGGCGACTTCGTCGAAGTCGTGATCGAGATGCTCGAGGACGGCTCCGGGGAAACCCGCCTGTCACGCGAGAAGGCCTGTCGCGCCAAGGCCTGGGAGGATCTGGAGAAGGCGTTTGAGGTGCAGTCCGTCGTGACCGGCGTCATGACCGGCAAGGTGAAAGGCGGTTATACCGTTGCCATGAATACCATTCGTGCGTTCCTCCCCAGCTCGCTGGTCGATGTCCGCCCGGTGCGCGACCCCAGCTATCTCGAAGGCAAGGAACTCGAATTCAAGGTCATCAAGATCGATCGCAAGCGTAACAACGTGGTGGTGTCGCGCCGCGCCGTGGTCGAGAAAGAAATATCCGCCGAGCGTGAAGCGCTGCTCTCGGGTTTGGTGGAGGGCCAGGTCATCAAGGGTGTGGTCAAGAACCTCACCGACTACGGTGCATTCATCGATCTCGGCGGCATTGACGGTCTGTTGCACATCACCGATCTCGCGTGGAAACGCGTCAAGCACCCGAGCGAAGTGCTCAAGATCGGCGACGAGATCGAAGCCAAGGTGCTGCGCTACGACCGCGAGCGCAACCGCGTCTCGCTCGGCCTGAAGCAGCTCGGCGACGACCCGTGGGTCGATATCCAGCGCCGCTATCCGGAGGGCACGCGCCTGTTCGGCAAGGTTACCAATATCACCGATTACGGCGCGTTCGTCGAAATCGAGCCGGGCGTGGAAGGCCTGGTGCACGTCTCGGAAATGGACTGGACCAACAAAAACGTTCATCCGACCAAGGTGGTGCAGCTGGGCGATGAGGTCGAGGTGATGATCCTCGATATCGACACCGAGCGGCGCCGCATTTCGCTGGGCATGAAACAGTGCCAGCCCAATCCGTGGGAGGAATTTGCCGCCAATCACAATAAGAACGACAAGATCAGCGGCAAGATCAAATCCATCACCGATTTCGGCATCTTCGTCGGCCTGGAAGGCGGCATCGACGGTCTTATCCATCTGTCCGATCTGACCTGGGCGCAGCCGGGCGAGGAAGCCGTGCGCAATTACAAGAAGGGCGATGAGATCGAGGCCGTTATTCTGGCCGTGGACCCCGAGCGCGAGCGTATCTCGCTGGGCGTGAAGCAGCTGGACGGCGATCCGTTTACAAACTATGTCACGGCCAATGGCAAGGGCTCGATCGTGAAAGGCACGGTGACGAGTGTGGAGGCCAAGGGTGCGGTCATTAAACTCGCCGACGATATAGAGGGTTATTTACGTGCCGCCGATATCGCGCGCGATCGGGTGGAAGACGCCCGTTCCGTGCTGAAGGATGGCGACAGCGTTGAGGCCAAGATCACCACGATCGACCGCAAGAATCGCAAAATCTCGCTCTCTATCCGGGCCAAGGACATGGAGGAGGAGAATGAGGCGGTGCAGGAGTATGCGCGTAAAGGCGGCGGCGCCACCTCTTCGCTGGGCGACAAGCTCAAAGAAAAGCTCGGGGGCCATGACAGCTCCGATGTTTGAGAGCTGTCCGCCCGCGGAGACGCAGCGGATTTTGCAGGCGCGGAGCGGTGAAGCGGGATTTTTTGGGCGCTGTCGGCCGAAGGTTGCCGCCGCATGATTTTTTGCTCCGCACCCCTGAAACTCCTTGAAATCTTTCTACTTATTTTCTATAAGTAGAGATGAGTATGACAAAATCAGAACTGATCAGCCTGCTCGCGGCCAAACAGCCGCAACTGGATTACCGGGACGTCGAACTGGCGGTCAAAGAGCTGCTGGAACAGATGTCCGCGGCCCTGTCCTCGGGCGACCGGATCGAGGTCCGCGGCTTTGGGAGTTTCTCCCTGCATTATCGCCCGCCCCGCACCGGCCGCAATCCCAAGACCGGCGCCGCGGTACAGGTACCGGACAAATTTGTTCCGCATTTCAAACCCGGTAAGGAGCTGCGGGAGCGCGTTAACAACGGCACGGAGTAAGCACGGCTGGCGCCATGCGCGGAGCACGAAACGACATGCGGGTCACCCATGTCGTTTTTTTTGCGGCCAAAAAACAGATAAAAATTTCGAGATACAAGACGCTCCACGCGTTAAGATAATTAATGACATAGTCAGGCGGCCTATGACTAGGAGTTTGTTGAAAAAGTCCGAAAGACATCCGAATCCGTCATTCCGGCGAAAGCCGGAATCCAGCATATAAATGATTTTGTTGATTTTAATTTCCTGGACCCCGGCTTTCGCCGGGGTGACGAAGCGTTTTTCAACAAACTCCTAGAGCCTGTCTCAAAACCCCCTGGCCCCGGAGGGAGAGGGATTATGAGATAGGTTCTAGTATCCTGGACCTTGCATTTTGCAGCTGATTTTACGGAGGCCCCATGAAGCGGATTATTTATACGATTCTGGCAATATTTGTGCTGCTCATCGGTATTGCGTTTGCTGTCCAGAACAGACAGGTGGTGGAGCTCAATTATTATTTTGGCTTGCAATGGATCGGTCCGCTGTCGCTGGCGCTGCTGACCGCCCTCGCGCTGGGTGTGGTGGCGGGCTATGTCGCCAGCCTCCGCATGGTGGTGAGGATGCAACGGCAACTGGTGCGCACGCGCAAGGAAATCCGTCAGATTGAGCAGGAAGTTATCAACCTGCGTTCACTTCCGATTAAAGATGTCATCTAAAGTAGCCCTACTCGCTGCGCTCGCTCGTCTTGCCATGAGACGAGAAGCCCTACTTCGCTGCGCTTCACTCGTCCTGACATAATAAATGAACGCTTCCGATCTGGTGTGGTTGTTGTTACCGCTGGCCGCTGCTTCCGGGTGGCTGGTGGCCCGGTTTGAGCAGAAGCGTTCCGTGCAGCATTCATTCGATCTGCCTTCGGCCTATTTCAAGGGCCTCAATTTCCTGCTGAATGAACAACCCGATAAGGCGATAGAAGTCTTCATCCGCGTGCTGGAAGTCAATTCAGAAACCGTTGAAACGCACTTGGCGCTGGGAAATCTTTTTCGCCGCCGGGGCGAGGTCGAGCGCGCTATTCGCATCCATCAGAATCTGATTGCTCGACCCACGCTCGACAAGGAGCAACGCAGTCTTGCCTTGCTGGAACTGGGACAGGATTATCTCAAAGCCGGGCTTTTCGATCGCGCCGAGAATCTGTTCCTCGAGCTTGCCGAGATTCGCGTGCACAGCGAACAGGCCCTTAAGTTGTTGCTGCATATCTACCAGCAGGAAAAGGAGTGGGAAAAGGCGATCTCCGTCACACGCAAACTGGTACGCGTATCCGGCAAATACATGGATGACACGATCGCCCATTTTTATTGTGAACTGGCGGATCAAGAGTATATGCGGAAAAATTATTCCACGGCCAGGGACTATCTGAAAAAGGCTCTGGCGGCCGACGACAAGTGCGTGCGCGCCAGCATGCTGCTCGGCGACATCGCCGCTCAGGAAGATAAATACCGTGAAGCCATCGAACACTGGAGTCGGGTTGAGGAACAGGATATTCATTACCTCGGTGAAGTCGCCGGTCGAATTGCCGAGGGGTATAAACAACTGAAGGACGAACAGGGGCTTTATGATTATTTCCAGACCTCGTTGCAGCGGCACGGCGGGGTATCGCTGGCGCTGGCGTTTGCCGACGTCATCAGCCATCGCGATGGCGTGCCGGCGGCGGAAAAATTCATCGTCGACTGGCTGCGGCGTACGCCCAACGTGCACGGATTGCACAAGTTGCTGGAACTCAACCTGGCCAAGGCCTCCGACTCCGGGCGCAAGGATTTACTGTTGTTGCAAGGCATCATCGAGGAACTGCGGGCGCAGCATCTCGGTTATGCCTGTAGCCAGTGCGGCTTCAAGGGCAGGGCGTTACATTGGCTTTGTCCGGGTTGCAATCATTGGAATACCATCAAGCCGGTGCGCGAGGAGTAGATGACCGGTCCACGCATCATTATTGCCCTGGATTTCGAAGACGCCAACACGGCGTTGGCGTTTGCCGCGCGGTTTCTGCCTACGCAATGCCGGTTCAAGGTCGGGATGGAACTTTTCACCGCGGCCGGACCCGCCGTGGTAGCGAGTCTGGTGGCGCGCGGTTTCGATGTTTTTCTCGATCTTAAATATCACGACATTCCCACCACGGTCGCGCGCGCCTGCGCCCAGGCGGCCAGCCTCGGGGTGTGGATGCTGACTGTGCATACCCTGGGAGGAAAAGAAATGCTGCAAGCGGCGCGCGCGGCGGTTGACCGTCAAACGCATCGTCCGTTGTTGGTCGGGGTGACGCTGTTAACGAGCCACGATGAAGCCGACCTGGTCGAACTGGGACTTGAAAAGAGCGCCGCGCACCACGTTGAACGCCTTGCCGGTCTGGCCCAATCGGCCGGTTTGGATGGCGTTGTTTGTTCGCCGCTGGAGGCCTCGGTTTTACGTCGGCGCTACGGCAAGAAATTTCTCTTGGTTACGCCCGGCGTTCGGCCATCCGGGACCAGCGTGGACGATCAGCGGCGCACCCGCACGCCGGCCGAGGCCGTGGCCGATGGCGCCGATTATCTGGTCATCGGACGGCCGATCACAGGCGCGCCGAATCCGCTATTCGTACTCGATGCCATCAACCGGGAAATTCGGGTGCATTGAATC
>JAUSDQ010000181.1 GCA_030650525.1 Sulfuricaulis sp.
GAGGATCGCGCTGAGCGGCGTGCGCAGCTCATGGCTCATGCTGGAAAGGAAATCCGATTTCGCAAGATTGGCTTTTTCGGCAACGGCCATGGCCTTGTTCAGCTCTAGTTCGACCTGCTTGCGCACGGAATTGTCGGTGCCAATCAACAGGTATCCGAGGATATCGCCATAATCATCGCGCAGCGCCGTGATCGACACGATGGCCGGAAAGCGGCTGCCATCCTTGCGGATATAGGTTAATTCATAGCTGTCGTCGATCTCGCGCGAAGCTTTGAAAGCCAACGCCTCGAAGCCCGGCATAATCGGGGTTCCGAGCTCGAGGCTCAGCGCCTGTGCGCGTGCCATCACTTCCTGCGGATCGTGGATGTCGCTGGGGATGATCTTGTTAACGACTTCGGTGGCCTGGTAACCCAACATACGCTCGGCGCCGATATTGAATAATTGAATGATGCCTTTCTCGTCGGTGGCGATAATCGAGAAATTGGCGCTATTGAGAATCGCGTTCTGCAAGGCCCCGGTTTTGAGCAAAGCCGCCTGGCGCCGGACCTCGGTGATACCTGCCGTCGTGCCAGCGGTGGGGCTGAGAATGGCGGAATCGCGGATTTTTTCGGACATGGCTTACCTATGTTAAAGCGCGAATTAGTCTGGCGGATCGCGTGGCTCGAAGTTGCGAGCAGCACTTCATCTATTTATACGCCCATCCTGCACGGAAAGATGCAGGCTTTTGCTTGCAGGCGCCCGGGAGGTAAATGAGTCCATGACTGAATTTTGAAAACTCTATTGGATCATAGCGATCAAGCCCGCCGCTCTCCGTGTGCTACCGCACATAAGGCGGTGAGCTGGGGAAGCCCTGATTTATACGACGCAGACGCGTCCCACGCGCCATTTTGTCGATCGGTGCGCAGGGCCCGCCCCATATTTATAAGTGCTGTAGGGTGGGCATCGCCCGCCACACGGGGTCTCGGTCGATTTCCCACGGTGGGCGATGCCCACCCTACGCCTGCTGATAGTTTGGCAAATAAGTTTTTCTGGATACTTTCCTTAGTCAACTAGGCGCCACCGCCAACGGATCGGTGCGCGCCGCGATGCGATAATCGTTCTTGCCGGTGCGCTTAGCCTCATACAAGGCCAGGTCCGCGCTCTTCATCAGCGTCTCCACCTCCTCGCCATGGGTGGGATAAATACCGACACCGACGCTGACGGTCATGCTCACGCTGCGGGCTTGAATG
>JAUSDQ010000126.1 GCA_030650525.1 Sulfuricaulis sp.
GCGAATATCCATTCCCGCCACCGCCAGCGGCAACAGGCCCACGGCGGTCAGCACGGAATACCGGCCGCCCACCTTGGGCGGCACCGGCAGTGACGGAATTTCTTCGCGCCCGGCCAGTTCACGCAACCACCCCTGCGCCGGATCGGTGATGAGCCACTGGTGCTGGCGCGCTTGGTCTTTGCCAAGATGTTTTTCCAGCCACTGGCGCAGAAGGAGATATTGAATAGCGGTTTCAATCGTACCGCCCGATTTACTGATGCCGATGACCGCCACTTGCTCCGCTGACCGGCGTCGCAGCAGCGTGTCCAGATGGTATGGGTCGATGTTCTCCAGAAAATGCAGCGTGGGATGGGGCGAGTCCGATCCAGTCGCGGCTAAGGCCTGATACACAGCCTTGGCACCGAGACTGGAACCGCCGATGCCGATAACGGCGACATCCGGGAAGCGACGTATCTGTTCCGCCATCGCTTCAATGGAGGGAAGCGAATCCGGCATGGTGGCGTGAAGATTAAGACAGGCGTATTCGGCGTCCAGTCCGCCGGCGGATTTTTTTATCAGCGTCTGATGGATGCGTTTGAGTTTCGGCACCAAGGCATCGATTTCCGCCGCGGCCACGCCTTCCGCGCCCACGCTCTCCCGGTACAGGCGGCGGGTGTCGATATGCAGCAGTTTTTGCGACGAGTTGTTGCGCACGGATGAATTAACTCTGGCGACGACGGATTTTTTCTGTTGCGCAAGCGGCAGCAGGGTCTGACCGAATGTTATCACTGTTTGTTTTCACAATATTGCACGGCTTCCAGGGTGTTTAACAGCAGCGTGGCCACGGTCATGGGTCCGACACCGCCGGGGACGGGGGTAATCCAGCCGGCACGGAGTTTGGCCTGCTCAAATTCCACATCGCCGGCTAATTTTCCGTTGGGCAGCCGGTTGATGCCGACATCGATCACGATCGCGCCGGGTTTGATCCACTCGCCCTTCACCATGCCCGGTTGTCCGACGGCGACCACCAGCACCTCGGCGCGCGCGACATGGGCGGGCAGGTTCTGCGTGAACCGATGGCAGATCGTGACGGTACAGCCGCCCAGGAGCAGTTCGAGTGACATCGGCCGACCGACGATATTGGAAGCGCCCACGACCACCGCTTCCTTGCCTGGCAGCTTTTCGCCGGTGGCTTCGAGCAGACGCATGATCCCGTGCGGCGTGCACGGGCGCAGGCGCGGGATGCGTTGCGCCAGTCGCCCGATATTGTAAGGATGGAACCCATCGACATCCTTGTCTGGATGGATGCTCTCGATGATAGTCGTCTGATCGATGTGTTTCGGAAGCGGCAGTTGCACCAGGATACCGTCTACTTCGGGATGGGAATTCAGTTGCTCGATGTGGGACAGGAGCTTTTCCTGGGCAATATCCAGCGGCAGGTCATAGTCGAAGGAACAAAAACCGGCCTCGCTGCAGGCCTCGCGTTTGTTGCGCACATAGACTTCCGCGGCGGCATCGTGGCCGACTTTGAGGACCGCGAGTCCCGGGCGGCGTTGGCCTGACTGTACGCGGTGCTCGACCCGTTGTTTGATCTCGGCGCGCAGTGCTTGTGCGATTTTTTTCCCGTCGAGGATGCGTGCGCTCATATTTTCCCAAGCTCGGCGCGATGAATGCGACCCGCGCATCATCGCACGCAGCCCGGCGCGGCGCCAAGCGCGCCCAGGGCATTTACCGCCGGTAATCGTGGCCCTGCCGGATTGACGCTTCCGGGAGTGGTGCGTATAGTTCCGCCCTCGCACCGCCTGGGCGAGCGGCGCCGGTGCGGTGTCCCGATCGGGGTATAGCGCAGCCTGGTAGCGCACCTGCTTTGGGAGCAGGGAGTCGTGGGTTCAAATCCCTCTACCCCGACCATTTAGCGCAATTGCGTGCTGGGGTCGATTGAGATGTAATGACGGGCGTTTTGCCGGCGCCCGTAGCTCAACGGATAGAGCACCAGCCTTCTAAGCTGGGGGTCGCAGGTTCGATTCCTGCCGGGCGCGCCATTTCCGAGTGGAGTAGATAGATTCGTCGCGGGTATAATAACCGGTGACTTGATCGTCATTTATGGTGGGCGTAGCTCAGCTGGTTAGAGTCCCGGATTGTGATTCCGGTTGTCGTGGGTTCGAATCCCATCGCTCACCCCATTTTTTTGACCCGGGCCGTTAGCTCAGTTGGTAGAGCAGCTGACTCTTAATCAGCGGGTCGGTGGTTCGAGCCCACCACGGCCCACCATTTATGCAGGAGTGAAGTGCAGCGAAGGGGAATGATTCACTTCGCTGGTAGCGGGTTCCTTCCGGCGCATTTCCCTTTTCAGCCCATAATCTCGCCGGCGTGATGCAGGCTGGACAGCACTATACTGGGCAAAACGATTGTCGCGAATGTGGCGGAATTGGTAGACGCGCTGGATTTAGGTTCCAGTGGGGCAACCCGTGGGAGTTCGAGTCTCCCCATTCGCACCACGATCCCAGGTTTTCCCGTCACGCTGCGGCAAATTCTTGGCCTCCTTGCCGCAAATCGGTATGATTCCTGTCAGTCCGTTTAATATTTTTATTGAATTCTCGATGATGAGGTTTTCGAATGCAAATTTCGCTTGAAACCACCAGCACGCTGGGACGCCGTTTGAAAGTGGCGGTGCCGGCGGATACGGTGGAGAAAGAATTCAGCTCGCGGCTTCAGCGCCTGTCGAAGCAGGTCAAGCTGCCCGGTTTTCGTCCTGGCAAGGTGCCACTCAAGATGATCGAGGCCCAATACGGCGGCCGGCTGCTGGACGAAGTTGCGGGCGAGCTCATTCAGAGCAGCTTGCATGAAGCCATGGGCAGTCGGGGCCTGCGTCCGGCCGGAGATCCGCGCGTGGAGCGCAAGCCATTCTTGCGCGGCGAACAATTGGAATATACCGTTGAGTTTGAAGTGTATCCGGAAGTAAAGCGTTTCGATCTCGCCGGTGTGCGCATCGAGCGGCCGGTGGTGACGGTCAGCCAGGAAGATGTCGACCGCACTCTTGAAACCATCCGTAAACAACGCGCCACGTGGAATCAGGTCGAGCGCGCGGCGTGCCTGGGCGACCGCGTTAAGATCGATTTTGTCGGTCGTCTGAATGGCAAGGAATTCGAGGGCGGAAAGGCCGATGCCTTTCCGCTTGTGTTGGGTAGCGGCACGCTGATTGAAACCTTGGAGCAGGGCCTCGTCGGCGCCAAGCTGGGAGAAACGCGTCAGGTCGCGGCCAAATTTCCAGCGGATTACCGGCATGCCTTGTTGGCCGGCCAGACGGCAGATTTTGATGTCAAAGTCGTTGATGTCGCCGAGGCAGTCTTGCCGGAAATCAATGAGGCATTAGCCAAGGAATTGGGCGTTAAGGAAGCAAGCGTCGAAAATTTACGCCACGATGTGAAAGCCAATCTTGAGCGTGAGGCCGTTAACCGTGCACGGACAGTGGTCCGTACTCGGGCCCTCAAATCCCTGCTGGAAGTCAATCCGCTCGATGTCCCCCAGAGTCTGCTGGCGGCCGAGATAGGGCGCCTGAAGACCAGCGACAAAACCGCCGGTTCGAGTCCCGGCGAGGAAGCGGTTTATGAGCGGCGTGCCCGAATTCGAGTGGCGCTGGGGGTGATTCTGGGTGAGATTATTCGCTCCCGCGGTTTGTCGCCGGACCCGGTTCGGGTGCGAGCGCGCATCGAGGAAATGGCGGCTGAATACGAGTCGCCCCAGGACTTTATTAATTGGCATTATGAGAAGCCGGAACGCCTGAGTGAAATGGAAGGCCTGGTGATGGAGGAAAGGGTGGTCGAAGACCTGCTGGTTTCTGCCGAGGTGACCGACCAAGCCATGAGTTTTCAGGAACTGTTGAAGGTCGATATTGCCCTTCAATAGAAACGCGTTTACCTTGACCCAGACCGCCGATTTTTGGCGTTAATGAAGGAACAGCTAATGAAAGAATCCGGACAATTTGGTGGCACAGTAAATCCCCACGCCCTGGGTCTGGTTCCCATGGTGATCGAAACTACCGGCCGTGGCGAACGCGCCTACGATATTTACTCGCGCATGCTCAAGGAGCGCGTGATTTTTCTCGTGGGCCCGATCGAGGACCATATGGCGAACCTCATTGTGGCACAGCTCCTGTTCCTGGAGTCCGAAAACGCGGACAAGGATATACACCTTTATATCAATTCACCCGGCGGCGCGGTGAATGCCGGCTTGGCGATCTACGACACCATGCAGTTTATCAAACCGGATGTAAGCACGGTGTGCATCGGCCAGGCCGCCAGCATGGGGGCGCTCATTCTCACGGGCGGCGCCGCCGGCAAGCGCTTCGCGTTGCCGCACTCCCGCATGATGGTGCACCAACCCATGGGTGGTTTTCAGGGCCAGGCCAGCGACTTCGATATCCATGCCCGCGAAATCCTGCGGGTGCGTGAACGGCTGAATCAGCTCATGGTCAAACATACCGGCCGCAGCATGGATCAAGTCAAGGAAGACACTGATCGAGACAATTTCATGGATGGGGATGAAGCGAAGATTTTTGGCCTGATTGACAAGGTCATCGAAAAACGCGCTTAAAAACAGGTGAACTTTCCGCAGGATATGCTATAGATTTAATGTATAATCGTATGAGGTTAGATGCAAAAGCTTGCAAACCTTGGTGGAAACCCGCATTCTTGCGGGCATAATGTCCTTAATCGATAGCGAGGTTTAAGGATGGCTGAGAACAACCACACGGGCAGGGGCGACGGCAAGGGCGAAAAGCTCCTGTACTGTTCATTCTGCGGCAAAAGCCAGCACGAGGTGCGTAAGCTGATTGCCGGTCCTTCCGTGTTCGTGTGCGATGAATGCGTTGAGTTGTGCAACGACATCATCCGCGAGGAGGTTCAGGAAGAGAAGAACGCCGCCAACGCCAAAAAGAATTTCCCCACCCCGCGCGAGATCCTTCAGATACTCGATGAGTATGTGATCGGCCAGAACGACGCGAAGAAAGTGCTGTCGGTCGCTGTCTACAACCACTACAAGCGTATTGAAAACGAAGGCAAGATCGGCGAGGTTGAGCTCTCCAAGAGCAATATCCTGCTGATCGGTCCGACCGGCTCCGGCAAGACGCTGCTGGCCGAGACCCTGGCGCGGTTGCTCAACGTGCCGTTCACCATCGCCGATGCCACGACGCTCACGGAAGCGGGCTACGTGGGCGAAGACGTGGAGAACATCATCCAGAAGCTCCTGCAAAAATGCGACTACGATGTAGAGAAGGCGCAGAAGGGCATTGTCTATATTGACGAAATCGACAAGATTTCACGCAAGTCCGAGAACCCCTCTATTACGCGCGATGTGTCGGGCGAAGGCGTTCAGCAGGCGCTGCTCAAGCTTATCGAAGGCACGATAGCCTCGGTGCCGCCACAAGGCGGGCGCAAGCATCCGCAGCAGGAGTTTCTGCAAGTGGATACCCGTAACATCCTGTTCGTTTGCGGTGGGGCGTTCTCCGGGCTCGAGAAGGTTATTCAGAGCCGTAGTGAGAGATCCGGCATCGGCTTCCATGCCGAGATCCGCACCAAGGCCAACGCCAAGCAGGCGGGTGAAGTGTTGCGCATGGTCGAGCCGGAGGATCTCATCAAGTACGGGCTTATCCCGGAATTCGTCGGGCGCCTCCCGGTCGTGGCGATCCTCGATGAACTCGACGAACGGGCGTTGATCCGGATTCTGACAGAACCCAAGAACGCTCTGGCCAAGCAGTACCAGCGGCTGTTCAAGCTGGAAGGAGTTGATCTGGAGATTCGCGAAGATGCCATGCTGGCCGTCGCCAAACGCGCCATGGAACGCAAGACCGGCGCACGCGGCCTGCGCTCCATCCTCGAGCGCGCGTTGCTCGACGTCATGTTCGATCTGCCTTCCGTGGAAAACGTGAAGAAGGTTGTGGTCGAAGCGGACGTGATCACGGATGGCGCCAAACCGCTGGTGATCTATGCTGATAATGAAGAGCAAGACAAGCGGCGGGCATCTGTCAGCCAGTAAATGAAGTACTGGCGCCGCAAAGAACCCCGCCCAACGCGGGGTTTCTTTTTTTATCTGGTGCGGTTAGTACGGTCATGTGCACCTTTCGTCGCCGCGCCATCCTGAGGTGAGGATTAACCGAAAATAATGTATTTCTAATGATTGAAATCGGATCATTTAGACCCCAAACTTGGTGTAATTCATCCACATTTATCGATACAGGGATTCCAGGCGGAAATGCAAGAAACCAAACCCCCCGTGATAGTGCCAGGATCGGAAACCAGCATCCCGGTGTTGCCGTTGCGCGATGTCGTGGTGTTTCCGCACATGGTCATCCCCCTGTTCGTGGGCCGGCGCAAGTCCATACGCGCGCTCGAGCAGGCGATGGAGTCCGGCAAACAAATTATGCTGGTGGCGCAAAAGAGCGCTTCGGATGACGATCCCACGACCGAGAACATCCATACGATCGGAACGATCGCCAGCATTCTGCAGTTGCTGAAGTTGCCGGACGGCACGGTAAAGGTCCTGGTCGAAGGCGAGCGCCGCGCGGTTCTGCAAAAGTACCTGGATACGGAGGATTATTTCTCGGCCCAGGTGGCGCTGCTCGAAGCCATGCCACTCACCGACAAGGAGGGCGAGGCGCTCACGCGCTCCGTGCTCAATGAGTTCGATCAGTACGTCAAACTGAACATGAAGATCCCGCCGGAGATACTCACCTCACTGGCGGGCATCGACGATCCCGGTCGTTTGGCCGATACGGTGGCCGCGCATCTTTCTCTCAAGATCGAGGACAAGCAGCAGATTCTCGTGGTTCAGGATGTACGTGAACGGCTGGAAAAAATTCTTACCGTGCTCGAGAGCGAGATCGATCTGCTCCAGGTCGAGAAACGTATCCGCGGGCGCGTCAAGCGCCAGATGGAAAAGAGCCAGCGCGAGTATTATCTCAACGAGCAGATGAAGGCGATCCAGAAGGAGCTGGGCGAGCTCGAGGAGGGTCCGAACGAAGCCGAGGAACTGGCGAAAAAGATCGAGAAAGCGGGCATGAGCAAGGAGGCCCGCGAGAAGGCCGACTCAGAATTAAAGAAACTGAAGATGATGTCACCGATGTCGGCCGAGGCGACCGTGGTGCGTAACTACATCGACTGGCTGGTGAACGCGCCATGGAAAAAGCGCACCAAGATCCAGAAGGACCTCACGAAAGCCGAGGAGATCCTGGAGAACGACCATTACGGCCTGGAGAAGGTCAAGGAGCGCATCCTGGAGTATCTCGCGGTGCAACAGCGCGTGAACAAACTCAAAGGCCCGATCCTGTGCCTGGTGGGCCCACCGGGCGTCGGCAAGACCTCGCTCGGACAGTCCATCGCGCGCGCCACGAACCGCAAGTTCGTGCGCATGTCGCTGGGTGGTGTGCGTGACGAGGCCGAGATCCGTGGCCATCGCCGCACCTATATCGGTTCATTGCCGGGCAAGATCATTCAAAACCTTTCCAAGGTGAAGGTGCGCAATCCGCTCTTCATGCTGGATGAAGTGGACAAGATGGCCATGGATTTCCGCGGCGATCCGTCGTCGGCGCTTCTGGAAGTGCTCGATCCCGAGCAAAACCATGCGTTCAACGATCATTATCTGGAGGTCGATTACGATCTTTCGGACGTGATGTTCATTGCCACGGCGAACACACTGAATATTCCACCGCCGTTGCTGGATCGCATGGAAGTAATTCGCCTGTCGGGCTACACCGAAGACGAGAAGGTGAACATTGCCATGCGCTATCTGGTGTCCAAGCAGCTCAAGAATAACGGACTCAAGGATAAAGAACTTCACCTGCCCGAGAAAACCATTCGCGATATCATTCGCTACTACACACGCGAGGCGGGCGTGCGCAATCTCGAGCGCGAGATCGCCAAAATTTGTCGCAAGGTGACGAAGTATCTCCTGCTCAACAAGGCCAAGCCGGAAAAGACCGTTACGGTGACGCCGAAGGGCCTGGAGAAGTATCTCGGCGTGCAGCGCTTCCGTTACGGCATGGCCGAGGTGACCAACCAGGTGGGTCAGGTGACCGGTTTGGCCTGGACCGAGGTTGGCGGTGAGTTACTCACCATCGAGGCCATTATCGTCCAGGGCAAGGGCAAACTGACCATCACCGGTAAACTGGGTGACGTGATGCAGGAGTCCATTCAGGCGGCCATGAGCGTGGTCCGTTCGCGTGCGATCAAACTCGGCATCATGCCGGATTTTTACCAGAAGCATGACTTCCATTTGCATGTGCCGGAAGGCGCCACCCCGAAAGACGGTCCGAGCGCCGGCGTGGCCATGTGCACGGCCATGGTTTCGGCGCTGACCAAGATCCCGGTGCGCGCCGAAGTCGCCATGACCGGTGAAATCACGCTGCGCGGCGAGGTTCTTCCCATCGGCGGACTCAAGGAGAAACTGCTGGCAGCGCACCGCGGCAACCTCAAGGTGGTGCTGATCCCGGAAGAGAATCGCAAGGATTTGGCGGAAATCCCGAAGAATATCCGTGATAGCCTCGATATCCGTCCGGTACGCTGGATCGATCAGGTGCTGGAAGCGGCGCTTGAGCGCATGCCTGAGCCGTTGGACGAGTCAAAGCTGGCCGAGGCGGAAGCGGCCAAACCCCCCGAGCCGCACGACGCCGACAAGCCGATCAGGACGCACTGACAAGCATGACGCTATCTGCCCCGGTTGAGGGCGATACCCATGCTTGTCTGTGGCGTGCGTGGCACGGTGTTTGACGACGCGATGCCACGCGATTCTTTCTTGACAAGGAAATCTCACGATTGTATAAATCTTGCGGCGTGTCTGGGAATTTCAGGTGCGCGGTATTTGCTTCAGCAGCATTTGCTTCGGAAACCCTGTTCACCACCATCAAGCAAGAGGACGCTAATGTGAATAAAACCGATCTGATCGACAAAGTTGCTGTAACCACCGAACTGAACAAAACCTCCGCCGCCCGTGCCGTGGAAGCAGTACTGGAAATAATTGCTGGCACATTACGCGAGGGCGATACTGTTACACTCTCCGGTTTCGGCACCTTCTCGGTGAGCAACCGGTCCGAGCGCACCGGTCGCAATCCGCGCACCGGCGAAATGATCACCATCCCGGCCTCCAAGGCTCCCAAATTCAAGTCTGGCAAAGGCTTGAAGGATGCCTTAAACTAGCGACCCCTTGGGGGGGGCTCGCTTCCGGGTGCTTAGCTCAGTTGGTAGAGCGTCGCCCTTACACGGCGAATGTCGGGGGTTCGAACCCCTCAGCACCCACCAAGAGACCGGGAGCGGTAGTTCAGTTGGTTAGAATACCGGCCTGTCACGCCGGGGGTCGCGGGTTCGAGTCCCGTCCGCTCCGCCACTAACAATATGCAGGGCGAGGATTAATCCTCGCCCTTTTGTTTTTAGATGGACAGATTCTCAGGATGATAAGTAAAAAATTTAAAGATACTGTAAATCGTGTCGGTTTTTCATTAAAGTAGCCCCAATGCTTACTACCATTCGTGAAAAAACCCAAGGCGTTATTGCCAGCTTCATCTTGATGCTGGTCGTTATTCCGTTTGCACTCTGGGGAATCAACTCCTATTTCGATTCAGGGTCGACGCTTAACGTTGCCAAGGCCGGTGACATCGATATCAGCCAGACTGCCTACCGCAGCGCCGTGGACCGGTTACGTGGGCGGGTGGAATCCAAGACGATGGAGAGCCTTGCGTTCAAACAGGCGATATTGGATAACTTGATCGATCAGGCGTTGCTCGCAGAAGATGCGCGCAAGCAAGGTTATCGGGTCGGTGACGCGTGGCTGGCCGAGACGATCCGGAATTTTCCGGTTTTCAAGCGCGCGGGGCAGTTTGACGCCACGGTCTATGAAGCCACCCTGCGACGCGATGGCATGAGCCCGCAGGAATTCGAGAAGCGTTTGCGTGACGAGGCCCTTACCGGCCAGATCCAGGCGGGTCTGAGTGACAGCGGGATTGTGACCGCCGCCGACCTGGACGGAAATATTCGTTTGATGACGCAGGAGCGGGAGGTGGCCTACGCCGTGATCGATGCCGCAGTGTTGATCCCGAAGATATCGGTCAGCGGCCAGGAAATCGAACAGTACTATTCCTCCCATACCGAGATGTTCCAGGTACCCGAACAGATCCGCGTCGCGTATCTGCGTCTGTCTGCGGCCGACATGAATAAGGGTTATGAGCCTACCGAAGAAGAGCTTAAAAGGGCCTACGCCGACGATGCGGCCCGTTATGTTACACCCGAGCGGCGTCGCGCCAGCCATATCCTGATATCGCTCTCCGCCCAACCCACGGAAGAGCAGGCCAGGGAGGCACTGGCGAAAATCCAAGGCATTGCCAAACAGGCGAACGCCGGCTCGGACTTTGCGGGGTTGGCGAAAAAGCACTCATCGGACAGTGCTACCGCCGCCGCCGGGGGCGATCTTGGCGAGGTTCGACGTGGTGCGTTGCCAAAGGAACTGGAAACCCCAATCTATGCCTTAAAGAAATCGGGAGAAATCAGTCAACCCGTTCGCAGCACCTACGGTTACCACTTGATCAAGCTTACCTCCCTCACGGTGGAGAAGCGCAAACCTTTCGCCGTGGTGCGCCAGGAACTGGCCGAGTCTGTCCGCAAACACAAGGGTGAGGAAAAATTTTTAGACCAGATTGAAAAATTTCGCAACCTGGTTTACGAACAGCCGGACAGTCTTGCGCCGGCCGCCCAGGCGCTGGGACTCGAAATCCAGAAGAGCGAATGGTTCACGCGCACCGGCGGTCAGGGTATTGCCGCTAATCCCAAGGTGGTGGAGGCGGCATTTGAACCGGACGTGTTGAATCAGGTTCGCAATAGCGATGCATTCGAAATCAGCGCCGATGCCATGGCGGCTGTCCGGGTCATCGACCGGCGCCCGCCGGGGCGCACTCCGCTGGCCGAGGTGCGCGCACAGGTCGAACGGTCCCTGAAACAGGAGCAGGCGCTGAAGGAGGCCAACCAGCTCGGTGAAGAATGGTTGCGTGAGTTGCGCGCGGGAAATTCACTTCAGACCTTGGCCAATAAACGTGGTTTCAAATTCCAATCGCCAAAGGTAATGACCCGCCAGCCGCCGGCGCGCACCGAAGCGCGAATTGTGGAAGCCGCCTTCCGCGCTCCGCGGCCGCAAGGCGACAAGCCGGTTTACGATCTGGTTAATCTCGGCACTCAGGGTTATGCCGTGCTTGCCCTGACACGGGTGCGCGAACCATCGGGAAAGGCTGACAGCGGGTTGCAGGAACAGGCCAGATCGCGGCTGATAGCGCGCCGCGGATCCGACTATTATCTGAATTACCGCGCGCTGCTGAGAGAAAAGACAAAGATCAAGATCTATTCCGACCAGCTCTAAGCATCCCTCACAAAAAGAAAAATTTCACAGGATTTACAGGATTAAAAACAGGATTAACAGGATTTCTTATTTCTAAAAGCCTTAATCCTGTAAATCCTGAAAAATCCTGTTAATCCTGTCTATTTCATTTTGTTGGGTACTCTAAGTACCTATTCCAGCAGCTTGCCGTAGTCGAGGCCGATCGCCACCGAATTGAAGCCGCCGTCCACGTAGGTGATTTCGCCGGTAATGCCGGAGGCCAGATCGGAGCACAAAAACGCCGCCACATTCCCCACCTCGTCGATCGTTATGCCGCGCCCGAGGGGCGCCATCTTGTCGTTGTAATCCAGGAGCTTTTTGAAATCAGTGATGCCAGCGGCCGCCAGTGTCCGGATCGGGCCGGCGGATATGGCGTTGACGCGGATGCCTTCCGGGCCGAGCGCCTGGGCCAGATAACGCACGTTGGCTTCGAGGCTGGCTTTGGCGAGTCCCATGACGTTGTAGTTGGGCACCGAACGCTCCGCGCCGATGTAGGACAGGGTCAATAACGCGCCCTGGCGACCCTGCATCATGGATCTGCCGGCCTTGGCCAACGCGGTCAGGCTGTAGCAGCTGATTTCATGCGCGATGCGGAATCCCTCGCGCGTGGTGACGTCCACGAAGTTCCCGGACAACTGCTCGCGCAGGGCAAAGGCGACTGAGTGGACAATAATGTCGAGCCCGTCCCAGTAATCGTCGAGGTGCGAAAACACCGCATCGATTTGTTCGTCGCTCGCGACATCGCAGGGAATCAGGATGTCCGAGTTGGTCTGCATCGCAAGCTTCTCGACCCGGTCCTTCAGTTTTTCATTCTGGCAGGTATAGGCTATTTCGGCGCCTTCCCGGTGCATGGCCTTGGCGATACCCCAGGCGATGGACCGGTCTCCCGCCACGCCCACGATCAATGCCCGCTTGCCCGCGAGAAATCCCATTAATGTAGCCCTGCTCGCGGTGCTCGCTCGTCCTGACATATGACGGGTAGCCCTGCTCGCTGCGCTCGCTCGTCCTGATATATGACAGGTAGCCCTGCTCGCGGTGCTCGCTCGTCCTGATATATGACAGGTAGCCCTGCTTCGCTCGTCTTGTTATTCATAAGCGATCTCCACCGATTTGTTGGTTCGAATTGAGTACCGGATGCGATGTTGTCCTATGCCAGCATCCGGGTGAAGTCAGGCGCTACAGTATCGAAAATTCGTGTTCGCGGGAAGAGGGACGAAGCGACGGAATTTGGTATATTGGCGGCGTTACCGGCGATACCACCCGGCAAGACCGACATAACGGAGGATGGACTCAGACAGCATGAAACGCCCCGGCGCGACGCGGATGGTCTTGTTGGTGGTTTCCTTGCTTTTTTCCGCGGGTGTGGCGGCTTCCTGGAATAATCCTTATCCGGCGGCGGATGAGGGCAAAAACATCCTCTATACCGCGTTTCGCGAGCGCCCCAAAACCTTCGATCCCGCGCGCGCCTACAGCTCCAATGAATATCTCTTTATCGCCCAGATCTACGAGCCGCCGTTTCAATACCATTATCTCACGCGGCCGTACACCCTGATTCCACTCACGGCCACCGACGTCCCGGCACCGGTTTTTCTCGACCAACGGGGACAACGGCTGGCGCGCCATGCACCGGTCGCCAGCATCGCCTACAGCGTGTATGAAGTGCACATCCGTCCGGGTATTTATTACCAGCCGCATCCGGCGTTCGCGCGCGATGCCAGCGGGCGTTTTCTATACCATGCCCTGGGTGAACATGACCTGAGCGATGTGGGCGCCATCGGAGATTTCACCCAGACCGGCACGCGCGAACTGGTGGCCGCCGATTATATTTATCAGATCAAGCGACTCGCGCATCCCAAACTGCACTCGCCGATCCTGAGCCTCATGAACGACTACATCGTGGGGCTCAAGGATTATGCCAACACGTTGAAGCAGGCCAACGATGCCCTCTCCGGCGGTCGCGAGGACGGGGTCTATCTCGATCTCACGAAATATCCGTTGTCCGGCGTGGAGGAGGTGGACCGCTACACCTACCGCGTAAAGATTCACGGCAAGTATCCGCAGTTCCTGTACTGGATGGCGATGCCTTTTTTCGCGCCGCTGCCGCCCGAAGCGGACCGGTTTTTCTCGCAACCGGGAATGGCGGAAAAAAATCTCACGCTCGACTGGTATCCCGTCGGTAGCGGCGCTTACATGCTGACGGTCAACAATCCCAATCGTCAGATGGTGCTCGAGCGTAACCCCCATTATCACGCAGAACTTTATCCAGCCGAGGGCGAGCCCGGTGACGGCCCGGCGGGTTTGTTGGCCGATGCCGGCCAGCCGCTGCCCTTCATCGATAAAGTCGTGTTCAGTCTCGAGAAGGAAGGCATCCCGTACTGGAATAAATTTTTGCAGGGGTATTACGATCGCTCCGGCGTGCTGGCCGAGAGTTTCGACCAGGCGATCCGATTTACCGGTTCAGGCGACACCGAAGTCAGCGAGGAGATGCAGCAGAAGGGAATACGCCTGCTGACCAGCGTGCAGACCTCGACCTATTACCTGGGTTTCAACATGCTTGATCCCGTGGTCGGCGGTTATTCGGAACGCGCGCGCAAGTTGCGCCAGGCCATTTCAGTCGCCATCGATTTTGAGGAGCGGATATCGATTTTTGACAACGGCCGCGGCATCGCCGCCCAGGGTCCGCTGGCGCCGGGCATCTACGGCTATCGCGCGGGTCAGGCCGGAATCAATCCGTACGTGTACGACTGGGTGGACGGAAGACCGCAGCGCAAGCCGATCGAATACGCGCGCCGGCTGCTGGCCGAGGCCGGTTATCCGAACGGTGTCGATCCGGCCACGGGCAAGCCGCTCATGATCAATTTCGAAACGCCGGCCACCGGACCCGAGCGCAAGGCCGAGCTCGACTGGATGCGCAAGCAGCTGCAGAAGCTCGGTGTCCAGCTGGTGATACGCGCCACCGACTACAACCGTTTTCAGGAAAAGATGCGCAAGGGCGACGCGCAGATCTACGACTGGGGCTGGAACGCGGACTACCCCGACCCGGAGAATTTCCTGTTCCTGCTCTACGGGCCGAACAAGAAGGTCGGTCATGACGGCGAGAATGCGTCGAACTACGACAATCCGGAGTTCAACCGTCTGTTCGAGCGCATGAAGAACATGGACAACACCCCCGAACGCCAGGCGATCATCGATCAAATGGTGGACATCGCGCGCCGCGACACGCCCTGGATCTGGGGCGTGCATCCGAAGCAGTTCATCCTGCAGCACGACTGGCTGTTCAACACCAAGCCCGGGCAGATGGCGAACAACACGCTCAAGTACACCCGGCTCGACCCCAGAAAGCGGGCGGAGCAGCGCGCGGTGTGGAACCGTCCCGTCGTCTGGCCCATCGCCCTGGCGTTGGCGGTGTTCGTGGCCGGTGCAGTGCCGGCCGTCGCGACCTACCGTCGGCGCGAACGCCAAGTGCAGCGATGATTGCCTATATTGTTCGACGTCTGCTGTACGCCATACCGATTCTGATCGGCGTGAATCTGCTCACCTTCGCGCTGTTCTTCTTCGTCAACAGTCCCGACGACATGGCGCGTGTGCATCTGGGCGGCAAACGCGTCACGCCCGAAGCGATCGCTAAATGGAAGGAAGACCGGGGCTATAACAAGCCCCGGTTTTACAACGCCGCCGGTGACGGCGGAGCCAAGTTCACCGACACCATCTTTTTCAAACATTCGCTGCGCCTGTTTGCGCTCGAATTCGGGCGATCCGACAACGGCCGCAACATCGGTTACGACATCCGTCAGCGCATGTGGCCGAGCCTCGCGATCGCGCTGCCAATCTTTCTCGTCGGCATTCTGTTGCACATCAGCTTTGCAATGCTGCTGGCGTTTTTCCGCGGCAGCTATCTCGACACCGCGGGCGTGGTGCTGTGTGTCGTCATGATGTCCGTCTCCACCCTGTTCTACGTCATCGGCGGGCAATACCTGGTCAGCATGTTGCTGCGCCTGGTGCCGGTCTCGGGTTACGATGTCGGCGTGGATGCCGTGAAGTTTCTGGTACTGCCAGTGCTGGTCGGGGTGGTCAGCGGTATCGGTGGCAGTACGCGCCTGTATCGCACGCTGTTTCTCGAGGAGATCGGCAAGGATTATGTCCGCACCGCGCGTGCCAAGGGTTTGTCGGAACTGCGCGTACTGTTTCGTCACGTGCTCAAGAACGCCATGATTCCGATCCTGACCGGGGTGGTGGTCGTGATCCCGCTGTTGTTCACCGGCAGCCTCATCATGGAGTCGTTCTTCGGGATTCCCGGTCTCGGCAGCTATACCATCGATGCCATCAACTCGCAGGACTTCGCCATCGTGCGCGCCATGGTGTTCCTCGGCTCGCTGCTGTACATCCTCGGCCTGATCCTGACCGACATCACCTACACCTGGGTCGATCCGCGCGTGCGGCTGAGCTGACACCATGCCCTTCCAGCTCGAATTCCTCTGGACCGATCTTCTGATCTATCTGTTGCTGGTGTCGGTGATGGTGTTCGCGTTCTACACCGCGCGCCACGAGCACCTGCGTGTGCCCTGGCGGCAGGTGGCGCGCCGGCCGATGGCCATGGCTTCCCTGGCGGTGTTGTCGGTCTACGTGGTCGTGGGGCTCATGGACTCGGTGCATTACCGCCCTTTGCTTGAGACCCAGAAGCAGGGTGCGCGGGTCTATTCGAACGAGGTGCTGAGTCTGCTGGATAAGATGACAACACCGCTGCGCACGCGTCTGGAGAAAACCTACTCCGCGCCGTTTGCCGTGCAGGCCTACACCAAGGAAACCATGGAGTACCCCGACGGCCGGCATGCGCGGGAATATCCGCGCCTGTTATACGGCGGGGCGCATCTGCCAGACCCGGGCGCGCGCGCGGCGGACGTTGCGCGGCGGGTTGGCCTGGCCACGCTGGCGGGTGTCGCGCTGTGGATACTGCTGGTCGCTGGTTTTCTGATGCTGTGGCGTGAGCGCCTGGAATCGTGGCGCCAAGCGGCGCGCCGACTCGTGCGCGGCGCAGGCCAGATTCCGTGGCGCGCCATCTGGTTGACGGTCGGCATTCTTATCGTGCTTACCACGAATGTTGCCAGTCTCGCTCAGGTCTATCACATTCTTGGCACCGACCAGGTGGGCCAGGACGTCCTTTACAAGTCGCTGAAAAGCATCCGCACCGGTCTCGTGATCGGCACGCTCACCACGCTGGTGATGCTGCCGTTCGCCGCCGTATTCGGCATCATGGCCGGCTATTTCCGCGGTTGGGTGGATGATGTCATCCAGTACACCTACACGACGCTAAGCTCGATTCCCGGCGTGCTCCTGATTGCCGCG
>JAUSDQ010000212.1 GCA_030650525.1 Sulfuricaulis sp.
GCGCACGCCTCGCGCGTGATGCATCTCGAAACCAATCCCGGCAACGCGCGGGCGCTGGTGCAGCGTCACGGCGACCGCGACGTGTGGCTCAATCCACCGCCGTTGCCGCTCGCGACCAAGGAGATGGACGGTATCTACGAGCTGCCATACCAGCGGCTGCCGCATCCGGCCTATGGCGAGGACAAGATACCGGCTTACGAGATGATCCGGTTTTCCATTGCGATTCAGCGCGGCTGCTTCGGCGGCTGCACCTTCTGCTCCATCACCGAGCACGAAGGGCGCATCATTCAGAACCGCTCGGAGGATTCGGTGATCCGCGAGATCGAAACCATCCGTGACTCCGTGCCCGGCTTCACCGGCGTGATCTCCGACCTCGGCGGGCCGACCGCGAACATGTATCGCATCGCCTGCAAATCGCGCGAGATCGAATCGGCCTGCCGCTTGCCTTCGTGCGTGTACCCCGATATTTGCCAGAACCTCAACACCGATCACGCGCCGCTGATTCACTTATACAAGCGCGCACGCGAGCTGCCGGGCATCAAGAAAGTTCTGATCGGCAGCGGCGTGCGCTACGATCTCGCCATTCAGTCGCCCGCGTATGTCAAAGAACTGGTGCAACATCACGTCGGCGGCTATCTCAAGATCGCGCCCGAACATTCACGCGAGGGTCCGCTGTCCAAGATGATGAAACCCGGCATGGGCGCGTACTACAAGTTCAAGGAACTGTTCGACAAGTATTCGAAAGAGGTGGGCAAGGAACAGTACCTGATTCCCTATTTCATCGCCGCGCATCCGGGCACGACCGACGAGGACATGCTCGAACTGGCGCTGTGGCTCAAGCAGAACGGTTTCCGCGCCGACCAGGTGCAGGCGTTCCTGCCGAGCCCGATGGCGACCGCGACTGCCATGTACCATTCCGGCAGGAACCCGCTGCGCAAGGTGACCCGGAGTAGTGAACCGGTGTACATCCCCAAGGGCCTCAAGCAGCGCCGGCTGCACAAGGCGTTCCTGCGCTATCACGACGCCAACAACTGGCCGATGCTGCGCGCCGCGCTGCGGCGCATGCACCGTACCGATCTCATCGGTTCCGGGAAACACCAGCTGATTCCGACCTACCAGCCGGCCGGCACCGGCTTGGTTCACGAGGGGCATCGCGGCGGCAAACGCTTTGCCACGCAACACACCGGACTGCCGCGCTTCACGCCGAAGAAATCCAAGTCGTCGCGTGCCGGGCAGCGACCGCACAAGACGCTGCATCCGGGTAGCCCCACCGGCACTGGCAAGCGGCGTTGAGTTTGTTGGGGTTCGCTACGCTCACCCCAACCTACATCACGTCCCGGCCTTACCGCGTTGGGGTTCGCGTTGCTCACTCCAGCCTACATTAAAACGTAGGTTGGGGTGAGTGAAACGAACCCCAACACACTTCAAACCGTACATTTCGCATCGCGATCGTGATACGATGCGCTTCCAGCATGACCCCTTTCCCCTGCAGCTTGACCGACGCTAAATGATCCTGCATATCGACATGGACGCGTTCTACGCCTCCATCGAAGAGCGGGATCGCCCGGGCCTGCGCGGCAAGCCGATGGTCGTCGGCGGCAATCCGCACAATCGGGGTGTCGTGGCGGCGGCCAATTACGCGGCGCGCTACTTCGGTGTTCACAGCGCCATGCCGACCGCACAGGCCAAGCGCCTGTGCCCCAAACTGATTGTCGTCCCTCCGCGCCACGGCTATTACGCGCAAATCGCGCAGCTTATTCGCGATGTCTTTCATCGCTACACGCCGCTCGTGGAGCCGCTGTCGCTCGATGAGGCTTTCCTGGATGTGCTGCACAGCCACCGGCTGTTTGGCGACGCCGTTGAGATCGGACGGCGCATCAAGTCGGATATCCGGGAAGAACTCAAGCTGACCGCTTCCGTGGGCGCGGCGCCCAACAAGTTTCTGGCCAAGGTCGCGAGTGACGTCGGCAAGCCCGACGGTTTCCTCGTGGTCAATGCCGCCAGCGCCCAGTCCTTCCTCGATCCGTTGCCGGTCTCGAAACTCTGGGGCGTAGGCAAGGTCGGCAACCGCCAACTGGAGAAGCTCGGCATCCGCACCATCGGCGAATTGCGCGCCCACCCGCGTGCGGTGCTCGATGAGGTTTTTGGCGGCTGGGGAAAACAATTGTGGGAACTGGCGCACGGGATCGATGACCGTGCCGTGGTCCCGGATCATAAGGCGAAATCCGTCTCGCACGAGACCACGTTCGCCGAGGACATCACCGACGTCGAGGCGCTGCGCGGCTGGCTGCTCGATCTGACGCGTCAGGTGGCGGCGCGCCTGCGGTGTAACCAGTTGCGCGGACGCACGGTCCACGTGAAGATCCGTTTCTCGAATTTTCGCACCATCACCCGGTCGCACACACTGCCCCAGTCCACGGACATCACGCAGGAACTGTGGAACACCGGCCTTCCGTTATTGCTCAAGAACCTCCCGCAACGGCATGGCGGTGTTCGCTTGCTCGGCTTCAGCGTGAGCGGCTTCGATGCCGCCGATTCGCACCAGGCGGATTTGTTCAGCGAGCCAGCGATGGTCAAACAGGCCCAGCTCGACACGGTCAGCGATTGGATCCACGCGCGCTTCGGTTCGGCGGCGATTGCGCGCGCCGCCGAGCTGGTACACGCGACAGATTAGTGAAGATTCACGAATCGCCGTTCAAAGAAGATAGCCCGTCTTGTGAAAAGCGGTACCTGTATGTACAATGTTAGTACATACAGGAGTACACCGACGATGACCGCCAAGAACCTGTCCGCCAATAATCCCCGCCCTCCCAAGGCCGTGCGCATCGGTTTGCGCGCCACGCCGGCGCAGGAAGCCCTGATCCGCCGCGCCGCGGCCCGCGCCCGCAAGAGTGTCACCGAGTTCATTCTGGACAGCACGTGTGTTGCCGCCGAGCAAGCGCTCTTAGAACAGTGCTACTTCCCGCTCGATAGCAAGGCCTGGAAGGCCTTTAATGCCGCCCTCGATCGCTCCCCGAAGCGCAAACCCGAACTGAAACGCCTGCTCGCCGCCAAGGCTCCGTGGGATTAAGGCCGCCGGCCCCGCTCACCGCGGAACACCGCATCGAGGAATTCGATTGCGGGGAAGCGACCCTCAATCTTTGGTTACAACGCCATGCCCTGCGCAACCAGCAAGCCGGGGCGACGAGAACCTTTATCGTTGCCGATGATGAACAGCGCGTGACCGGTTTTTACAGCTTGGCCGCGGGCAGTGTCGATCACGTTGTTGCCTCGGTACGCGCCGCCAAGGGGCTTGCCCGGCATCCCATTCCCGTCATGGTGCTCGCACGGCTGGCCGTGGACCGGCGCTTCCAGGGCCAAGGGATGGGCCGCGGGTTGCTGCGGGATGCAGTACTGAGGACACTGAGCGTTTCGGAACACGCCGGTATTCGCGCGCTACTGGTGCAGGCGAAGAACAAATCCGCCCAACGTTTCTACGCGCATCATGGATTCGAACCCTCGCCGATCGATCCGTTTGTCATGATGTTACTGCTCAAGGATGCGCGCAAAGCGCTTGAGTAGAAGCGTGTTGGGCGTTCTACGCTACCTATATAGCGGTCACGCCGCTTTCTCGACGATAAATTTATATCTTTCCCGCTCCTGCCGGCTTTCCACCAAGGTGTTACCGGTCTGTTGACTCCAGGCCTGGACGTCCTTCACCGAGCCGGGATCGGTGGCGATCATCTCCAGCCGCTCGCCGGTCTTTAGGTTTTTCACGGCCTTGGACAGGCGCAGGATCGGGATCGGGCAATTCATTCCGGTACAATCGATTGTCATGATGCTCATGTTTGTCTCCTTCTGAGGTTGAGTTGATAACGGGCTATGCGTGCCCGGCCTATGACGGTTTCCCGCGCACCGCGTAAATAAGAAGGAATGGCTGCTGACCAGGCATTCTTTTCCGGTAATGGGGGCCTGTATGGATTCGATCATGCCTTGGCTCCCGATGGTTGCTCCAGGCCGCGCAGAAACAGCGCCACATGGGTTGCGGCCGCGCGTCGTGTTTCGTCCCGGACGTAGTCGGCGTCGCGTACCACCGTGCGCATCAGACTCAAACCCAGCAGTCCGGCGAAGAAACTGCGCGCATAGACCTTGGCGTCGCCCGCGCGAAAGCGTCCGGCCGCCTGACCTTCGGCGATTTCGTAGGCGACATATTCGATGATGCGTCCGAAATGTTCTTCGGTAAGTTCCTCCACGGCCTCATCCCGCTCGAGCGCGGCGTACAGGATCAGCCGCAACCAGGCGGGCTCGGCTTCGGTCTCTTCCAGTACCCAGGCAGACAGCTTCGTCAGCACGTCCTCCAGGTCGTACTCCGGGGCGTAGTAGAGGAGCTGCTCCACTTCCGTGAAATGCTTGCGCGCGCACAGCTGTTCGAGCAGCGCGTCGTAGAGTTCGCGTTTGGTCGGAAAGTGCTGAAATACCAGGGCGTCGCTGGTGCCGACCTTTTCGGCAATATCCTTTACCCGGGTGGCGCGAAAACCCTGTTGTGCGAACAGGTCAATGGCCTGGCGTACGATCAGTTTCCGGCGATCCTCCGCGGTCAGCCGCTGGCGTTTCTTCTTAGTCATAACTAACTTAGTAACAGCTAAGTTAAATTATGTCAACGGCTATCTGAGGTCCGATATGAAATTCGTTTTAAATCAGTCTGATTTGACAATTACAGGCGATGGCCACAGGTCGAATCTGAGTTGAATGAGAGGGAGCCAAGGCACCGGCACGCGCAATGCGAAGCCGGCATATTGCCGGTACTTTCGCCCCAGGAACGTATCCGCTCAGGCCGCCCTCTGCCTTTGGCAGAAAATGCGAGGCTTCAGGAAAACCGCGCGAGGGTCAGGCCGTCCATGTCGATTTCCGGTTGACGACCCGAGACGAGGTCGGCGATCACTCTGCCGGAGCCACAGGCCATGGTCCAGCCGAGCGTGCCGTGGCCGGTGTTGAGCAAGAGATTTTTGTAAATGCTTGTTCCCAATACCGGTGGATTGTCCGGTGTCATCGGCCGCAACCCGCACCAGTATTCCGCTTGCGCGAGATTTCCGGCGCCGGGGAACAGGTCGCCGAGCACGTGGGTGATAGTGGCAAGCCGCGATGGTCGCAACGATAGGTCATATCCGGCGAGTTCCGCGGTGCCGGCGCCACGCAGCTTGTTGCCCAAACGCGTGATCACGACTTTATAGGTGGCGTCGGTGATGCTGCCGTTCGGCGCGGCGGCCGCATCGGAAAGGGTCATGGTCGCGGAATATCCTTTGACCGGATATACCGGAAGATCGATACCCAGCGGGCGCAGCAATAGTGGCGAATAGCTCCCGCAGGCGAGCACGTAGGCATCCGCGGATATTTCACCTTTGTCGGTGATCACGCGCGTGAGCCGCTCGCCGCTCGCCTCCAGCCGCTCAATGCGGGTGGGCAGCGCGAACTTCACGCCTTTCGCCTGGGCCCGTTGCGTGAGCGCCTGAGTGAATCGATAGCAGTCGCCGGATTCGTCCCCGGGAAAATACAGGCCACCCAGAATTTTCCCCTGCGCCGCGCGCAGGGCGGGCTCGTGCGCGACACAAGCGGCGCGATCGAGGATATGGCAATCGATGCCCCAGCGTTCGAGCATCCCGGCATCGCGCCCCGCCTCATCCAGTTCGCGCGCGGCGCGAAACAGTTCCAGCACGCCGGATTGGCGTTCGTCGTAATGAATTCCCGCGTCCCGCCGCAGCGCCACCAGGCATTCGTGGCTGTAACGCGAGAGCCGCAGCATGCGCTCGCGGTTGACGGCATAGCGGGCGGACGTGCAGTTTCTGAGCATCTGAAACAGCCACGTCCACAGCGCCGGATCGAGGCGCGGGCGCAGCACCAGCGGCGAGTGCGGGCGCAGCATCCATTTCAACGCCTTGAGCGGGATGCCGGGCGCGGCCCAAGGGGCGCCCGCGCCCCACGATATCTGGCCGCCGTTGGCATAGCTTGTTTCCAACCCTGGCTCGGTTTGCCGGTCGATGACAGTGACATCGTGGCCGGCTTTATTAAGGTAGTAAGCGCTGGTCACACCGATAACGCCGCCGCCGAGGACAAGAACTTTCATAGGGGATGAGTCATGAGGTGGTTAGGCGGCAGCAAGTCTTGCATGCCGTTCGTATATCAGGCTGGCGGAATAATATCACTTCGCTGTGTCGGCGCTGGCATGCTACTGGAGCGGGGATGTCCCTGGTCTTCAGCGGCGGGCGATTATTCTAGGCGCCGGCGAGTCTGTCGTTAACCTATATGTTCCTTGATGAAATCAAGGCACGGTCCCGGCGGTTGTGCCTGGCTGATGTGGTTGCCCTGGGCGATGTCGCAATCAAGCTCCAGTAGATGATCCAGAATTTCCTGGCTTTCCACCCCTTCGGCGACCACGCTCATGCCCAGGTTGTGCGCCAAGTCGATGGTGGAATGGACGATGATCGCATCGTCCTTGTCCGTGGTCATGTCGTGGACAAACGACTGATCGATCTTGATTTCGCGGATCGGGAGTTTCTTGAGGTAACTGAGCGAGGAATAGCCGGTGCCAAAATCGTCGATAGAGAGACCGACGCCCATGGATTCGAAACGAGTCAGGGTCTCCAGCATGTGCCCCGAGTCTTGGAAAACGGCGCTTTCCGTCAGCTCCAGGATCAGCGATCCTTTTTCAATTTCCCATTTTTGGATTAGTTCGGACAACATCTTGGGCAACTGCGGATCGCGCAGATTGTACATGGACAGGTTCACGGCCATGGAAATGGGAAAGCCCGAGCGTCTCCATTCCGATAATTGGCATAACGCCGTGTCGAGCACCCATTCCGTGAATGGCCGGATGAGCCCGGTTTGTTCCATGGCCGGAATAAATTCAGAGGGAAGGATGTAATTCCCGTGATAGGGCCAGCGCGATAATGCTTCCACGCCGATCACATTGCCCGTGGGCAAATATTTTTTTGGCTGAAAGAACAGTTCCAGGCGGTTTTCGTTGACGGCGTTGCGCAGCTCAGTAAGCTGCGTCAGCCGTTGCGGACTGTTCAGGTCCTCCGCGGGATCGTAGACAAAATAATCGCAGTGCGCGCGTTTGGCGATGTACATGGCCACGTCGGTGCGTTTGAGCAGGGTCGAAACGTCCGTTCCATGCTGTGGACAGACCGCAATCCCAAAACTGGCCTCAACGTAGAGATGGTAGTCACCGATTTCGAAGAGCGGTTTCAGTACTGCCATGAGTCTGTTGGACACCAGCAGCGCGCCATCGACGTCGGCGTCGGGGATAATGAAAATAAATTCATCGCCGCCTAGCCTGCCAAATGTATCAATCTCGCGCAGCACGGTTTGGATACGGGTGCTCACGCATTTAAGGAGTTCATCGCCCACGTCATGGCCCAGGGTATCGTTGACTTCCTTGAAACGGTTTAGATCCATCATCAGGATGGCGAAGGGCTTGTTTTCCCGTTTCGTGGCAAGAATACATTGTTGCAACCGTTCCAGGACCAGCGTCCGGTTCGGGAGTTCAGTCAAGGGATCGTGCAGCGCCATATGTTTGAGTTTTGTATTAGCCTCTGCGAGCTCCTTGTTCAGATTCTTCAATTCGAGATGGTATTGTTCGGCTTTCAGTTTGGCGCGCTCTGACTCTTCGAATAACGTGGCATTTTCTATGGCGACACTGACTTGGCTGGCGAACATCGTCAGCAGGTCCAGATCGCGTTTGGTGAAATCGCCGCCGCCCGCCTTGTTGATTCCGGCAATTCCGCCCAGGAAATGGCGTTTCCCGATCAGGGGCACGACGATCACGTTACCGGCCTCGTGTTCCCATTTGGTTTTTTCAGATTCATCGAGTTCAGCCAATACGCCGCGCCACCAAGGGCGTTTGTGGTGCCAGACCCAACCGCAAATCCCAGAGTTAAGTGGCAGGGCTTCACCAACAATTTCATCGACATTTTTTCCCACCCCGGCGCGGTAGGAATAGTGCGTACATTCCGTGTTAATAATCGGAATGAGCAGTGTCTCGGCTTGGACCAGCGTGCGCGCGCGTTCCGCGACGAGACGAAAGACCTTTTCAAGGCTCAATTCGCTCGAGACGGCATCGCCGATTTCTTTCAGCAACGCGATTTCGTACTCACGGTTTCTGAGTTCTTCTTCCAGGAAGTGGATGGGGGGATTCTGCTTGGAATATCCGGCGTATTTCATGTCGGAGCGAGTCGCGGCGATACGATCAATTCGTTAAATATAGCTTATATAGACGCTAACAGTATAGTTTTAATGACTTTTGCCCCATGAGGTCGCGGCCAAGCATATGTTCCGACTCGCTTAATACGCTGTCGCAGACACACACGCAGGGCCTATTCATGCCACGTAGTGAAATGCATCGCCGGTTCACGCTGCGTGCGGTAATTGTTCACGGGCGCGGAACGGTCGGGATAGCCGAGCGCCATGCCGCAGATGAGGGCGCGCGAGTCCGGAACGTTAAGCAGTTTACGCACGATATCCGGATACTCGGCGAGCGAAGCCTGCGGACAGGTGGCCAGACCGTGTCCCAACGCCGCCAGCATGACGTTCTCGATGAACATGCCCATGTCCACCCACGAGCCCTGCGCCAGCGAACGATCGAGGAAGAAGAACAGACCCACCGGCGCGCCGAAGAACGAGTAATTGTTGTTCCAGGATTTCAGGCGCGCGTGCTTGTCGTCGCGCCCGATCTTGAGCGCGGTGTAGAGCGCCAGGCCGCACGCGACCCGGCGTGATTTGTAGGGTTCGCTCCAGCGTTCGGGATAATAGCGGTAATCCGGCCGTTCGGATTCGCCGGCGGTGCGCGTGGCGAGCAGCGCTTTGCCGATTTGCCGGCCGACCTGACCCGTTACCACGGCCACCTGCCAGGGCTGAATATTGGCGCCCGAGGGCGCCCAGCGTGCGACGTCCAATATCGCTTCGATCATGGTTCGGTCTACCGGTTTATCGAGATAGGCGCGCGTGGACGCGCGCTGGCGTATCGCTTCGAGGACATCCATCGGTGTGATCTCCCGGATTGCGGAGGAGGGGATACTGTAATGCACCCCGGGAGCGTTGTCAGATGAATTTTCTTAAAGCACCTGACAAAATGAAATAGACAGGATTAACAGGATTTTTCAGGATTTACAGGATTAAGAATTTGAGAACCAAGAAATCCGGCCAGATTTTTTTGAGGTTGCTTAATTCACTGCAGCGTGGGCAGTCTGGATATGCGGAATTCTACGCTCGGCTCTTTCTAGCCACTCGTGAATTCGTTTCGCATCGCCGTAGCGGCTGTACTTGCCCCAAGAGTTGAGCAGCACAATCGTCAGCGGACGGTTGGCAATCGTGGCTTGCATGATCAAACAGTTGCCGGCGGCGGCGGTGTAGCCGGTTTTGCTCAAATTTATGTCCCAGGAGTCCCTTCTGACCAGCCGGTTGGTATTGTGAAAGGCGATGTCGCGACCCGAGGCCTGGTTGACGACACGAAACGACGCCGTCGTGGTCAGCGTATGAAACTGCGGATGCTTTTGTGTTTCCGCGACCAGCAGCGTGAGGTCGCGCGCCGTGGAGACATTGCCATTATCGAGACCGCTGCCATCGGCGAAACGCGTCTGCGTCATGCCGAGCTGTTTGGCTTTGGCGTTCATGGCCTGCACCATGGCCTCCTGACCGCCGGGGTAGCTGCGCGCCAGCGCGGCGGCGGCACGGTTGTCGGAGGCGCCCAAGGCCGTGCGCAACAGGTCGTAGCGCGTAAACACGCCACCGAAGTTTAGACGCGAGCGCGTGCCGCGGAGCCGATCGCGATCGGCCCGGGTAATCTCGATGGGTTCATCCAGCACCAGTCCCGATTCGAGGATGACGAGCGCGGTCATGAGTTTGGTCAGAGAAGCGATGGGGCGCGGATGATCGACATTGCGGCCGTAGAGCATGATGCCTTCCCGATCGTCCATGATGATGGCCACGCCGGACTTCAAGGAAAGCCGGTTGGGTTGACCGTACTGGATGATGTCCTCGGCCTTGATATACGTCGGCGTTGCGCTTTCCGGCGGTTCGGATACGTTGGCATCCGAGGTGAAAAAGAGGGTGGTGATAACGATTCCGGCAGTGGATGCCAGGGCGGCCAGGAGCTGAGTGGATTTCATGAGAGTGCTGGTTGTCCTTACCCAAATTTGGTTTTTTCGTTCCGCTACCTTGATATATAGTAGCCCATAAACGGGTGCCACCTTAACTCACCGGCCAGGGTCTTGTGAAGCGCGGATGACAGGCGTAGTTTCCCGGCTGACCGGCGTCTATCATCGGGCGGTTGCGGCCATAACACTTCTCATCATGAGTCCCAGACATCCAGCATCTGACAAGCAACCCGATTCCGAGGAATCGCCCGCCGGGCAGGAGGGACAGGTGGCTTGCCCAATACCATTGCCGCTCGATCTTTTCGGCATTACGATCGTGCCGCTGAAACGTGAGCCACCCGTGGCGAATTACCTCGAGGCGATGCAGCTGGCGGATGCCGCGGCCAAGGCGCGCTTGAACGATTACATGCTGCTTTCCTGGTATGACCGCGACCGCGATTTTGAAGCGCCGCAGCACGTGAGCGAATGCCATCAGGCCAGCGCCGTGCCGGGCTATGTGGACTACGGCATCCACCACGGCGCTACCCTCAAGGTAGACGTGGAGGACGGACGTTTTGTATTCTTCTACCGTCCGGTCGAGCTCTAGAGACGCCGGCGGATTGCCACGGCGGGCAGTGGTTTTATAAACTTTTAACGAAATATTATTCCGACCTATCTGCAACAAGGAGAATTATCATGGCCTATACCTACCACGAGTTGAAGGAAAAGACGGTGGCCGATCTGCGCGAGATCGCCAAGGGCATCGAGCACGAGGCGGTCGAGGGCGCGACCCAGATGAACAAGGATCATGTGCTCAAGGCCCTGTGCACGGCGCTCGGTATCGACATGCACGAGCACCATCAGGTGGTCGGCATCGACAAGGTCGCGATCAAGACGAAGATTCGCGAGCTCAAGAAAAAACGCGACGAGATTCTGGTTTCCCAGGATCGTAGTCAATTGCACGGCGTTCTGCGCCACATTCACAGCCTCAAGCGCACCATGCGCCGGGCGATGGTTTAAAGTAACGCGCGGTCCGGCATGCCGGCAAAAAAGAACCCGGTACGCAGGGCCGGGTTCTTCAGTTGATACGAACCAGGGATGGTTCAGGCTTCTTCGATCTTGACGGTGTGCCGCTTGGCAGCTTCCGCCTTCGGGAGTATCAGTTCCAGCATGCCATCCTTGAACGTCGCCTTGGCCCTGGTGTCGTCCACCAGGCAAGGCAGGTGTATGGTGCGAAGGAAATCCTCGCACCGGATTTCATGCCGGTAATACTCTCCCTCTTCTTCGCCTTCCTTTTCTTCCGCTTCCGCGCAGCCGCGCAGGGTCACGGCGTCCGCGGTGCTGGAGACTTCGATGTCGTCCTTATCGAAACCCGGCACGGCTGCCCGCACGACGAGTTCCGCTTCCCGATCGATGATATCCACTTGTGGTATCGCTCCTCCCCAGAACAGCCGCTCCGTGTGTAACGGCCGCATCCAGGACAACGGGAGCATCCTTTCCGCTAACTGCTCCATTTCCTCGAATACCCCGAGCGGGCGCATCGTTTCCCCGGTCCGTGTTTCAGGCACTCTCTTGACGGGAACAGTGGTTGCCATGATGCACCTCCTTTCCGATGAGGTTACATCAGCCGAACTGCCATATTCCACTGATGTTCTTACCATCGGGCAGTGATAGCTTACACACAAATAAAATAATTTCTTTGATTCCCATCAAACCGGCAAGCTTGACGATTTTTCTATTTCCGATAAGAAAAATTTATGATTCATGCATGTCTGATGCGAAAACACTGGTGAATTTTCGGGTCGCGCTCGAAGTCCTGAGGAATCGTCTGGCGCGTGATGTCCTCGACCGTGAGCGGTGCCAACGCCTCCCGGTAGATTTTAAAACGGCGATTATTGGTCGAGAAAATCAGCATGCCACCCGGTTCGAGCAGCGCGGCGGTGTCCCGAATCAGCGCCTCGTGATCGCGTTGAATATCGAGCGTGTCCTCCATGCGCTTGGAACGCGAGAACGTCGGCGGATCGAGAAAGATCAAACCATAACGCCGTGGCCGGTTTTCCTTGAGCCATACCAGCACATCGGCCTGGATCAGCTCGTGTTTGTCGCCGGTGATGCTGTTTAGTTCGAGATTTCGCCGCGCCCAGTCGAGGTAGGTATATGACATGTCTACCGTGGTGGTCGATATCGCTCCGCCGAGCGCCGCGTGGGCCGTGGCGGTGCCGGTGTAGCCGAAAAGATTGAGAAAGCGTTTCCCCTGGGCCAGCTCGCCCAGCATCGCGCGCGTGGCGCGGTGATCGAGAAAAAGTCCGGTATCGAGGTAATCGGTGAAGTTCACGAGGAATCGGCACGGTCCCTCGCGCACCTCGTGGAACTCTCCGGTCGTATCCATCTTTTCATATTGCGCGCCGCCTTTCTGGCGCCGGCGCACCTTGAAGATCATTTGCTCGCGCGGGATCTCCAGCACCAGCGGAATCACCCCGAGGGCGTGTTGCAGGCGCTGGCGCGCCTTGTCGGGGCTGATGGTGTCCGGCGCTTCGTATTCCTGCACATGCACATAACGCTTATCGGATTCATAAACGTCGACAGCCAAGTTGTACTCGTGCAGGTCGGCGTCGTACAGGCGATAACAGAATATCTCCTGGCGCCGGGCCCAGCGGCCGAAATGTTGCAGGTCCTTGCGCAGCCGGTTGGCGAACATCTCGGCGCTGGAACCGGGGCGGATTTCGAACGGTTTCGGCGTGCGCTCAACCACGACATTTTCCGGCGTGATTTCGAAGTGCAGTAGCTTGCATTCGATCGCGCCGTTGTAGAGGGTGTGCATTTTCACGGCGCGCAGGCCCATGGATTTTCCCAGTTCGGGATTGCCGGTGAACACCGCGGCGCGCCAGCCGGGGAAGCATGTCTTCAGTTGTGCGCCGAGTTCGGCGTAAAGCGCCGGCAGTTCGGAGCTCGGGCCCAGGCGTTCGCCGTAGGGCGGGTTGGCCACCACGAGCCCGGTTGGGCTCGGTTCCGGGGCGCAGGCGGACAGCTCACGTTGTTGGGCAATCATAAGATTGCCCAGCCCCGCGCGTTTTATATTGTCGCGCGCGGCCCGGATGGCCAGCGGGTCGTGGTCGTAGCCGTAAATCGGTGGCAAATTCGTGAGACCCACTGCGCGCCGCTGGCGCGCCTCGTCGAGCAGCCCCGTCCACAGGGCGGCATCGTGTTGCTTCCAGCGGTGAAAGCCGAAGTACTCGCGCGCCAGCCCGGGTGCAATGTCGGCGGCGATCATGGCCGCTTCGATCAGCAGCGTACCCGAGCCGCACATCAGGTCGACCAGTGCCCCGTTTTCCTTGGCAATGGCGGGCCACTGCGCACGCAGGAGAATCGCGGCGGCGAGATTTTCCTTGAGCGGCGCCTCCACCGTCTGCGCTCGGTAACCGCGCCGGTGCAGCGACTCACCCGACAGATCCAAACTGACCGTTGCCTCATCGCGCAGCAAATAGACATTCACCCGCACATCGGGCTGGGCCGTGTCTATCGACGGGCGCACCCCGAACTCGTC
>JAUSDQ010000213.1 GCA_030650525.1 Sulfuricaulis sp.
TATTATGGCAGGAATCCCCAGCGTTCACCCCGGAACCATTGAAGAATTCGTCCCACAGATGGCCAATCTCGAGGCCGTCGGCGGCGTCAATTTCAAGAAAGGCTGCTACCCGGGACAGGAAATCGTGGCGCGCATGCAATACCTTGGCAAGCTAAAGCAGCGCATGTACCGTGCCCATGTCCAGGGCGGCGTCCTGCCGCGTCCGGGCGACGCCATCTTTGCGCCCGACTTTCCCGGCCAGTCGGCCGGCACGGTCGTCGATGCACAGGCTGCGCCCGACAATGGCTATGATCTGCTCGCTGTGATTCAGATCAGCAGCGCCGGCGCCGGCGAGCTTCATCTAAAAAACGAAATCGGTCAACTACTCTCTCTCCAGCCTCTGCCCTACACTCTTCCCGCCAACGGCTGACCGGAATAAACACCGGCCACATGCCGTCACGCTGTTGATCGCATTGACATTGCTTGTGTGGTGTCTAGGCTTGTGCTTGAATCGTTTGCGTCTATTGCTGCTATATAAGTAACTACTTATAAACTTCGGGATGTTGCACAAGTGGTTGCCTCACAACCAGTTTAGGAGACAAGCAATATGATTTACTCTCAAAAAACTGTCTGGACCCTGATCCTCGGGATCATCATGGTCGCCTTCGGTTATCTGGTGCAAGCCGGCGTCCTGAATCCGATGATCGAATTCCTCAAGCTCGCAAAATTCGTCGGCAAGCCCGAATCACCGGGCGAAATGATCATCCTTCCCTTTGTCTGCGGCATCATTGCCATCGTGGTTGGTCTCTGGCAGTTCGCCGTGAAACCAAAGGAAGGCAACCTGGATTACTACCTATCGAGCGTAGGCGGGGTGATGTTCATCCTGATCATCGCCTTCGTCGTGAAGTGGGGGCTCGACCCGCTGATGCACACGTGGGGCAAGGCCGCGCATGAGGCCATGAAGGCGGCCAATCTCAACTGGGCCTTCGACTTCGCCAAGGTGATGAACCTGAACTACGTGGTCATGGGCATACTCGCCGGCATCATCACGGTCAACGTGTTCAAGATCCCGAGTTGGGCGGAAAACGGCGTGCGCCTCTCGCGCCTCGGCCTGAAAACCGGTGTGGTGCTGCTGGGCGTGCTCTACAGCTGGCAGGAACTAGCCAATCTGGCCGGTTTGTCCGTCGTCATGATCGCCGCCTTCGTGCTCGGTTCGGTGGGCATGGTGCTGTGGATGGGCTCGCGGCGCAAGATCCCGAACTCGATGGGCGGCGTGTTGTCTGCCGGCGTAGGTGTTTGCGGCGTGTCGGCCGCGGTCGCGGCGGCGCCGGTCGTCAACGCCAAGTCTACAGAAATCGCCTACACCATCGGCACCATTCTGCTGTGGGGCGTGCTGATGATGTTCATCTTCCCGATCGTGGGCAAGCAGATGGGCATGAACCCCACGCAGTTCGGCGCCTGGGCCGGCACCGGCATCCTCAACTCGGCGCAGGTGGCGGGTGCGGCGCTGGCCTTCGAGCCGGATGGGATCGATACCCTGAAGGTGGCGGAAATATTCAACATCACGCGCATCCTGTTCCTGCCGATCATCGTACTGTGGTTGGCGCTGTGGTATGTGGAACGTGAAGCAGGAGCCCAGAAAGTCAGTCATGGAAAAGTGATCTTCAGCAAGTTCCCGCTGTTCGTGCTGGGCTTCATCGTGATGTTCATCCTTGGTTCCACCGGCATGTTCGCGCCCGGCTCGGAACTGCCCGGCAAGTATTTCGACAACAGCGAAAAGCACCTGGTGAAGAAGGACAAGGAAGGCAACGTCAAGGAAAGCAAGATGCTGTCCGACAAGGACGCCGAGGTGCTCAAGGCCGAAGCCGACAAAGTGACAGACGAGACACAGAAGGCGGCGCTTGCCAGCTTGTTCGAAAACAAGAAGGCTACCTCGTTCGAGCATGACCGGCAGTTGGCCACAATCCTCAACTCGCATACGCTCTCGGTGAAGGCTAACAAGGTCCTGAAGAAGATGCACAGCGCGGTGTACAAACCCGCCCCGCGCATCTCGAAGTTCCGGGATATCATCGCCTGGTTCTTCACCTTCGGCCTCGTCGGCTTGGGCATGCAAATCACCATGGCCTCGATCAAACAGGCCGGCGGTCAGCCCTTGATCATCGGCTCGACGGTCGGCGCAGTGAAGGCGGTCGGATCACTGATCGTAGTGTGGCTGCTCGTGAAGGAAATCGTTTAACGGAAATTTCTGCGAGGTGCAATCATGAAAGACAAATTTGATCGTGGTACGGCGCTGACGATATTCCGCAATGACCGCCTTGAAGATATCGGCGCCCTGGTGCTGTCATTGGTCATCGCCTTTCTGGTCTACAATTTTGTTGCCTGATTAGGCGTTGAAAAGAACCGCCCCGGTGGCCGGTATAACCGCCACCGGGGTTTTTTTTGAAATATTTCGAAGCATCAGGATTCCCCATGGCCAAACCAAAACATATCCTGCTCGCCAGCCACGGCACTGAGGGGGCACGGGCGGCGGAGAAGCTCGCTTATTCCTTCTGCGGCCCCGGCGCTGTCCTGCACCACCTGATTGTGGTGCCGGATTTCTGGAAAGGCATGCAAGGCGATGACTGGCTCAACAACGCTTCGACGCGCGACACTTTCGGGCGCTATCTCGAATCGCAGCTGGAACAAGAGGTCCGCGCGCATTTGAAGCGCATGATGCGCGAAACGGCCAAGCGCCGCATCCGTTATCGTTATGAGATGGTGCAGGGAAAACCGGTGGACTGCCTGATCCGGCGCGCCGCCAAGGGTCCGACGGATCTCATCGTGCTGGGTTCGCCGCGACCGAAAGGCCGTGAAGGGCTGCGCTCCCGCATGCTGGATGAAAGGCTTTTCCGGTCGCTGCGCGTGCCGGTGGTAATCGCACCCTATCCTCATGCCTGATAACAATCAGGAACCGGCGCAGGCGCCCCCGGTGGATTCCGCCGACGCCGCCTGGGTCAGTATTGTCGTTCCGCTGCCACCCGCCAGCGTGACGCAGCAGTGGCGCGACGTCGAGGCCATGCTGCGTTTGAATCCGTATTATTACTTCAAGTCCTGGACCCGGACGGGCCCGATGTCCTATCGCGCGGAATTCGAAAACCAGAGCAATCAGACGCAGAACACGCTGATGATCGAAACCCGTGAAGGGCCCGGTCCGGAATTCACGCTGCACTATGATAGCGGTCTCAAGCGACGCACGGTGTTCTCGGTGGAAGCTGTCATGGGCGGCGGCCGCCTCACCATCACCGATGACTATGAAGGCGTCCCCGAGACGGAGCGGCAGCAACGCCTGCCGGAGGTGGACAAGAGTCTTAAGGCCTGGGGCGAATCGTTGCGGGTATATTTTGTGCGGCTGAAGCGCTGGTCCTGGCTGCCGGGCTGGCGCTGGTACATTCGCCGGCTATGGATTCCGATGAAGCCGTCGGCGCGACGGATCGTCTGGTGGATTTACCTGATCACGGTTGCGGAGTTTTTTTTCTTTCTGTTTGTGTTGCTGATTTTCACGATCGAGCAGAGACCGTAGTTACGCCTCATTTTCCCGCGGACTGGCTGGCGGGCTTGGGGGCTTCAATCACCTGAAAAAACACTTCGCCCTTTTTCACCATGCCGAGTTCCGTCCGGGCGCGTTCCTCGATCGCCGCCAAGCCCTGCTTGAGGTCGTTGACATCGGCCTCGAGCGCCTGATTGCGATCGTTCAATCGGGCGTTTTCCTGTTCCTGAGCGGCGATCTCGCGGTGGAAGCGCCAGATCGTAACGACGCCGCCGCTCCCGAACCACAGCGGGTATTGCAGCAGCACAAGCATCCCTAGCAGGACATAAGTCGCGATCTTCACAAACTTCATTATAATTTCAAACCGCAGATATCGGCAATTCCGAATTCTTAATTCCCATGCATGGCAAAGGCACAACGTCCGGGATAGACAGCCGCGGAACCCAGTTCCTCCTCGATGCCCAGTAACCGGTTGTATTTCGCCACACGGTCGGAACGCGACAGTGATCCGGTTTTTATCTGACCGGTGCCGGTGGCGACCGCCAGATCGGCGATGAAGGTGTCCTCGGTCTCTCCGGAACGGTGCGAGATGACCGCTGTGTAACCGGCCTTCCGCGCCATGGCGATCGCCGCCAGGGTCTCGCTCAGGGTGCCGATCTGATTCACCTTGATGAGAATCGAATTCGCCACACCCCTCCTGATGCCTTCCTGGAGAATCGCCGTGTTGGTGACGAATATATCGTCGCCCACGAGCTGAATCTTTTTGCCGAGCTTTTTTGTCATCAGCTCCCAACCGTCCCAGTCACTCTCGCCACAAACATCCTCAAGAGTAATGATGGGATACTTGTCGACCCAGCCGGCCAGCTTGTCGGCCAGTTGTGCTGCGGTAAGGCTGGCGTGCTCGGATTCCAGTTCGTATTTCCCATTTTTGAAGAATTCGGTGCTGGCCGTATCGATGCCGAGACACACATCGGCGCCCGGTTTATAGCCGGCCTTCTCAATGCCTTGCACGATAATCTGCAAGGCCGCTTCGTTGGACTGAAGATCGGGGGCGAATCCGCCCTCATCACCCACGGCGGTGTTGAGCTTCATGCCCTGCAACACCTTTTTCAACGCATGAAACACCTCGGCGCCGCAGCGCAGCGCTTCCGCGAAGGTGGCAGCGCCCACCGGCAGGATCATGAATTCCTGGAAATCGATGTTGTTGTCGGCGTGCGCGCCGCCATTGACGATGTTCATCATCGGCACCGGCAACAGCATCGGCACGCCTCCCGCCAGGCCGTTGAGATAACGGTACAGCGGCTGCTTGGTGTCGGCCGCCGCCGCGCGCGCACACGCGAGCGACACCGCGAGCGTGGCATTGGCACCCAGACGGGATTTGTTCTCCGTGCCATCGAGCGCAATCAAGGTGCGATCAATGCCCGTCTGATCGTTCGCCTTCTGGCCGAGCAGCGCCTGGCGTATTTCGCCATTGACGTTGGCACAGGCCTTTTTGACGCCCTTGCCGCCATAACGCCGGGCGTCACCGTCGCGCAGTTCGATGGCCTCGCGACTGCCGGTGGAGGCGCCGGAGGGCACGGCGGCTCGGCCGGCGGCGCCGGATTTCAGGATGACATCCGCTTCAACGGTAGGATTTCCGCGCGAATCCAGTATCTCGCGCGCACGTATATCAGAGATCATTGACATGGTTGTTTTTCGAGGTCAATAAGCGGAATGAAACCACAGATGAACACGGATCGTAAATTTAATGCATGTTTCCAGCGTGTAGGGCGCAATAGCACAGCGTATTGCGCCGGATGTTTATCAGGCGTCCGAGCGAAACACATTCGGCGGAATACGGCCTTCGGCCTATTCCGCCCTACGTGAACTGTTCC
>JAUSDQ010000227.1 GCA_030650525.1 Sulfuricaulis sp.
TCGACGCCGCTGATGTCGGTGGATTTGAACGCGGGCGCCGGCGAGCAGGCCGCGATGAGCAGCGCCAACGGGAAAAAGAGAAACAGATTTCGGAAACCCATGAGTAACATCAATTTCGGAAAAATCAATTCCTAATGTAGGGTGGGCACCGCCCACCGTCGGCAGCTGGCGAAGCCATGTTGGTGGGCAATGCCCACCCTACAAACTGTCAATTCAATCTTTTTTAATACAAGGCGGATTGCAGCGCCCCGTGGATATAGACGCGGTAGTGGTCGATCAGCAGCAGTGCAAACAGCACCGCGAGGTAATTGATCGAGTAACGGAAAGTCTTGCGCGCGAGTTCATCGCTGTAGTGGCGGTACAGCCGCACGGCATAGTACAGGAAGCCGGCATCCAGAATCATGGCGCCGCTGAGGTACAGCCAGCCGCTCATGTGCGTGGCGAACGGCATGACCGTCACCGCCACCAGCAGGACGGTATAGAGCAGGATCTGAAGCTGGGTGTACGCGCGTCCGTGGGTGACCGGCAGCATGGGGATGCCGACCTTGGCGTATTCCTTTTCGCGGTAGAGCGCGAGCGCCCAGAAATGCGGCGGCGTCCACAGGAAGATGATCAGGAACAGCAGCAAGGCATCGGCGGCGACTTCACCGGTGATGGCGGTCCAGCCGAGGATCGGCGGCGCGGCGCCCGCCGCGCCGCCGATGACGATGTTTTGCGGGGTGGCATGTTTGAGATACACGGTATAAACGATCGAATAACCGATGAGCGTGATAAAGGTCAGCATGGCCGTGAGCACGTTGACCCACAGGGCCAGGATCACCATCGAAGCCACACCCAGGATCAGCGCGAAAATGAGCGCCTGGCGCGTGGTCAGCGTCCCGGTGGGCAGCGGTCGCAGGCTGGTGCGGCGCATGCCTGAATCGAAACGCAGGTCGAGAATCTGATTGATCGCCGCGGCCGAGCCGGCGGCGAGCGCGATGCCGAGCGTGCCGAGCAGCAGTGGCAGCACCGGCAGGCCCGAGGGCGTGGACAGGAACATGCCGACCACGGCGGTGAACAGGATGAGCGATACCACCCGCGGTTTGGTGAGCTCGTAATATTCACGCGCGAGCGCGGGAAAATTTCGGCGGGTCGGGGTGGCCGCAAGGGCGGTATTGTCTGGCTTCATGGCTGATCCGGCGGGAAAGTCATGGTGTTCGTGGCGGTCGGACGACATGATACAGGGTTATCAGGCTCAACAGTAGTAGGCCGGCCACGGCATTGTGCGCCACGGCCAGAACCAGCGGCAGATGGGCTGCCACCTGCGTGATTCCGAGGAGAATTTCCTCCGCCAGCAACAGCAGCACCAGTAATCCGTACAGGGTCAGGTTTTCCTGAAATCCCACGCGCATCACGTGCAGCGCCAGCCAGCCGACATACAGCACGCTGATCAACGCCCCCACCCGATGCGCCATGTGGATCGCCGTGGCCGAGGGTAAATCCAGCAGCTTGCCTTCATATTGAATACCGACATCGCGCCACAGGGTAAAGGCATTGAGATAATCCATCGCCGGCCACCACTGGCCCTGGCAGCTGGGAAAATCCGGACAAGCGAGTCCGGCATAATTCACCATCGACCAGCCACCCAAGGCGATTTGCAGCGACAGGATGACCAGCGCCGCCAAGGTGCGCGGACGCAGCGAGCGCGTCACGGGCGAGGCGCTGACCGATCGCCAGAACTTCTGTTCGCGCATGACGATCCACCACAGCGCCCCGAGGATGGTCATGCCCCCCAACAACTGCATCATCATGATGAGCGGCTTTAATTGGAAACTGACGGTGAGCGCGCCGGCCACGGTAAGTGAAAAGGTCAGCAGCATGGTCGCGAGCGGTATCAGAATCTGCTGACTGCGCTTGCGTCTTTTAAGCTGCCAACCGAGCCACGCCAGGCGCAACAGCAGCAGTCCCAGCACGCCGGATAAATAGCGCTGCACCATCTCCTTCCAGGCGCGGTTCTCCGGCTTGATATCTCTTCCCAGCAACTTGGCTTGATCGAGATCGTGGGCGGTCAACGGCGTAAACAGTTTTTCATAGCAGCCCGGCCAGTCGGGACAACCGAGACCGGCCTCGGACAGACGCGAGTAGGCAATGAACACCACTCCTAAATAGGAAAAAAAAGCGGCGGCCAGTGCCAGCCGGAAAAACTGCGAGGACTTACGGCCGTTCAGCATCTCAGCCGATCCGCGACACGCGCAACAGGCGCGCCAGATCCTTGCGCAGGCCGTTCGGATCGGCGTCGACCGGGTAACTCATCATGAGATTACCCAGCGGGTCGATCAGATAAATGCGGTACGGATTATCCAGCGGGCTGCCGGCGGGCAGCGTGAACTGACGGACGAGCGCGGCGAGCGCCGGCGGCGGCCCGACCACGACCCGCATGCCGGGGTAATCCTTGATCGTGTAGCGCCACCAATCGAGCGCCTTGGAATCCGTCAGTACCAAAACGCTTTGGACGCGATCGGCCTTTTCACCCTGCGCGGCAATCACCTGGCGCATATGGTAGAGATTACGCTCACAGGGCTTCGGACAATCCGCCGCCGCGAAGGCGATCAGCGTCCACTTTCCGCGCAGATCGCTGAATCGAATCGGCTGGCTGTCGAGCGTGACCAGCGCCATGTCGGCGATCGGGCGCGCAGGCTGCACCAGCTCGCCGTAATTGCCGGTCGCGGACGGACGCCAGCCGCCGAAATACAACGCATAGGCGACGATCATGGGCAAGGCAAACAGCGTCAACAGCAGCACGATCTTGCGGCGGCCGGACAGTGAGTTGGCGAATGGCGTCATCGGTGGTGCTGCTCCCGCGGGTCCGCGCCGGAACCGCGCAGACTCATAAAAAGATAGACGGCAATGAGCGCTCCCGCCAGCATGAACCATTGGAAGGCATAGCCCTGGTGCACGGCGATCCCGGCGTCGAGCCGGCTCCAGTCACGGGTAAAGCCGCCGGCGTCGCTTTCGGGGTCGAGCAGGACCACCACCGGTTGCACCGGAAACGGCACGGCGGTGGCGTATTGCGCCAGGTCCATGTTCTGCCACACACGCCGCCAGCCGCGATCGAGCGGCTCGGGTGGCCCGAGGGTGAAATATTTGTCCGCGGGCACCGTGGCCACGCCCATGATCTTCTGCAGGCCGCTGGGCGTATCGATCGCAGGTGGATGGTCGCGGTCGGTACCGAGCGGAATCCAGCCGCGGTTGACCAACAGCCGCACGTCGCTGTCCAGCAAGCGCAGGGGGGTGATGACGTGGTAACCCGCGCGGCCCTGATGCACTCGATTATCGATCAGGATCTGACGATCGGCCTCGTAATAGCCCTTGGCAACCACGCGGTAAAACTGCAATGCCTCGGGCCGCTGCAAACGCCGCTCGACCATAGCCACCGCGCCCGCGGCGCGCGCGTCGTATTCGGCCTGCAACACGCGCTTTTCATCCGCCCGCTGCAGCTGCCAGTAACCCAGATACAAGAACAGCGGCACCAGAATAGCGACCGCCAGGCTCGGCGCCAGACCCGGCCGGAAACGTCGCGGGAACAAGCTCATGCCTGAGAAACTACGGCGCGGAAATCCATGGATGTATCCAGTATAATGCACATTCCGTCATACCCCCGGATTCCCGCATGTTCATTAAAATCATCGTCATCGCCATGCTACTGTTGATTTTCGCCAGCCTGTTCTCGGCCCTGGTATTCCTGTTCAAGGACAAGGGGCACGGCGAACGCATGGCCCAGGCTCTGACTTGGCGCATCGGGTTGTCGATGACATTGTTCCTGTTGCTGATGGCCGGTTTCTACTTCGGCATTATCCCGCCCCAGGGCTTGGCGCTGTTGCGTTGAAAAACCCAAAAATTTAGGTAGGGTGCGCAAAAGCGAAGCGTTGCGCACCGTGACGGTCGATACGTTGCGCTTCGCAGGCACTCAGCGCACCCTACTCGGATAATATTGCATGCGATAAAAAAAGCGCCGCCAAAAAAATGGCGGCGCTTTTATTTATCGGCTGATGGTCAGATCAGAACCAGTACACAAATATAAACAGGAACAGCCACACCACGTCCACGAAGTGCCAGTACCACGCGACCGCCTCGAAACCGAAGTGATGATCCGGGCGAAAATGACCGGCGATCGAGCGCGCCAGAATCACGATCAGCATGATGGTGCCCATGGTGACGTGGAAGCCGTGAAAACCGGTGAGCATGAAGAACGTCGCGCCGTAGACGCCGGTCTTGAGGGTCAGCCCCAGTTCGGAGTAGGCATGGATATATTCGTAGGCCTGCAACACCAGGAACGCCATGCCCAACGCCACCGTCAGGAACAAGCCGGTGATGAGCTGCGCGCGGTTGTCCTTCAGCAGTCCCCAATGAGCGATGGTCACGGTGACCCCTGAGGTCAGCAGGATCAGAGTGTTAATGGCGGGGATGCCCCAGGCGCCCATCGGCGAGAACTGGTTCAGACCGGGTAGGGTGTCGTGGGGGATCGGCATCGGCCCCTTCGGGCCCGCGCTCGGCCAGGTGGCATCAAAACCGGGCCACAACAGCTCGGTATCGCCCAGCCACTGCACGGCAAACTGGCGGACATAAAGCAGCGCGCCGAAGAAGGCGGCGAAGAACATGACCTCGGAGAAAATGAACCACGCCATGCCCCAGCGGAAGGAACGATCGACCTGGGTGTTATAGGTGCCGCTCTCGGATTCGCCGATCACCTGGCCGAACCAGCGGAACATCATGTAAATGATGATCGCGGCCCCGAATAGCATGATCCAGGACCCGGCCTTGATATTGTTCATCAATAGAATGAAGCCCAACGCCAGCGAAAACAGACCGGCCGAGGTAATGACAGGCCAGGCGCTCGGATTGGGCAGATAATAATGGTTACTGGAGTGGCCAGCGGACATGCTTATATCCTCTTTCTCATTATATTTAAGAATCGTTTTGGCGTTTAACCACCGGACGCCGTGGCCGGATGCGCGTGATGGGCGTGATCGTCGCCTTGCGCGAGCGCTTCTCCGCCGTATTTTTGCGCCGACAGCTTGTTGGTGTTGAAGAACGAATACGACAGGGTGATGGTATGCACGTCCTTGTCCAGCCCGGCGTCGACCACGAACCGCACCGGCATCTCGCGCGTCTCGCCCGGCTTCAGGGTCTGCTGGGTGAAACAGAAACATTCGATCTTCTTGAAGTGCGCCGCGGAAACACCCGGGGCAACGCTCGGAATCGCCTGACCGGTGATCTCCTCCTGCGCCAGATTGTGGACAAGGTATTTCACTTCCATGGTTTCGCCGGGGTGCGCCTCGAGCTTTTTCACGAGCGGCTTGAACTCCCAAGGCAGGCCGCTGGTGGCCAGCCCGGTGAATTCCACGGTCACCGTGCGGTTCATGTCCACGGGTTGCACCGCCGCCTGCGCCTCGATGCGTCCGGTCTTGCCGTTAAGCCCGAAGGCCTGGCACATCAGGTCGTACATCGGCGACAGCGCATAGCCGAAACCGAACATGGCCACGGCCACGGCCGCCAGCTTCAGCGCCAGCCGGCGGTTGGCGACGGCCCGGGTATCCTGATCCGCGGTCATGCGAGTTTCAGCCAGGCGGCGGAAACGAACATCACCGCAACCAGCAGCGTCAGCGCCACCACCGTGAGGTGGATGCGTTGCCGCCGTTTGTTGTCGTGCAGGGCATCAGCCATGGTAATTCCGTCTACGTCCTATTTAAACTTCGGCGCTACCGCGAAACTGTGGTACGGCGGCGGCGATGACAGGGTCCACTCCAGACCGTCCGAACCCTCCCACACCCTGTCGGTCGCCTTGGCGCCGCCGCGTATGCAGCGGATCGCCAGATAGAAGAAGATCAACTGGGCGGCGATGGTCATGAACGCGCCCACCGTGGACCACTGGTTGAACTCGGTGAATTGCAGCGCGTAATCGGGAATACGGCGCGGCATGCCGGCCAGCCCGACGAAGTGCTGCGGGAAGAACGTCAGGTTGAAGCCGATCATGGTCAGCCAGAAATGCCACTTGCCGAGCAACTCGTTGTACATGTGACCGGTCCACTTCGGCAGCCAGTACATCACCGCGCCGAACAGCCCGAACACCGAGGCGCCGAAGATCACGTAGTGGAAATGCGCCACGACGAAGTAGGTATCATGGTACTGAAAGTCCGCCGGCGTGATCGCGAGCATGAGCCCCGACAAACCGCCGATGGTGAACACGAACACGCCGCCGACGGCCCACAGCATCGGCGTCTCGAAGGTCATCGAACCGCGCCACATGGTCGAGATCCAGTTGAACACCTTCACGCCGGTCGGCACCGCGATCAACATGGTCGCGTACATGAAGAACAATTCGCCCGCCATCGGCATACCAACGGTGTACATGTGATGCGCCCAGACGAGGAACGACAGGAGTGCGATCGAGGCCGTGGCGAACACCATGGAGTCATAACCGAACAGCGGCTTGCGCGCGAAGGTCGGGATGATCTGCGAGAACACGCCGAACGCCGGCAGCACCAGGATGTACACCTCCGGGTGGCCGAAGAACCAGAACACGTGCTGCCACAACACCGGATCGCCGCCGCCCGCGGCGTCGAAGAAATGCGTGCCGAAATGACGGTCGGTGATGAGCATGGTGACCGCGCCGGCCAGCACCGGCATGACGGCGATCAGCAGGAACGCGGTGATGAGCCAGGTCCACACGAACATCGGCATTTTCATCAGCGTCATACCGGGCGCGCGCATGTTCAGGATGGTGGCGATGATGTTGATCGAGCCCAGGATCGACGACATGCCGAGCATATGAATGGACAGCAGGGTGAAGTCCGTGCCGATGCCGCCCTGGATCGACAGCGGCGGATACAGCGTCCAGCCCCCCGCCGCGCCGCCACCGGGCATGACCAGGCCGAGGAGCATCAGGGTCGCCGCGAACGGGAGTATCCAGAACGACCAGTTGTTCAGGCGCGGCAGCGCCATGTCGGGCGCGCCGATCATCATCGGGATCTGCCAGTTGGCCAGGCCCACGAACCCGGGCATCGCAAAACCGAAGATCATGACGAGCGCATGCACGGTGGTCATCTGGTTGAAGAAATGCGGGTCCACCAGCTGCAGGCCCGGCTGCCACAGCTCGGAACGGATCACCAGCGACATGAGTCCGCCGATGACGGCCATGCTGAAGGCAAACACCAGGTACAGCGTGCCGATGTCCTTGTGATTGGTGGTGAACAACCAGCGGGAAAGGCCGGTGGGATGATCTGCGTGATGTGCGGTTGCCATGTTTAGCTATCTCCTCTCGGAATTCTATGCGTTACTTGCGCAGCGCCTTGACCTGGGACGGCTGCACGACGTCGCCGGTCTGGTTGCCGAAGCCGTTGCGCTCGAAAGTCACCACGGCGGCGATGTCGGTGTCGTTCATCTGGGTGGCAAACGCCTGCATCGCGGTGCCGGCCTTGCCGTTCATGACGATGTTGAGGTGATCGGCGAGCGGACCGTTGGCGATCTTGCTGCCGGCCATTTTCGGGAACGGGCCCATGCCCTCGCCGTTGACGCCGTGACAGGCGGCGCAGGTCGAGGCAAAGACCTTTTTGCCCTTCTCTATCAGATCGTCCTTGCTCCAGGTCTTGGTGCCACCGGCGGATTCGGCCGCGGCCTTGTCCTTCTGCATGGCGACCCACTTGGTGAAGTCCTCGGGGCTCACGGCATTAACCACGATCGGCATAAAGCCGTGGTCCTTGCCGCACAGCTCGGCGCATTGGCCGCGATAGATGCCCGGTTCGTCGATGCGGGTCCACATTTCATTGATGAAACCCGGGATGGCGTCCTTCTTCGTGCCCAATTGCGGCACCCACCAGGCGTGGATCACGTCGTTGGCGGTGACCAGGAGGCGGACTTTTTTTCCTACCGGCAACACAATTGGATTGTCGACTTCCAGCAGATAGTGCTCGCCCTTGGTGGCCTTGTTCTCGATCTGATCGTGCGGCGTGGTCAACGAACTGAAAAAGCCGATGTCCTGATCGGGATAGTCGTATTTCCACTTCCACTGATAGCCGGTGATCTTGACCGTCAGGTCGGATTTGCTGGTGTCATCCATTTCCAGCAGCGTGGCGGTGGACGGCAGCGCCATGCCCACCAGGATGACGAACGGGATGATCGTCCAGACGATTTCCAGCGTGGAGTTTTCGTGGAATTGCGCGGCCTTGTGCCCGCGGCTCTTGCGGTGCGCGAAGATGGAATAAAACATGACGCCAAAAACAATCACGAAAATGATCACGCAGATGATCATGACCATATTGTGAAGGTTCAGCAGTTTGTGGCCGATGGCCGTGACCGGCCTCTGGAAGTTGAGTCCGTAATCGGCGAACGCCGCCGGGACCGTGAACCACAGGCCTATACCCAGGATCAGGCGGGAAACGACGCCTGGGAGCCGTTTAACAAAAGTCATCGACATGCCTCTCTCCCGTAATGATGTATATATCAAATCATTCTGACTACAACCCGGGTTGTTCCCGGTCCGCCGCTCTCCGCACCGGCCATGCGCCTGCCAGGATAGAACCAATACCGATGGTAAGGACAACGACGGTCAACCCCGCGCACAGCACCGTCAGCCCCGAAGCGCCAACCTACGGTTCGGGCGCACGATGATTCGCAGGCTTGCTCCGGTGTCGATCTCGGGCGTATAGCGTGCGTCCATCCTCACTCACGCTGCCACGGAAATTCGCGCTGCTCCCGCTGAATCGAAAAATACTTGATTCAGGTCAAGTCATTTTAGCGCGCGCAAACTATCACATGCGTCAAATCGCCGCAATACACGTTTTAAGGCAAAACCACGTGTTTTCAGGGGAATAATAGCGGTGCCACGCAGGCCACCACCAAGCGAATTACTCAGCTATCTGAGTGAGATGCATTATCGTTTCCATTGAAAACCCGGATAAGCTGTTGTCATCGTTACCCGGCGCGCCAAACCGGAAGCGCGCCAGCAACGGTGCCGGAATTCTTTTTTCCAGGGTGGCGATATTTTCCGACACATGGGTCATGACGGGGTCGATCTGGTTGGCGACCCAGCCGGCGAGCGGGACATCCGCGCGCCGAATCGCTGCCGCCGTCAACAGCGCATGGTTGAGACAACCCAGACGCAGACCGACCACGAGAATCACGGGAAGTCGAAGGGTGCGCGCGACATCCACCATAGTCAGGCGCTCGTCCAGCGGCACTGTCCAGCCGCCCACGCCTTCAACCACCACCCATGGGGATATTTTCTGCAAACGCCGGAAGCTCGCGAGAATTTTCTCCAGATTTATTTCGACACCCGCCTCGAGCGCCGCAAGCGGCGGCGCAATGGCCGGCGCAAACCGATAGGGATTGACGTCAGCGTAGTCGGGCGTCACACCGCTGGCGGCCAACAATAATTCCGCATCGTCGCTGCGCAGACCCGACGCGCTGGCCTGACAACCGCTGGCCACGGGTTTCATGCCCACGGCGGTTTGCCCGGCGCGCGCCAGTGCCGCCAGCAGCCGGCACGCCACCCGAGTCTTGCCCACGCCGGTATCGGTGCCGGTGATAAACCAGCCACCGCTCACGGCGATCTCCTGCCGATGCGCCCCACCGGAACCACGGCGACCCCTGCGCGCGCACGAGCCTGCCCGGGTTCTGGCGCCCAGGCATGGCCATACACCGCCTCATAAGTCGCCGGAACGGTTCGGTTCTGCGTCAACGACTCGTAGGCCGAGCGAAACCGCGCAAACTGCGCCTTGCCGGTCAGGCCACGCGCCCGCGCCTGCGCCGCGTTATGCGCGCCCAGCCGCTTCAGGTCACGCATCACCTCCATGACGCCGGGATAGTTCAGCGTGAAATGCTCCATGTCCATGACCGGATCGGCCAGTCCGGCATGTATCAGCATGTCGCCCAGGTCGTGCATGTCAATGAAGCCATGCACATGCGGTGCGTCGTCGGCCGCGCGCCAGGCCGCGCGCAATTCGCGCAAGGTATCCGGTCCGAAGGTGGTAAACATAATTAAACCACCGGGGCGCAACACGCGCTGGGCCTCAGCAAACACCGCAAGCGGATCGCACCATTGCAGCGTGAGATTGGAAATAATCATGTCCACCGATGCCGTGGCGACAGGCAGGCATTCGGCATCGCCACAGGAAAAAACACAGCGCCCGGTCACCCGGTTCCACAGACCGGATTCCCGCCGGGCGCGGCGCGTCATCGCCTCGGCGATATCCAGGCCGACCACCCGGGCACGGGGATAGCGTTGAATAAGTTTGCGCACGCCATAACCGGTTCCGCAACCGATATCGAGAATGACTTTCGGCTTGAGTTGCACCAGCTCAAGCCGTGCCAGCAGGCGATCGGCGATTTCGCGTTGCAGCACCGCCACCGCATCATAAGTATCCGCCGCGTGCTCGAAGGATGCGCGCACGCGGCGTTTATCAAGCGCCAGCGACTCAGCCATCAATGTAGCCCTGCTCGCTACGCTCGCTCGTCCTGTCATAAGACCTGTAGCCCTGCTCGCTAGCGCTCACTCGTCTTGCCATATTATTGGTAGCCCTGCTCGTTACGTTCGCTCGTCTTGCCGTATTGAATGAAACCCTTCAGTTGCTCCACGAACAGCGCCGGATGCGACAGGAACGGTGCATGCCCGGCCCCGGGAATGAGCTCGAGCCGCGCCTGCGGCAGGCTACTGGCCAGAAATCGCGCCGCCGCGACCGGTGTTATGCGGTCACGTTCGCCGTGTATCACCAGCGCCGGTATGGCGATGCCGGGGAGTGTGGCGCGGCGATCTTCCTCCTTGAGCAGTCGCAATCCCTCATGCAGTGCCACCGCGGGAGGCTCGCCATAACGAAACATTTCGTCACGCAGGCGGCGCAGCACGGCGCGGTCTTCACCGGCGGCCATTTGCAGGCTCAGAAACCGTTCCAGGGTGGCGGCATAATCCTGCTCGAGATTCTGCGCGAACTGTTCCAGCACCGTGAGCGACATGGCGTGCGGCCAGTCCGGCGACTGGGCGTACTTTGGCGTGGCACCGACCAGCACGAGCTTGGCCACTGTCTGCGGGAACCGTTGTGCGGCCGCCAGTGCCACGAACCCGCCCAACGACCAGCCGACCCAGATTGCCGGCCCGGGAACCACGCGCCGCACCTCCGCGGCCAGCGAATCGGCGGTGAACTCACGCGGCCGGAATTCGCGCGAGCGTCCGTGACCGGGAAGATCGGGAACCGTCACGCGGCATTGCGCCGAGAGTGCGCGCGCGACCTCGCTCCATATGCCGCCGTGCAATCCCCAACCGTGGACCAGGACCACGTCGGGACCGTGACCATTTTGTTCGTAATGAATATTCATAAGAACCACTATCAATAAGAGTTCTGGAACCGCAGATAAACGCAGATCGCCGATTAAAACCTGTTTTGTCTATTATCTGCGTCTATCCGCGTTCATCGGCAGTTTCAAATCTATTAAAAGTATTACCTAACAGGTTGCTGAAAAACTCCCTCTCCCCACGGGAGGGTCGGGGTGAGGGTGATCGTAGTTGTTAAGCATTTGTTTTTAATATCCCCCTCATCCTAGCCTTCTCCCGGAGGGAGAAGGGAAATGACTTTTTCAGCAACCTGCTAAATCCGCACTGTCGAAAGCGCGTCCAACAATCGATCCACGTGCGCCGCTTCGTGCGCCGCGGAAAAGGTGATGCGCAGGCGCGCCGAACCCTCCGGCACCGTGGGCGGGCGGATCGCGGGGATCAGGATGCCGCGCTCACGCAGCCGGCGGCTGATCTCGAGGGCCCGCTCCGACTCGCCGAGCATCAGCGGCTGAATGGGTGTCGTGGAAGCCGTCAGGGCAAAACCGAGGCTCTGTGCCCCGGTGCGGAATTTCTCCACCAGCGTCTGCAGGCGTTCGCGCCGCCAGCCTTCCGTGCGCACGATCAGGAGGCTGGCGCGCGCGGCCACGGCCACGGCGGGGGGCAGCGCGGTCGTATATATATAAGTACGCGCCCGCTGGATCAGGGTTTCGATCAGCGCCGCTTCGCCCGCCACGAAGGCGCCGAAAACACCGAGCGCCTTGCCCAGCGTCGCCATCAGAATCACCGGCGGTGTCAGCGGCAGATGCAGATGCTCGAACGATCCGCGGCCGTTTTTTCCCAGCACGCCGAAACCATGCGCGTCATCGGCCAGCAGCCGTGTCCCGTGTTGCGCGGCCAGCGCGCGGAGTTCCGCGAGCGGCGCCAGGTCGCCGTCCATGCTGAAGACGGCGTCGGTCGTGATCATTCCAGGCTTACGCGCCAAGACCAGCAGCTTCGCCAGCTGGTTGGTGTCGGCATGGGGATAGCGGCTGACCTTCGCGCGTGTCAGGCGCGCCGCGTCGATCAGCGAGGCATGATTAAGCCGATCCTCGAAAATCACGTCGTGCCGGCCGGTGAGCGCGCTCACCACTCCGAGATTCGCCATGTAACCGGTGGAAAATAACAGCGCGCGTTCGGCGCCGACGAAATCCGCCAACTCTTCCTCGAGCGCATGATGCGCGCGGCTGTGACCGCTCACGAGATGCGAAGCGCCCGCGCCCACCCCGTAGCGTTCGGCGCCGACACGCATGGCGGCAATCACCCGCGGATCATTGGCCAAGCCCAAATAATCGTTGCTGCAAAATGACAGCAGTTTTTCAGCGCCCACTCGCACCTCGGCGCCCGGCGGTGAATCCAGCACCAAGCGCTCGCGATAGAGATGCTGCGCGCGACGCCGCGCCAGTTCTGCTGCCAGTGTCTTCATGAAAAAACGTGCCACCCGTGCCCGCACATAATGTCATCAGGCGCGGAATTCAGGCTTGAGATCGGATATGTCAAAAGAGTAGCCCTACTCGCTTCGCTCGTTCGTCTTGCCGTATTAATATGCGGCAGTTTAGTGGGTCCTCGGCATCAGTCAACAATAAGCCATAAATATGGTTAACATCAGACTAAAGGATATACATCTCGGGCCGTGGCCAGGGAGTTGCCTGCTGTGCGCGGCCCGCTTGAACGCGGGCAAGGATATTTGCGCCGCGTGCGAGCTGTCGTTGCCCCGCCCTGAGTGGGCCTGCCCACGGTGCGCCGCGCACGGCGCTGTCGCGGAGGTTCAGGACGTCGCCTGCGGTGAGTGCCAGAAACAGCCGCCGGCCTACAGCTTGACGCGCGCGGCGTTTCGTTACGCCGCGCCGGTGGACAAACTTATTCATAATTTGAAATACCACGGCCGTCTGGAACTTTCGCGCGTGCTCGGCGGATATCTCGCTGAATATCTCAAAACGCTGAATGATCCTGTTGCCGATGTGATCGTGCCGGTGCCGCTGCATTCGTCGCGTCTGCGCGATCGAGGTTATAACCAGTCGCTAGAGATTGCCCGGTTTGTCGCGAAGGCATTGCATCTGCCGATCAACTGGAAAGATGCGCAACGCATCCGCGCCACGGCGCCGCAAACGGAACTGCCGCGCGACCTGAGGCGCAAAAATGTGCGCGGTGCATTCAGGACCGACGAGACATTCGCCAATCTGCGCATCGCCATCATTGACGACGTAATGACCAGTGGACACACCGCGAATGCGCTGGCGGAGAGCCTGCTCCAAAGCGGGGCGTTGGAAGTGAGGGTATGGGTCGTGGCCAGGGCGTGACTGGCAATTACTCGGATAATATTCAAACCGCCAAGGTCGCCAAAACAGATTTATTAAATTCAGTTCCCTTTGGTGTACCGGCGGTTCAAATTTATTTTTTCTTAACGACCGTCAACCGTTGGCGGGCGTAATTCAGGAGATTGTCGTCGAGGGCGCCGGTGTCGATAGCACGCTGATAAGCTTCACCGGCCGCGTTCCAGTTCTGAATAGCTTCCAGCGAGATGCCCATACCGAGCCATGACCGGCCTTCCGCCGACGCAAGTTTTATCGCCTCGGTATAGGTGGTGATGGCCTCTTGGTGCTTGCCGGCACGCTGATATAAGGCCGCCAGAAAACCCATGTAATCGGCGTTACCCGCGCCGGCCTGACGGCTTGCTTCCATGGCCGTGAGCGCCTTCTGATCCGCGCCATGCTCGACATAAACCCGCGCGAGCAGCTGGGCAAAAGGATAATAAGCGGGCACTTTCTCGACGCCCTGTTCCAAAATCTGCTCAGCCTCGCGCCAATGTCCGCGCTGTAACGCCAGGCCGGAAAGCAACTCGCGCGCCCCGGTGTGCTCGGCGCTGATCTCGAGCGCGGACTTGAGGTGTTTCTCGGCATCGCTGGCGCGTCCCTTCTGCAACAGATTCACCGCCTGGCGGTATTCGGTCTCGGCTTTGTCATCGGAACTGAGCGGCCGGACTTTCTTGTCCATCATCCCGGAATCCATGGGATGCCCTGCCTTCAGGGCCATGTCTTCCGAACCCGGTTTCTCCGCGGCGGCGGTTACTATTTTCTTCGGCACTGCTTTTTTCTTTTCCCGCTGTTGTGTCGTGGCGGGCTTCGCTCTGGGTTTTGCTTCGGTCGATGCAGGCGGCGTCAGGCGCAACCGCTGACCCACGTGAATGATGTGATGCTGACCGAGGCGATTCCAGTTCGACAGATTCCAGAGATCGATGCCGGTCTTGGCGGAAATGCCATAGAGCGTTTCGCCCTTGGCAACGGTCCAGTAATCCGGTTCCACTACGGCGGTGGATTTGCTCTTGACCGTGGCGGGCGGAGGAGCGGCTGCCGTCTTGGCCTCAATCTTGGGTGCTGCCGCTTCCATCGGCGGCGGAGCTTGCTGCGCCACCGGTGCCGGTGCCGCCGCCACGGTTGTTTGGCCAGCCGGCGCCGGAGCAGGAACAGAGGCGGGAGCGGCAGCTGGTTTGGCGGCCGGCTTGCGCACCGTCACCGCTGGCGGTTTGACCGCCACTTCTGTGGAGGTCAGGCTGGCGAGCCAGGTTTCACCCCATTGGATCCAGGCATAGGCGCCGGCAGCGACGACCACGATGAGCGCCAGTAGGATCGTCAGCCGGCGCGAAGGCGCGCGCGTTCCCGATATCTTGACGGGCTTGAGCCCCTCGTAGACGGATTTTTTATTCGCCGTTTCCGACTGGGTGGTACGGCGCGTCTCCATATCCTGGAGCATCTTGTTGATCAGGCTCACACGGAACCACCTGTCATCGGCGATACCCCGGATATTACGAGAGCCGCCAGAGGTAACAGACTGACAACCGGCACCGCCGACACCAACGCCGTCAAATACTTGAGTATCGTTGCCTTCACCATCGACGCGCCTTGCGTCGACTCGGTGTCGGCCACCGCCATCCGCACATGCCTTTCAGTCGCGACGTGCGCCCCTTCACCGAACGCGGCCATGAGCGATTTGTGCGCGAGAATATTCACCAGCCGCGGGATGCCTTGGCTCGCCCGATAAATCCGCTTCACGGCCTTGTGCGGAAACAGCCGCGGTCCGCGGTAGCCGGCCACCGCCAGGCGGTGTGAAATATAAAATTCAACCTCGCTCATGCTAAGCGGCGAGAGCTGACAGGCAAAGCTCACGCGCTGCTTCAGCTGACGGATCGAGGGATTGTCGAGCCGCACATTGAGTTCCGGCTGACCGAACAGCACCACCTGTATCAGCTTGCGCCGCTCCGTTTCCAGATTGCTCAACAAACGCAGGCTCTCCAGCGTTTCGATGGGGATGGCCTGGGCCTCGTCCAGGCAAACCACCACGCGCTTGCCTTCGCCATAGGTGTCGATCAGGTAGCGGTTGATCAGCTTCAGCAATTGATGCTGGTTGATGTGCTGCTGATACTTGATCCCGAGCTCATCGGCACAGGCAAACAACAGCGTCATGGGCTGCAGATAGGGATTGGGGATGAAGGCCGTGACGAACTCGCGGTGATCGAGCGCGCTCATGAATTTGCGGCACAGCAGCGTTTTACCGGTGCCCACCTCGCCAACCACTTTCATGAAACCCTCGCCGCTGCGCACCGCCACCAGCAAGGTGTTCAGCGCTTCCTGATGCGACGAGTGGGCGAAAAAGAAGCTCGTGTCCGGTGTGATGGTGAACGGCAGTTCCTGCAGCCCGAAATGCGTTTTGTACATTTGCGTCCTCAGCTCCGTAATCGCGGCATCCCTGCCGCACTTCTCTTGTTACCCGCTCTCCAAGTTGGTCCGGTTTCAGGATCCGATACGAATTTTCTTGATACGTTCGTGCGACTCGCCGGCCGCGTCGCTCCAGTCCTGACCGGTGTTGATCACGGTCGGCTTGAGCAAAATCACCAGTTCTCTTTTGATCCGCGTCACCTTTTTGTGCTTGAACAGGTTACCGATCAGCGGAATATCGCCCAGCAATGGCACGGAAACGTTGTCATCGGTGCTCGCCTCCTTCATCAATCCGCCGATCACGATAATCTGGCCGCTGGTGGCGCGCACGATGTTATCCGATTCCTGCACCGAGCTGAGCGCCGTGGAGATCGTCTGGCTCGAAGCGACGGTGATCAGCTTCTCCGACACCTCGCTCACGGACGGGTGGATATGCAGAGTGATGTTGCCGCCCTCGTCGATTTGCGGCGTGACATCCAGGGCAATGCCCGAGAAGAAGGGCGACAAATCCGTCGATACCGTTGGCGAGCCACCCGCTACCGTGCTGGACGTCGAGTCCTGCCTGGTCACAAAATACGAGTCGGTACCGACCTTGATAACCGCCTTCTGGTTATTCATGGTGGAGACGCGCGGGCTGGAGAGCACGTTCAGATCGCCCTGGGTCTTGAGCAATTCAAAAAACGCGGCGAAATTGTTGGACTTGACCGCCAGCGTGAACACCCCGCCGAAGGCCGAGCTGTTGGTGCCGGAGATGGCACTAAATATCCCTGTCGTGGGATTGATGTTGCCGGTGTTACCGCTGATCTCGGTCAGTCCACTGCTAACGCTCTTGCCACCACCCACCTGACCGACGGTATAGGTACGACCCGCGGACGATGCCAGCCCGGCCCAATTGATGCCGCTCTGAAAACCATCCTTGAGCTGCACTTCCAGAATCTTGGCTTCGAGAATCACCTGGCGATTCAAGCTCGATTGAGTAATTCCCAGATATTCTTCCACCAGCCGTAACTCATCCGGCATGGCGCGTACCACCACCACGCCAGCCTGCGGATTGACGATCACCTTCCTGCCGCCGTCGGCCCCGACGATGGCCACGAGCGCGGTCCCCATATCTTTCCAGATATCCGATGACGTCTGGGTCTGCACCGACGCACCTCCGCCCGATGACGCAGAACTTGTTGTCGAACCCGTGGTGCCACCCGTAGCATTCAGTCCGCTTGCCGATACCCGCGTGTCGGAAGTGCCTTTGCGCGCGACATTGAGATAATTGACGGGGAACAGTCGCGTCTGCATCTCGTTTCCGAGAATGAAGAAGCGGTTGCCCTCGCGCCGGTATTCATAGCCGTAGGCCTGACGGATGGCGCTGAGCGCATCGGGCACGGTGACTTCCTTCAGATTGAGCGAGATCGTGCCGCTCACGTCCGGTTGCAGCACCATGCTGTACGGCGTACCTTCGACCAGCCCCATGAACACCTGACGCGCGGGCGCGTTGTTCACCGTGAGATCGAAGCGCGGCTCGAGCGGTACCGTGCCGCCCTGCGGGAGAGTAATTTCAATCGGCGGCAACAATGCCCGGCTCACATCCGAAGGAATGGTTTTTCCATCCTTGCCGCCGCGCGTCTGCGATAGACTGTCATCCACGCTCGCGCTGACATCATCCCGCCAGCCGGGAGAAACGCTTTGGCAGCCCACGAGCAACATAGCCAGCGCCGTGACCAGCACGCGCCGGGTCGTCATTTCCATATTTTGCGTCCATCTCATAAATGAAGCCCTGCTACGCTCGTCTTGTCATTTTTCATTTCCACCATCTTGGCTATTCGCCGGTATCTTTACCACGTACGTTTCTTTCACCAGTTTTGGCAACAAACGCAGGCGCGATTCGCGGCCCGACTTTTTCAGCACCACTTCATACGGTTGTATATCCGCTATCACCGTGCCACCGAATTTGTCGCCCACCGTATATGTCTTGCCGCTGATGACAGCGCGCCGCCGGCTCGCGGAAACAAACGTCGACTGCAACACGGGACCGGAATACTGTGCCGTCTTGATATCGGCGGAAGGACCGACATACGACGGCCGCGTGGGGTCCACGAGACCTGATACCGTATCCGCCGCCTGACCGCCGGGAACAATCCCCGCCATCGCCGCCACCAGCATCGCGGCACGGCAGGCAGTGAGGCCTGTCCTGTCCCTCTTATTACTTCTTATATCAAGTTTCATGCCAGTTACAGGTCGTATACGAAAAACCGAACGAAGCAGGGCTACATTCATAAGCCTATCCAGCCCTCATGGGTGCTGAGGGTGTAAATCAACAAGTCGAGCTTGGCGTCCGGATATTTCTCGGTCTTCAAAATCGCCTGTCCCCAGAAGACTTTCCAGGGCAAACCCTCCAGCGACTTGAGATAACGCAGGATATCCATGTATCCGCCCTTGAGTTCGATGCGCATGCCATGCTTGTAAACCATCGTGTCGGAAGCATTCGCGCTACCATCTTTATCGAGCAGTGGCGCGGCCGGAAGACTTTCCAGCTTGATCACCTGCAGCCCACGGTTCTTGAGCAGCATCTGCTCCACCAACCGCGTCATCTCCTGGGGCGACACCAGCCCGGTCGTGACCTGGACCAGCGCCAGGTCCATCGATTTCAGGGTTTCCTGCAGGGCCGCCATTTTTTGGCGCCTGGCGGCATCCGGATCTTTGGCCCCACTCTCCAGCATGCCCTGGATCTGAATGTCCAGCATCCGGGTCTCATCGCGCTGCTGGTTGACCTGCTGCTGCAACCGGTCCTTTTCCATGTTGAGCGGTCCGAACAGCACATTAACCGCCACGAAGTACAACGCCACCATGATGGTGACGAAAATCATGCCGCGCTCGCGCAACGACATCGCATCGATCCGGTCGGTGTACTTCTTCAATTGCGATTTTAGGTCAGCGAGCGGCATGGTTACCCCGGATGTCCCGCGGTTTTGACCTGGAATTCGATATAGTTCGAGTTCACGTCTTTCGCGTCCGGCGCCGGCCGGTTCATCTGAAAAACATTGAATACGATCCCGGAAAGGGTTTTTTCCTTGGAGAGTTTTTGCATGTAGCGCGGCACCAGTTCCGGATTGGTGCTGCGGCCGGCCAGCATCATCTGATCCGCCGACCCGGTGATATCGAACCCGGTCAGCCACACGCCGGGCACGCTCTGGCGCGCGAAGGAAACAAAGTAATCCGAAAAACCGCTGGTGTTACTGAAGACGCCGCGTTGCAGAATTTCCTGGATGCGCTGTTTCGCGACGATCTCGCGCTCCATCCGCGCAATCTCGTGATCGATCGTGGAGACCGCCGGTTTCCCAAACTTTTCGGTCGCATCGGCCAAGCGCTTGGCGGCCGTGACGCGATTCTGCTCCACCCGAGTCAGTTCGCTTTTCAGGGCGCCGATCTGCCACCACGTATAGGCATACATAAGCACCACGCCGATCACGACGAGGCCAATCGCCTGCAACATGGCCACCGTGGAGAATTTCTTTTCTTCCTTGCGGAAGATCGGCTGATAGAGGTTAACCTGCTGGGTCACAACGCTCGCTCCTCTTGCCGCAGGGCCGCGCCCAGCGCGGTGAGGCAAGCCGACTGCAACGCCGGTGGGAACTGGACATCGCATTCCACGAGCTTCATCAGGTCCATGGTCAGCACCGTCGTGCTGAGGTTGGCCTTCAGATAATCCATCAGCCCCGGAATCTCCTTGGACATCGGTGCCAGCGCTATCGCGCTGACCGGGGCTTGCCGAAAGTGACTGTCGTAATAATCGAGCGAGCGCTGCACTTCGAGTGCGATCCGGTCGAACAGACCGGCGGTGTCGGACAATTGCGTCAGCATATCGAGCCCGATATCGATGTTGCGGCTCAAAAAGATTTCCGTTTGTTTGGAAATGGTGATCAATCCATTGGCCGCGGTGAAAGACAACAGCACAACCCCCTTCGCTTCCTCCGGCAATAACGCCGCCAGGTTGCGCTGGGCCATCTCGGGAATGTCGATGACATCGAGGTTAATGCCCGCCGCGTCCAACAGATCGACGCGCCGCTGAATCGCGGCGGTACGCGCCGCCACGGCGTACATGGGACGCGCCCGGCCCGCCGCCTTTTCACCCGGAACATCGAACACATCGAGAGTCGCATCGTTGATGTGAAAATCGATCAGGTCCTTGACGCGCCAGCGGATCGCGGCGCGCAATTCTTCCGGCGGCACATCCGGGGCCTCGGTCAACAGCAAGGTATATTCGTTCGGGTCGAGGACGGTGGTGCAGCGCGAGCGCTTGAGATCGTAATCTACCGCCACGCGGGCGAGCACCTTCTCCTGACCCTGATCGCCCCAGGGACGGAAATCCACCAGCGTGACCGCCGGTAGACGACCCGTGGTGCGCTCGACACGCACCACGCAGACGCCATCCGGGCGCAGTCCCACTCCGGTGAGGCCGGGCAGCATCCTTTTTTTCAGAAACGGTAACAGGGGAGTTCTCCTTATCCCGAATGAGTCCCTTTAGCTATGCAAAAATGTAGCCAAACTCTCAGAGATCAGCGTTATTGCTTGATTTTCTGAGGTTTAGCTTAAGAATCGTCCAATAACCCCCTGTTGTCAATGCAGTTTCCGGGCTGGGAAATGGCGAAAAGGCTGACCAATACTCGTTTTTTCGGGTACAACGCGGGCGGGACTTCCCGCTCTCTCTGGAGAGCGACTTCGGGGAGATCAATAACGTTCGCGCTGGTAGATGTGCTTCGGACTGCCACGGAACAGCCCAAAAGTGGCACGTCCGGTGGGATCCTCCTCGGTATTGTCACCGTCCCAGTCAAATCGCAGCCAGGTTTGTGCGGGCAGATCCATGCGGGCATCGGCATAACCATCAACCAGAGGAGCTGTAAAGCTCAGTTCCCCCACGCCCGCGGTGGGCGTTACGACCGTCACCGTCGTAGTAGAAAGCGGGGGATCCTTTATTTTAATTGTCGCCGCTCCCAAGCCCGGGGGCGGGAGATGAACAGCATTCGTTAAATCGAGAATGGTGCCGTCGAGCGCAGTGCAGGTATCCACGTCGTTCGTTATCCATCCATCGGTCGAGAAGTATTCCACTCGCAGCGGCAGCGACTGGGCCGCCAGTTCCGAGCCGTAAGCGTTGATAATCCGCAAACGGCCGCTGCGAATCGCCGCGGCATCTTCGGTGTAGCCAGCTGAACTGACACTATCGCCGCCGGCGTCTTCTATAGCCCGCAAGGTCAGTGACGCTGTCACGGTTTCTTTTGAGGCAACCGGGTAGGTATATGTAATAGTGATTTGGTTTTTAAAACCGTTGGTAAAATTTGCTGCTGTAATATTATGGTTGGCAAAATTCGTCGTGGTGCCGGCGTTGGAGATGGTTACCGCCTTGGAGAAACCAAGGGTACCGTCATAATTTTTGGTGGTATCGGTTGGACCGCCGGCCAAATTTTTGGCGGTGACAGTGACGGAAAACGGCTGGCCGGAGTAGGTGAAGCTGTTGTCCGGTGGGGTGACATCCGAATCCGGGCAACCGTGTGCGAGGAGAGTTGCATCGAAGTGGTGCGGGATGAAGCGTCCAACCCCCGTCAGACCGGCCGTGCTCAAACCGGCGGTCACGTCCTGACTGCCGCCAAGATAATTCGATGTCGTGGCCAAAAGCCTGATGATTCCAACCTCGCTGAAGGCTACCGACTGGGTCTTCGTGCCATTGCTGAATCCGCTGAAGTTGGTCGAACCGGTAAGTGATCCGGGATTCGGGGATGACACCGGTTCTGTCAGGGCGTGCGACAGCGTGGCAGTAGCCGCGACCGTCTCCCGACCAAAATTGGGCGTGGCCGCATTGGCCGACAACACGCCCTGACTGTCGGGCACACCGTCGTTATCCGCGTCGTCCGCCGATTCCCACACCACCGCCGTCAGCGTGGTGTTGAAAGGTGTACCGGCCGAGGTGAAAGGTGTGCTGCTTGCGCCGGTGACTCCCGAAGGCGGGTCGGTGATGCGAAAGCCGAAGGGACGCACGACAAAGGCATTGGTCGAGCCGAGCAGGGTGGCGGTGTTCACGGTTTTGCTGACATGCAGTTTGACCTGTCCCGCATCGCTGTAAATGAAGGTGAAAGGCGCGTTTCCATCCACATCGAAAGTCATGTCGACAGGCAGATAACTCAGCGCGGCACCGTTGTCATTGCGCTGAATGGTGGTGGCCGTGCCCCCGTTCACGCTCATCAAATTGGCGGCGGTGCAGGTCGTCGGGTTGTTGCACTCGTAGGCGAAGTCGACCGTGTTGGCACCGGCCAAGGCCGATTCGCAGACCTTGGTCGTCGTGTTGGTCTTGATCGCCCGGAGATAATACGTCCCGGCGGACTTGCCGGCGATCTGGGTGGGAATGGTTGCTACCGCCCCGTTGACCGCGCTGGAAAAGATAAATCCCGCCGTATTGAAAGTGGTGTTGCAACTGTCCGCCACCGCGCAGATTCCCCCTTGGCAACATTGGCGCGCGCTTGTGGCGGTCGTCTGTTCGTTGGAAAGCATCACCGTGACCGCCGTCCCGTCTGCCGCCGACGGGTAGCTCAGCGTGGTCGTGGCCACGCCGGAGGCGCTGAAGGTTACTGTGGTCGCGCCGAGCGTGCCGGCGCTGGTCGCCAGCGCGGCGGTTTTGCCGCTGGCGGCTGTGTAATTGTTCGTACAGGGGCTACTGGTATCGGCGCAGGCCGTGACGGTCACCGTGCTCGACAGGCAGGTGATACTGGCCGTCGCCAGGGACAACTCGTAGTGGTTGGGTCCGACTGCGCCTGCGACAAACGTTACCGTTGCCGGCTCATCCCTTGTCGGCGAGCCATACAATAACCCTTTGTAGGAAACCGGCGTGATCGTCACGGTTTCTGCAACGCTGTCGCTTATCGTCAGCGTCGCCGTTCCGGTAGTGCTGTTCAGCTTGCCGGTTACGCTTTGCCCGGTAATGACGGCGTTGGTCAGGGTGGTGGAAACAATGGTAGCGGAACCGCTGACCGTCACCGTGATCATCAACGGGCCTTCCGGATCCACCGCATTTCCCTTAACGAGGTTTCCCGAGGGATCGAATGGCACCACATGATTGGCCTTGTCATGCAGGGCGAGGTCAATGACAACATTGGTAGTGACCACCGGGTTGGCGCCGCTGTAGCTGGCCTTCAGGTGGTCTGGACCCACATAGAAATTGCTCTGTACGAAAAGCGCGTCGGGATTGGATGTTAAGTCCCATATCTGGACGGTCCACGTCCCCAGAGGTCCGGTTGTGGGAATCGCGCAGGTGTCGGGAAACGTGGTGCCGGTGGTGCTTACTGCCCTTGGTGTGCACGCCTCCGCGCCACTGGAGTCGTACCACCGGTATTCGTAGCTTCTGCCACTGGTAAGGCCGTAGCCCTTGGCATAGACATTGTTTCCCGCCGGATAGACATACTGCTCAATGAAGTAGCTCGTATCTTCATACAACACCAGATTCTTGACCGTGGTCACATCGGTTACCGACACGGTGTTGGGAGCGCCGGACGTATATTGGGCGGTAAGGGTCGCCGTACAAGTAGACAACGCGGCGGCACCAGCGGATATGGAAATCTTGAGCACGAAATCCTTGTAGCCCCCATAGGCGGCAAGCGTCACGGGCGAGGAAAGCGGCGTCGTATTGTTGCTCTCGTATAATGCGCTGGTCCAACTCGTGCATGAGCCCGAGGTGAAGCTTGGCGTCAGGGAAACCGACTTGCTTGTTGATGCATTGTTCTCCACTCGGTGGGTGTAATACACAGAAGCTCCCGCCCCACCAGACCCCGTGTTGCTGGGCGTCAGCGTCAGAACCGTGGTTACCGTCGTGACTGCATTGGCAGTGGCGGTCTTACTCGGGTTGTTGCCCGAGGTGGCGGTAATCGTGGTGGAGTCCACATCCCCGATGGCGGCGCCGACCGGAATCGTCACCGTCAAAGTAACCGTCGTCGTACCTCCCGCTGGAACGGTGACGGGAGTCGGGCTCACTCCCACCGTCCACCCCTTGCTGGAGACCGCCGCCAGGCTGATCGTGTCGGTGCTGACACCGAAGTTGTAGAGGGTGTAGGTGTAGGTCACCGTCGACCCCTTGTCGCCGTTCTTGGACTGAGTCGTCGGCAGGATGGCAATGGTATCGACGATGGTGTCGGTGTCACTGGCCGTATTGGTCTGGCTGCTGACCCTGACGGTGGCAGTGTTGGTGAGGGTAAACCCAGGGATGCCTGTCAGGGTGGCGCCGATGGTGAAGGTCACGCTGCCGCCGACCGGCATGGCCGGAATCGTGATACCCGCGCCCTGCATCGCCGCCACTGTGCTGCCGGCCGGACAGCTCGCCCCGCCAGCGGCCGCACAACTCAGGCTATTCACCGATATTCCGGTAACGACAGGATCCTTGAACACGGCACCGCTAAGTGAAGCGCCCGTCTTGTTGGTGATGGTAACGGTGTAACTGGTGCTGCCACCGGAAAAGATTGTCGTAATGCCATCGGTCTTGGTAATTTCGGGCAACACCACAACTTCGATCGAGCCCTGGACAATGGTAGGGGCGTTGCATTTGGACGTTGTGTTGGGCACCGGATCGGCATTGGAGGTACAAACCGCACCGGGCGTAGTTTTCTGGTTATCCCAACTCACAACGAATGGGATGTACAACTTACCACCGGCGCCGGCCAAGGATTGACAGGGCACAGTCACGTCAGACATGTAATGAATGCCGGAGCCGGTGCCGCCGCCGATGGTGCCGTTGCCATCGCCGCAGGTGTCGCCGGTGGCTCCTCCATCCAGGCTCAGGAACGGGCTGCTATTGGGCAATACCGAGACGGCACAAGTCGCCGCACCACCGCTTGCTGCCCGGATCTGCGGGTCTTTGCCGTCATTGGAAATGAAAATGCCTATGTCCCACCTGTCCGGAACGGCGAAATTCACCGTCATCTGAAGGTCCAGGGTGATGTTAGTACCGCCGATGCAGGACGTGGTATCGCCGACGACCGCCATGCCGGTGAGCGACACGTCGGCCGCCGTGCAGCCCAGGTCCGAGCCCTTGCGGTCGCCCGGGCACTGGTTGACGGGGAAAGCAAGCGCCGCGTCTGCGGTCGCAAACAGCGTCACTGCCGCCAGGCAGACGGCCGTAAACCAGCGCAGAATAGAAGGCCTGCCACGGTTTTTACAAGTCAGGATGAAACTCATTCTCCATTTCCTTGCAACTAAGGTTGGGGACGATATGACGGCAGTTACAAAAAAGTGCGATGGCAAAAGTTGCAACCACTCCCTGAGCCAGATGCCCCCGATACAGAGTCACGGTTTTTACAATGTTTTCACTGATCGTGTATTTGGCGGAAGACATGACAGATTTGATTTCATGCAAAATGCCGGCGTGCCAGCACTTCGCAACGGGCTGAATGGACATTACTCTCTTTTAAAGATAGCCCAAATTCGGGCATATCGTAGCTATTCTTAGCCAAGCCAATGAATTAGGGGGCGCTGGTCACGGTGACCTGGATGCGGCGCGAGACGTAGTCAGCATCGCCAAAGGTCCCGGATGTGGCGGTGGAGGTAATGACGTAAACGTTGTAATCGTTACCTCGTTCACGATGTGGCGTGGATGTGCACCCCACCGTTATGGTAAATCCATTGAGACCGGCAACCGACAGTGGAATGGTTGTGGAAGCGACACAACTCGATGCCACAACCGCCCGGAATGCCCCCCACTCAATGCCTGACCGCGCAGCATGATAGGCACGTGCGCCTTGCACCGCAGCGCTGACGGTTGAGCGCTGCATCCCACCGATAGTCACCATCATGATCCCGAGCAATGCCAACACCACGACAATGAACACCGCCGCGACCAGTGCGAAACCGCGTTCATGATTACTGCTATCGGAAAGTCGTCGCCTCATGGCGAGTTGTCCACATGCACCTGATGCAGCAGGCGCACCTGCTCGCCACTGGCGTCCGAGATGGTGATGTCCAATGTGACCAGGCCAGCGCGCTGGTTCGTGCCCGGTGAATAACTGAAGGCGCAGCGCGTCACCGGTGTGGTCAGCAGGGCACTACTACCCCCGGACAACGGTGCCACGGCCGGGTTGGTGGGCTGCGTGGCAGTGATGGCATAATTCGAATAACGCGTGATATTGCCGCCAGCCCCCGCGCTGCAAATATACGTCACCGGGGTATCAACAATAAAAACACGCTGGTTGGGTGAAGCCCAGCGAAAGCGAAAGCTGCCGCCAACCGGCAGGATCTGATGCTCATCACCGCCGCCATCGTCAGAGATGGTGAAGGCCACCACAGCCGGATTGGTGATCACCACACTTGACCCCGCACCACAGCCGGCATCCGAGTAAGCGTCGGCGCCGGAACCGTTGCAGGTCACCGCCGGAATGGCGCCCTGGTTATAGATAGCCAGTCGTGATGGCGGGGTTTGCATAGCAGAATCGAACGGCACACTAATATTCTGAAATGTGCCAACAATATTGAACCCATCAGTGTCAGCGGCATTGATACGCAGACGAAATGGGGTGGGGCCGTGGTTGTGGCCAATATTGCCGGGTCCTTCGCGGTAACGCGCGCCATCCATCGTATTGAGAATTTCGATGGCACAAGTCACACCGGCGGCATTGCACGTGACGCTGTTCGTGTTACCGAGTGAATCGCGGATGCGCACACTGTTCGGCAGCGCCTGACGGATGTCACGCGCGGTGCGGCGCAGCGCCATCTCGGCGGCGTCCACCAGCTCGGCGCGGCGCAACGTCGCCTGATAACCCTGGATCGGACGCACAATCAATGAGCCCAGCATCACGGCAATGATGCCGGTAATGGTGATCACCACCACAAGCTCGATGAGGGTCACACCCCAGACACGTCGAACGCGGTGCCCAGTTGGTTTGCCGGCTGAAGCTCCAGAGCGCATGACGGGATCAGTAGTTTGTGCGGTAAGCGCTGATAACGACCGTGGCGCTGGGCAATGCCGCAGGCGTCACCGTTACCTGCACGCGTACGGCGTTGCTGGCGGTGATGACCGTCAGCGCTTCGGCAGTGGCCTGTACCTGCACCGTATAGCCTGCAAGCCCAGAAATTGGGGTGCCCGTCTGATCGCGCGCCCCGGTATCGGTGAAGTTGTAGTCCAGCACATCATCGTAGGTCGGGCGCGTCACCCCGGGACCCACGGTGAAATTCTTGGTCAGCGCCTCCTCCAGATACGCCTCCGCAATTGATATGGCCTGGTGCGCGATCACGGGATCGGCGCTGGCGCTGGTGTTGCGAATAAAAACCACCAGCACGCCCGATAGAGCTACACCAATGATCACGATGGCGACAATCAGCTCCACCAGTGTGACGCCGCGCGCGAAACGATGTTGTACTTTTTTTCTCATAAACGTTCCACGAATCCCGTTTCCCTGTAAAGCTTGAACTGGCGATTCCCGACGGTAATCGTGATGGTAGGCGTAGCTGTCGTAGTCGTACCACTGGCGGTGAAATTGAAATCTGCTGCGGTCAACGACACGCTGCTCGGGGCCGTGCGTGTGAAGGTCGTGGCATTTCCGGAGGGATCGGTGAGCGGTGTGCTGTACGGCCCGGTAGTACATGCGGCAGCGCTGGCGGGCCGGAACAGCGTGAAACCGGTCGCCGTGGTCTGCACACGCACCGGGCAACCGGTGGCCACCGCATGCTTCTGGGCAAAACGTATGGCGGAAAGTGTCTCCTCGAAAAAGCCGCTCGCGCGAAAGGCGCTGACATCAAAAAACCGCGGGCCGGTGACCACCGCGATCAGCGCGATAATGATCAGCGTCGCGACCATCTCGACGAGGGTGAATCCTTTGGAAAAAATGACACGCATTTTCAGAGAGAAATTTTTTGATTTTTTATTGAAATATTTCACGCCAAGCCGTCGATGGTTGCCCACGCGCCCCAAGAAGATCGATCCCATTAAGATTCGCCGTCGTTAAGACTCCCGGCAAGCCTCCGCTCTGCGGGTGTACCGTCCAGTTGGCGCCGTTCCAGTACAGAATCAGACCCCCGTTGCCGACCGCCCAGCATTCCCGGGCATGCACACAGGAAACCGCATTGAGGTGCTGGCGCAGCGCCGCTGCGCCGGGATTAATGGAGCATACCACCCAGGTACCGGTAGCTGCCCCACCGGCACAGGCATGGTTCCAACGCAGAATCGTCAGGTAATTGTTGCGACGCCGGCCGACCGCCCAGCCATCGTCGCCGAGCCCGTCGCCGTCGGTATCGAGCATGGTCACGCTGTTCAGCCGCTCGCGGTTGGTGTTATCGGTAAACGACTGGTTGTTCCACTGGTTGGCGACCGGATTGTTCCAGCGGAAGATAGAAAAATCGTTGCCGGCGAGATCGCCGACGATCCAGCCGTCATCGGGCTGCGTGCCGGCATCCATGCCGTCGGGGAACATGAAGATGGAGCGGTAGCGGCGATTCGCGGCGCCGGTATTCTGGCATGACCACGCGCCGGTGTAGCGCAGCACGATGGCGCTGGGGTTTCCGCAGGTCTTGCCACCGGCATTCTCGTTGCGGCCGGTCATCCAGATCTCCGCGGACCCGAGCGCATGCACGCCGTGCAACTCGCGGGCGGTGATATTCTGCGCCGCGTTCTGCTCGCTCCAGGCCACGCCGTTCCAGCGCACGATGCTGCCGCCGGCGCCCACCGCCCAGGCGTCGTTGTACGACACCGCCGATACCGAGTTGAGGTTGCGGTTGCTCGGCGAACTCGCGCTGCACGTCCAACTCGCGCCGTCCCATCGGCCGATGCGCGCGCGATTGTCCAGGCACGGCGCGACGGCGCCGCCGCCGGTCTCGCCGACCACCCAGCTGTCGGCATAGGAAAGCACTGTAACGGCGCGAAGATCCCGGTTGATGCCTGAAGCCAGCAGACCCGAGGCATCGGACCACGTCACGCCGTTCCAGCGCAGCAGCGCAGGCGTCACGGTGCTCAACCAGCTCGTGCCGTTCCAGCGCAGCACAGTGCCGTTGTCGCCGACAGCAATGCAGTCGCTGACCGAAAAACAGAAAATGCCGTTCATGTTCTCGGTCGTGACGCCTCCGCTCACGTCGCTCCAGTTCACGCCATTCCAGCGCAGCAATGTGCCGTTATCACCGGCGGCGAAGCAATTGCTGGCGTCGAGGCAGTAGATGCTGTTGAGATTCTCGCTCGGGACCAAGCCCGAGTCGGCCAGCAGCGTCCAGGCACCGCCGTTCCATCGCAGAATCGCCTCCTGTGTCGGCGGCGGGCCGGGCGGATTGTAGGTATCCGCCACTGCCCAGCAGCTCGTGGCCGCGGTGCAGTAAACGCTGTTGATGTTGGAGGTCACGGGTGAGGCCACGTTCGACCAGTTGCCCGGGGGGAAGCTGTAGCTCAGGATAGTGCCGTTGTCGCCCACGGCGATACAGTTGTTGGCATTGAAACAATGGATGCCGTTGAGGTTCTCGTTCGGGATCGTGCCCGAAGCAGCCAGCAGTGACCAACCACCCGCCGTTCGTTGAAGTATCGCCTCCTGCGTCGGCGGCGGGCCGGGCGGATTGTAGGTATCACCCACCGCCCAGCAGTTCGTCGCACTCGTACAGTACACCCCATTAAGATTCGAAGTCACGGGCGAAGCCTCGCTCCCCCACGCCCCCGAGTTGTAGCGCAAAATCGTGCCGTTATCGCCCACGGCGATGCAGTTGTTGGCATCGAAACAATGGACGCCGTTGAGATTTTCCGCCGCCACGAACGGGTCCTGGGTCCACGTGGAGCCGTTCCAGTAAACCACGACACCGTTGTCCGCTACGCCCCAGCAGTTCGATGATGAAGTGCAGTGGATCGCATTCAGGTTCTCAGTGGTGGCGCTGCCGCCGAGGTTGCCGACCGCCCATCCTTCCTGTACCTGAACGCCGGTCCGCAACGTTCGCCTGTTGCTCGAACCGGCCATATCGGGAACACCGCCTTGCGATTGCAGATTGCACTGAAATTGCCCTACGCGGGTGCTGCTGGCGTGCGTCGTTGCCGCTGTTCCGTCGCGGCCGCGCTGCGCGCCGACGAGGCAGGGTGTCAACGCCGCGCCGCCACAAATGGCGGTGTTCGAACTGACACCGCGGTAATCGATCGCTTCGCGATCAATCAGCACGCGCCCTCCAGTGGTAGTGAATCCGGCCAGATCATTCAAGGGGATAACAACGTCAGCGATGCCGATACCTGCCTTCAATGTGTTATTAGCGTTGTTGGGATAGGAAGCGGCGCCTCCGGTCAAGGTGAACCGCCCCTCGCCAAACGCAATGTTGGTCAGGTTGACGTTGTCGGTCACGTCGGCGCAACCGACACGTTCCGTCAACACCGGTGAAACCAGCGCGCGGATACCGCGCTCGATACCCGATTCAGCGATGAACAGAGCCTTGGCCGAATTGGCGTGGCCCGCGCTCGACAGCACATTGCCCGCGGTCAAGAACGTGATCACGGTGGCGAGCAGCGCTACGACCACGATCAGGATCACGGCAGTGATGAGCAGGAAACCGCGCTGGGTGCGTAGCGCGCTTTGACGACGGGTGCCCGGCCTGTTCATCAAAAATTCCTCGGATGCACCGTGGCGCGCAGGGTGGTGATGTCAGTGGCAAGGATACCGCGCTTGACCGCCACGGTAGCGGTGATGAAATAAACCTCCGCGGCGGTGGCGGCGACGGTGTTACCATCGCTGCGCAGATAGGCGAACTGCAGGCTGCTGACCTCGTCGGCCAGCACCTGAGCATTGCGCATCAACTTGCCGCCAGCGAGCAAATAATTCACGTTGTTACCCTCGGTGTCGCTGAAGGTGATGGCGGCCGCCGGCGCGATAACGAGATTCGCCGGCGAGCTGACCATGCGCAGATCGCGCGTCAGCCGCTCGAGCGCCACACGCGCCTGAGAGTCGCCCTTGACCACTTCCTTGCCGAAGACAAACGACTGCAAACTCTTACCCAGCATCTGCGCACCGACCGCGGCCAGGATGCCCGTCAGCACCACGACCAGGATCAATTCTATGAGGCTGAAGCCGGTGCAACGGTTCATCCCGTCTGAATGCCCTCGTTGAAATGGATGTGCGATGCGCATGTCAGTCGAAGTATTTGTAGGG
>JAUSDQ010000229.1 GCA_030650525.1 Sulfuricaulis sp.
TTTCTCTGAATCGTGTTACGTACCCGGCGCACTTACCGGCTCAGCCGGTTGCCGCCCTGGACCGGCTGCACCAGAGTGATGCCGCAGTGCTGATCGATCGTGATGACGGGATAACCTGCCTGACGCAATTCCTCCACGAATCGGGGCACCCCCATGCGTCTGCCGGCGGTTGGCTCGGGTGTCCGGTCGAGTCCTCGCTTGACATCCCAGATTGTGTCGTGGAAGACGACGACGCCGAACGGGCGCATGTGCGGCAAGAAAAGGAGCCAGTCGCCCTTGATGCCTTCGTAGTAACCGTTCACACCCCGGAGGCATTTTCTTGACAAAGTGATCTGGACTCGAATGTGGCTTGTGTGGCACAACAGTGGGCATGGAAGCGGCAGTCACGGAAGAAACCATCGCCCGCCAGCCGCCGGAAGCCCAGGCCATCATCCGCCTGTTGCTGGCGAAGATTGCCGAGTTGGAAGCACGGATCGAGGAACTCCAGCGGCAGGCGAAAGGCAAGACGCCGCAAAACTCCTCGCTGCCGCCCAGTACGCAACATCCCCATGCCCGGCCACAGCCGCCGAGGCGGAAGTCGAAAAGGAAACGGGGCGGGCAGCCCGGCCACGAAAAACACGAGAGGCCGCTGATTCCCAGCGAAGACTGCAACCGCGTGGAGCCGCTCAAGCCGACCGAATGTCGGCGTTGTGGCGAGAAGCTGTCGGGGAGCGATCCCGAGCCGTTGCGGCATCAGGTGTGGGAACTGCCCGAGATCAAGCCGCACGTGACCGAGTATCAGCGGCATCGGCTGACGTGTCGCTGCTGTGGTGAAACGACGTGTGCGGAACTGCCGGTCGGCGTGCCGCAGGGTCAGTCGGGGCCGCGATTGATGGCCTTCGTGGCCCTGCTGATGGCCTATTATCGTCAGAGCAAACGGCGGACGGCTGAATTCCTGGGCACGCTCTTGGGTCAGCCGTGTTGCCCGGCGCTGACGGTGAAAATGCAAAACCAGGTGACGACGGCTTTGCGGTCGTCGTATGAGGCGTTGGCGGCCCAACTGCCCGCGCAGGAGCAGTTGAGCATCGACGAAACGGGGACCAAGGAAGAAAACGGCAAGGCGTGGCTCTGGACGTTCGTAGCCCGAATGTTCACGGTGTTTGCGGTGCGTGCCACGCGCGAGGCCACGGCGTTGACCACGCTGCTTGGCGAGCAGTTTCGCGGCATCGTCAACTGCGATCGGGCCAAGATGTACTGGCACCTGGGGTGCTTGCAGTGGTGCTGGGCCCACCTGAAACGCGATTTTCAAGCGATGATCGACAGCGGCGACAGCCGGGCGAAACACCTGGGCTGCCGTCTGCGGCGTGCGACGTGCGAGTTGTTCGAGCACTGGGCCGACTATCGCGCCGGAAAGATTTCGCGCGCGGCGCTGCTGCGTCGGATGGGACCGGTCCGTCGCAAGGTGGAGTGTTTGCTGTTGCGCGGCACCCAAAGCGGCAATTCCGACGTGCGCGGCACGTGCCGGGAACTGTACGAACATCGCCAGTGGCTGTGGATGTTCTTGCGGCACGAAGGGGTCGAACCGACGAACAACGCGGGCGAGCGGTCGTTGCGTCATGCGGTGATTTGGCGGAAGCTCTCGTTTGGGACGCAGAGCGCCGGCGGCAGCCGCTTCGTCGAGACCATGCTGACGGTGATCGAAACTTGCCGCCAGCAGCGCCGCAATGTCTTTGCCTTTCTGACTCACGCGGTCGAAGCTCATCTTGCCCACCAACCTGCCCCTTCATTGCTCGCCGGGGTGTGAACGGTTACATCTCCACCTGTCCATCGCCATTGATATCGCCGGTGATTACCCAAGCGCCGCTATGGTTCGGATCGAGTGCTACTTGTTTCCAAGGCTGGATCAATGGGGCCTTACCGGCCGGATCACCACCGGTCACGGTGTCAAAAAACACCGGTTTGACTGCCAGAGGTGGAAGACCGCTACTTGGGGAGTGGTTTTTCCCAATCACGTCGTTCTTTCCTGCCCCCTGACCGAACGAATTGGGGGAGGAGACGTCCCCGGCGTACGTTGTGCAGCACACGACG
>JAUSDQ010000249.1 GCA_030650525.1 Sulfuricaulis sp.
TTCTATGAGCGGTATGAATCGCTGAAGTCCATGCTGCCGGAGTTCTTCGAGTTCCAGGGCAGCGGGCCGGAGAAAACACAGACGCGGTTTTCCAGCGTCGGCACGTTCAGCGACTTCACGGCGTTCACTGGGAACGTCACCTACGATGACATCTACCAGGGCTACGACACGATCGTGACCCCGCTGGAGTTCATCAAGGGCTTCCAGATCGAGCGCAAGCTGCATGACGATGACCTCACCAATATCATGGATCAGCGGCCGCGTGGACTCGCCACCGCCGCGCAGCGCACACGGGAGACCCACGGCGCGAGGATCTTCAACAACGCGTTCGCCGTGGATACCTACTTCTACAACAACAGCGAGGGCGTGTCCCTGTGCAGCGATGCGCACACCACGACCTCCGGCGCCTCGACGGCCACCGGCTTTGACAACCGCAGCACCGCCGGGCTCTCTGCCGCCGCAGTCGCGGCCAACCGCATTTCGATGGTGGACTTCCGTGGGGATCGTGCCGAGCGCATCTCGGTGATGCCGGGCGCGATGATGTTTTCTCCAAACCTGTTCGAGACCGCGTACGAAATCGTGTCCTCGATGGGCAAGGTGGATGTGGCGGACAATAACGCCAACGTCCACTACGGCCAGTACACGCTCTACGAGTGGAACTACCTCACCGACACGAACAACTGGTTCATGTTTGACAGGGATCTGATGAAGGACAACCTGCCATGGATCGACTTGGTGGACCTGGAGTTTGGGTGGGTGGAGGATTTCGAAACGCTGTATGCAAAATACAGAGCGTATATGCGCTATGCCAACGGCTGGCTCGATTGGAGATGGATTCTGGGAAATCAGGTCAGCTAATGGACATCGACCCAATCCTGCTTGCGTGGGCTGCTGGCATCGTAGATGGCGAAGGACACATTTCGATTAAGCATCTACGGCCAAGGGTCTATCAGTTAGAAGTCGGTGTCACGAATACCGACGCACGGCTGATGCAGCGGTTTCTCTCGCTGTTTGGTGGGCACATAAAGCCTCATGGGAAAAATGCGCTTTCCAAGAAGCCGTGCTGGACATGGTG
>JAUSDQ010000254.1 GCA_030650525.1 Sulfuricaulis sp.
CGCCTTCGGCAAGAAGGTGTACGCTGACGTCCCGCCATACCTCGTAGCCTCCTATTTTCCCGGAAAGGTCGGTCAATACGCCCCCGACATCGGTGCAATTCCGGCCACGGATTTGACCGCCCAACTGAAGAGTATGGCTGCTAGCGGCATCGACGGAGCTGCTATCGACATAATCGGATGGAGCCCGGGCGACAACCTGATCATGTTAAAAAAGTACCTTAGAGCAGCGAGAGGTATTTCGAATTTCACACTGGCGCCGATTGTTACCGGCGTCAGCGGCCAGACCACCACTGCGTTCATACAAATAGTTGAGGCGTGGGCGGCTGCCAGCGCAGGCAGCACACATCAAATGAGCGTAAATGGCCGTCCCGTGGTCTTTGTGTTCGGCGCTTCTCAAGTCTCCGCGGCCGGATGGTCGAACATACGGACTACCTTTAACAAGGATGGAGTCAATCCGTTTGTAGTTGGTGATGTCGGTGGCCCGCTGATCTCCTATGTTAGAGACGGCAGTGTTGCCGCGCAGAGTTCTCTGCAGGGTCTGGCCGGCGTGCTTGATGCTCTCTACACGTTTAGTCCGTATTCCAACAGCCTCCCGCAGCTATTTGCATTGGAAGACGGCATCGCCGCTCCCATAACTGGAACAACGCCGCGGCTACACATCGCATCCGTTACGCCGGGATATTGGTCGGCGTGGCTTGGTCTGTTCAGCCGGCAGTATCAAGGAACAAAAACGTACCGACAGTTTTGGGATGAAAGTATCGCTGCCAATGCCGACTGGACGATGATCACTACCTGGAGCGATTACGTCGAGAACACTCATATAGAGCCAAGCCGTAATAACTCGAATGTGTACGCGGCCATCACTCGATCGGAAGCAGACAAGTTCCGCGGCGCGCCGCCTTCTCAACTCGGTCCGCAATTCTGGGTTTCAGCCCCGGCAGAAATCCCTGACGGACCCGGCGCGGCTCCGCTCGAAGGGGTTCCTTCTCGCGAGCGAATCTTTGAACTGGTAGGCGTTGGCAGCGCTGACGGCACAAATGCCGAGATAGACATCGTGCTTCCGGACGGTACTTCGTTGTCCAGAACCCCACTTACGCTCGCGGGCGATGATCGCATTGCTGCCGCCAGCTTTTCCTGGGAGCCGGACAGGACCCTGAACGTCCCATACCTTCGCGCGATCGCCACTGTAGGCAGTCTGCAAGCCTCGTTGCCCTTGCTGGTTTGGCCCCGGAATCTGGCGCATAAGTACTACCTGCGGCATCTTTCGGCTGCGCTCACATCGAGACCTCCGCCATTGCCGCTCGACACGGTCCTTCGGAAGGCCTCATCGATTCATCGTCCATGGCGCATGGATTATCTAAATGACCTGGATTATATTCCGCAACCGACTTCGACCACCTTTATGAAGTCGTGGGGATTCTGGGACGCGGCGCTGGTCAATTCCAGTGGTCTCACGTTTTGGACTTATCCGGTTTGGATCGATTTGGATGCATCTGCCGACCAAGAGACTGTCGCACTACTGCAATTCGAGAGGCCTCTAATCAATCGTTCCTTCACGCCGGACTCTTCGACGTACGGCAACCATGGATCGATCCATAACGTCAATCCGGCGAGCACTATCGCGCCCCTGGTCGATGGCGGCCATGTCTTTGCGAGCAGCCCGACTTCCTGGGCGGAATTGCCCGGATCGATTGCTCCGGCTAATGCCCCCTTTACGGTCGAAATGTGGATACGGCCGACGCAGCCGGGTGGGATGCTATGGGGCGATGTATCGGGCAGCATGGTGCTGCAGATGAAGGGGCAGTATCCACAAGTGCTGCGCGGATTGGCCGGAAACCGGTGGTATTCGGCCCCAAGCTCGAGCCCGATCCCGCTGAATCAGTGGTCGCACGTCGCAGGTGTCTTTACCGGAAGCGTGCTGCAACTCTATGCGAACGGCGTCCTGGTTGGACAGGTCACGCTACCAGCCGGCAAATCCAGATCCAGCCGCATCGGCGTCGGACGGAACGCA
>JAUSDQ010000263.1 GCA_030650525.1 Sulfuricaulis sp.
CTGTTCAAAGGGTAGAAACTCGATAGATATCGGAGAGTTAGCGCGGTTTTTTTGGGTGCATAACGTAGCCATGTAATATTGTTGACATAGGTATGTACTATGTGTATTATGTGGCCATGCATATCGATATCGTTCCGAACCGAGGCTCGCGCCCAGCCTACTTGCTACGCGAGTCCGTTCGCGAAGGCAAGCGGGTGCGCAAACACACCCTTGCCAATCTGTCCTCACTGTCGGATGCGCAGATCCTCGCCATTCGCGCGGTGCTTCGCGGGGAATCGGTACGCCCGGTCGCCTCGATGTTCGAAGCGGTTTGCTCACGCTCGCATGGCCCGGTGCAAGCGCTGCGTGTAGCCATGCGCAGGCTCGAGTTCGAATCGCTCATCGCCTCGCGTCCCAGCCCTCAGCGCGATCTGGTGTGCGCGATGATCGCAGCACGCGTGGTGGCCCCGCACACCAAGCTTGCCACCACCCGCTGGTGGCACACCAGCACGCTCGCCGAGGAGTTTGGCGTCACCCAGGCCGACGAGAACCAACTCTATGAGGCGATGGATTGGCTGCTCTTGCGTCAAAGCAACATCGAGAAAAAACTCGCCGCCCGACATCTACGCGCAGGGGGACTGGTGCTCTATGACCTGTCTTCGAGCTATTTCGAGGGCAGCTGCTGCCCGCTGGCGAAGCTTGGCTACAATCGTGACCGCAAGAAGAACAAGCTCCAGGTCAACTACGGACTACTCACCGACCCTCGCGGCTGCCCGGTGAGCGTGTCGGTCTACGAAGGCAATACGGCCGACAGCAAAACCCTGTTACCCCAGGTGAAACGCCTGCGCGAGGAGTTCGCCATCGACACGGTCGTGATCGTAGGCGACCGCGGGATGATCTCGCACAAGAGTATCCAAGAGCTACGTGAGATGGATGCGGTGAGCTGGATTACAGCGCTCAAGAGCGTGCAGATTCGCTCTTTGCTCGAACAAGGCGGCCTGCAGCTTGGGCTATTTGACGAGTGCAATCTGTTCGAGTTCACTCACCCCGAGTTTCCCAACGAGCGGCTCATCGCCTGTCGCAACCCTGAGCTTGCGAAGTTGCGCGCCCACAAACGGCGCGAACTTATCGAGGCAACCGTCGTCGAGCTTGAGAAAGTACGTGGCATGGTCGAGGATAAAAAGCTCGCCGGGAGCGATCGCATTGGGCTGCGCGTGGGACGAGTACTCAATAAGTACAAAGTGGCCAAACACTTCGAGATCCAGATCGAGCCAAAGCGATTCGCTTGGCTCATCCGTGAAGACCAAGTCAGCAGTGAAGCCACTTTGGACGGCATCTATGTCCTACGCACGCCCTTGCCTGCACGCGAGATGGACAGCTCGCAGGTCGTGCGCAGCTACAAGTTGCTCTCCCAAGTCGAACGTGCCTTTCGCTCGATCAAAACCGTCGACCTGAAAGTGCGCCCTATTCACCATCGGCTCGCCAAGCGGGTGCGCGCCCACATCTTCCTTTGCATGCTCGCCTTCTACATCGAGTGGCATATGCTCGAAGCTTGGCGTGAAATCCTCTTTGCCGACGAGGACCAGCAAGCCAAAGCCACCCGCGATCCCGTCGCTCCGGCCAAACGCTCCAAAGCCGCGCTGGCCAAGATCACCAGTCACACCCTTGAGGATGGCACTCCGGCGCACAGCTTTCGCACCTTGCTTGAGGACCTCGCTACCATCGTGCGTAACACCTGCCGCACCCCAGAGTCTGATCAGAATGCGCCAACCTTCAATATCACCACCACTCCCAACGCTTCACAGCAACGCGCCTTGCATCTGCTCGACACCATTCAAATGTAGCCAGAAACCAAACACCTGAAATGTAATCAAGTCCATGGACTACAAGGAAATTGCGCCAGAATTCAGCAGGAACTTCAGGTTAGCGACAGTCTGATACGTGCCGTGTCGATCATGGGCCGCGGGTCATCGCCACGCGCAAGGCTTCGGTGAGCTCGTCGTTACGGCGTGGCAGTTGCTGGCAGTGTCCTTGCAGCACCCGCCAAGTCTCGGTGATGTCATCGAGGTGTTGTAAGCCGCGCCACATGACTTCGGCGCCTGGATCACCATCGGATTTACGTCCCCGGAAACCGCCCAGCTGAGCCACCATATGGATGGCTTTACCCAAGGTGGGCGGCTGGGGCGGAGGCAGCGGCTTCTTGGTGCTGTAGGCACATAGGGCTTTCCATTCAGCTTCCTCGAAATAAACAGTGGCCGGAAGATGAGGCACTTCGCGCCCGAGCTTGACCAGGTGGCAGATGCGCCAAGCCACCACCATGTCGATGGCCAGACACGCTTCCAGCCGCTCGGCATCGCCGAGCTGGCGATCTTCGATGCGGCAGCCGCTCTTGAGCGTGCGATGGAATACTTCGATCCCCCAGCGCTGCGTATACCATTGCACCTTCTCGGTAGCCTGCTCGAAGTCGTGCACAGGCAGCGTGGTGAGCAGTTGCCAATCCACTGGCTCTTCCCCTTTGGGGGCGCCTTCTTCCAGCGCATGCACCGCTTGCATCGGCAGCACGGGCAGGTCTGCTTTGCCGTGTGGCGGGCACACATTGAGCGTGGCAAACCGAATCGCGAGCTTGGCCTCCCGCGCCGGGCGATCCTTCTGCCGCGGTATCTGTACGTGCAGATAACCCGCGATGGGCTGCGCGGCGATCGTCTTGAACAGCCGCGCGGTCTCGTCTTCGAGCGCCCGGTCGTGCTTGGCGCGGATGAGCAGCTTCGGCCCGCTCGGGTCTTGGGCAGCCTCGTCAAACAGCTCGTAGATATCGGCTTCCCGGTCGCCCATGCTCACCAGCGTCACGCCCGGGTGGCGCTGCTGAACCGCGGCCAGCGCCCGGTAGCCCTTAATCCACCGATAGCTTTCCTTCTGTTCGATGGGCAAGTCATGGCGCAGCGCTTTCTTACCGAACTCCTCGGCATCGCGCGCCCAGCACTGCGCATCGACAAAGCCCAACGGCAACCCTTGCGTGCTCATGGCCCAGGAGCTGTGCAGATGCAGCCCCTGAGCCCCATCGGCTTGAGTGCCAATGGGCCCCAAGCCCAGCGTATGCGCCAGATGGGTATAGTTGAGCGAGGTGGTGTCTTGCGCCACTAAGATGACCTCGCCCGCATGCTGGCCGATGCGCTCCTCGGTGGCCGCGTAATGCGACTGCAACAGCGTCTCGATGTTCGTGTCCTCGTGCGCAAATAAACGATAAGCCCCGTTGATGCTCGCCGTATCGCCGTTGCAGGCGTGCGGAATCGTCGCCTGGGGGCGAGCATAAAAGTCGCGCGCCACCCTGAGCACGCGTTGGGTCAGCGGCGCAGACAATCGACAGCGCCCAAACTCTTCCTCGGCCCAATCCGCCGGGGGCTGCGCACGGGCGCTGGGCACGATACGCGGCCAGTGCAGCGGCGCGCTCAGGATTTTGCGCCAATGGCGCTGCAAGGGGTAGACCAGCACCCGTTTAGCAGCCAACCGCGCCGTGCGTTCTCGGTCCTGGCGCCCGCGGCCTTGAGTGATCCCCAGGTCGATCCAATTCGCCGCCCGATAGCAGGTGCCTTCATAGCGACTCGTGTCCACAAAGGTTTCTACCAGCAGCACGCGCTCGCCGTAGCGCACCTGCCAATCCCCGGCCAGCCGTTGGGTGGCCAACCCCAGTACATGCGAGGCCAAGTTCTTGACCTTCACCGAGGGCAGGATCAAAAATCTCGTATTGCCCACCACCTGCGTGAGCCGTGCCGCGCGCATGCTCTCGGTCCAGCCGATCCAGGCATCGCGCACGCCCAGCCGCCAGGCCGGCGCACTGAAACTCAAGCCCCCCACCACGCCTTGCGCACTGCGAATCAGATAGCGCAACTGCGCTCCGCACAGCGGCCCGTCGCCCAACGGATGATGTGCCTGCATCATCGAGCACCACTGCCGCGATAATTCACGATCTCCGTTGACCACCACCAACTCGATACCGCGCACCTTCGACAGGCTCGTCTCGATGCAGGGCCACCGCGGCGCGGGCTGCGCCGGCCGCGGCGTGCGCGGCGCGAAGCTCACCGGCCGCGCCGGTGGCAACTCGATCAATCCGCGCTGCTCAAGTTTGTTGAGCGTGACCCGACAACTGATTTCCTTGGGCCGCCCATCTGCACCGCGCCAGTCGAACCAATCGCACACTTGGCGCGCCAACGCCCCGCGCGTCAGATCCGCACGAGTCTGTACCGTCTCGCGAATGCGCGCTAGAATCTCGTCACTGAAATCTCTGCCAGCAATGAGCACGCCGCACAGAATAGCGGAAAAATTTCCCCTTGTCCAGCGTGATTACGGATTAGCCCCCTTGACGGGGGAGGTGCGCCGGAACGTGGAGCAGGGACCCGTTTACGGGATGCGACCGTGAAGGCGTACAATAGCACGCGGATATCCGGCGCCTTGCATCCCGCTGCGGGGTCACATCCATCGGCAAGCCGACGGAACCTGTTCCGCCCTCCGCGGGCCAGGGTGGGGGTGAGAATTGCCATGACTCTCAACTTTTTCACCCCCATCCCAACCTTCCCCCGTCAAGGGGGAAGGAGTTCCTTTGTAATTTTGTGGCACCGTAATACTAGCGCGAGCGTTCGAACGACAGCAGT
>JAUSDQ010000130.1 GCA_030650525.1 Sulfuricaulis sp.
CTTGAGCGTAACCTGACCGTGCTAGACCCCACTTTTTGGGTCTTATAATGCCCCTTTTAGGAGGGCGACTTCGAGTTCGGCGGCGAGGCCAGGCAGCCTGCTTCGGCCGAATCGCCTTGTCCATCGCTTGGCTTGGTGTGGCAAGCTACGGGCTATCGGGCGCCTACCGCCCTGGAGATCAGCATGAGCACGAACCTCGAAGTTTTGGAAGCTGAAGTCCTGAAGCTAGAAGCCGCAGACCGGTCGCACCTGCTTGAGCGGCTGATTGCCAGTCTTGACTTGGACCCAGAAGTAGAGGACGCCTGGGAACGGGAGGCGGATCGACGGGAAGCCGAGCTGGAGTCAGGTTCTGTCGCGGTGGTACCTGGACACGAAGCCATTGCTCGGTTACGGGCAAGGCTTCCTCGGTGACCTACTCGATCCACCCCGGAGCGGAGCAGGACGTCGCCGACGCATTGGACTTCTACGTTGGAAGCGCGGGGCACGCTGTTGCAAGTCGCTTTCTCAAGGAATTCGAACGTGTCGCCGAGCTTCTGGTTCAACACCCGGGACTCGGCACGCCAACGACTAAAGGACGACGAGCATTTCCGCTTCGGGTCTTCCCTTATTCGGTCGTGTACCGAGATCTCGAAAACAGAATTCGAATTCTCATAGTTCGGCACCAACACAGGAAGCCCGGTTATGGTGGTGGCCGGCGCTAGATATCTCAATGACCAGCGTAAACCACAATCGACGCCGAACAACACGTTGCAAAGGACGCGCCTGAGCGGTCATCATGTATTCCGCCATCGTCCTTGGCGCGCCTTTGAACGTGAACTACAAGGGCTTCCCCGCTTGTCAAGCAAATAGTTTCCCGGCCAACAGGTCACACTGCCGGCGATTGCAAACAACGCAGAGGCCGTGAAAAAAATCGATGGCGGAAGTTTTGGCCGTTTTCAGGGGTGTCCATACCCCTTACCGCATACAAACAAATCGATCCTGGGCGATTCTGAGAGGCCGTCAATGCAGATCGTAGCCAGTTGGAACCCGTTTTGCCAGAAATCTCGATTTGTCGATTTTTTCACACACTCTCAGCACCGACGATCAGCCCAGCGTGGTCCAGCGATGCGTTGATTGCTGCAAACAAGGTGTAGGACTGCGTAACTACAAACGGTCTTTTGTGGCGATCGAACATGCCACGGACCCTGATGAAAGACGCGCGCGGGGGCCTCATTCGTTAGTCGGGATCAAACATCGTCCTCTAGTGTTCATCAGGCATTCCCCGCGCAGGTCCAACCTTGCTCATCAACGATAAACGCCTACGCTTGACTTACTGGCACTGCAAGTCTTGATCCCTGTGCTTCCTCCTCTATAGGCAATTGTGTCTTGGCTCAGCCGCAATAAGGTGATCGCGAGATCGGTGACGCACTCAAGCTGGCTTAGTGAATTGCTCGCCCTTGGCCAATAGCGCCCAGGCGATGCGCGCGTTCTTGGCAGCGATGGCCACCAGCGCCTTGCCATAGCCGCGGCGTTCATACACCGATGTCGCCCAACGGCTCATGCGGTCGGTCTTGGTGCCCGCCGTGGCGAGCACCGATCTGGCACCCAAGATGAGAAGTGTGCGCAGGTACGGATCCCCCGCCTTGGTGATGTAGCCCAGACGCACCACCCCGCCCGAGCCGTACTGCCCGGGCACCAGACCCAGCCAGGCCGAGAGCTGACGGCCACACTTGAAGTCGTGCCCATTGCCGATCGACGCGGTCAACGCGCTGGCGGTGATCGCGCCGATGCCGGGCATTTTCATCAAGCGCACCGAGCGCGCATCGGCTTTTGCCAGTTCCTTGATATGCCCGTCGTACTCGGTGACGCGTTCATCCAGCGTTTGCAAATGAGTAAGCAGGTCGTCGATGGCGCGCTTGGCCCAGCCGGGCAGAGTCTCCAGCGCATCGGCGGCCTGCTTGCGTACCGTGTCGGCCTTCTTGGGCAACACAATGCCAAATTCGCTCATCAATCCGCGTATGCGGTTAATGGTGGCGGTACGCTCCTCGACAAACCCCTGGCGCACTCGGTGAATACACAGCACCCCTTGTTGATCGATGTCCTTGATGGGCACAAAACGCATGTTGGGGCGCTGCACCGCCTCGCAGATCGCCGCGGCATCGGCCGCGTCGTTCTTACCGCGACGCCCAGACATGCGATAGGGCGCCACGAACTTGGGCGCCATTAGTTTTGGGGTGTGGCCCAGGGCAGTAAAGGCGCGCGCCCAGTGGTGCCCGCCCGAGCAGGCCTCCATGCCAATCACACACGGTGGCAGCTTGGCCACCAGCTCCAGCAGTTGCTCGCGCCGCACACTGGGACGCACCAACACCGCCTTGCCGTTTTCATCGACCCCATGCACCGCGAACACATTCTTGGCAAGATCAATCCCTACGTTCATAATCTTCATGGACTTCCCCCCTCGAGGTTGTTGATGGATTCACCAAACACCATCTTGGCACTTAGTTGCCGTGCGGCTTCACCGCCGCTTGCTCGGGACGGGGAAGTCCCTTTCATTCGTTAG
>JAUSDQ010000268.1 GCA_030650525.1 Sulfuricaulis sp.
ACTGCTGCTGTGCGCCAGCCGTCAGTTCGTGGAGGGCGATGTTCAGCATTGGTGGCATCCGCCAGCGGGCCGTGGCGTGCGTACGCATTGTTCGGATGATTACCTGTGGCTGCCGTTAGCGATGTGCCGCTATGTGCTGACCACCGGCGACACCGGGGTGCTGGATGAACCCGTTCATTTCCTCGAAGGCCGCCCGGTCAACGCCGAGGACGACTCTTATTATGATCTCCCCGGCCGGTCTGGCGAGGCGGCTAGCCTGTACCAGCATTGTGTGCGCGCCATTCAGAGAGGACTCCGGTTGGGCGAGCACGGCCTGCCGCTCATGGGCACCGGCGACTGGAACGACGGCATGAATCTGGTGGGCAATCACGGCAAAGGCGAAAGCGTGTGGTTGGGATTTTTCCTGCACACCGTGCTCACGCAGTTCACCGCGATGGCGCGCCAGCAGGGTGACTCCTCCTTGGCCGAACGTTGTCAGAAAGAGGCGGAACAGCTACACCTGAATATCGAAGAACATGGCTGGGATGGCGCATGGTACCGCCGCGCCTACTTCGACGACGGCACGCCGCTGGGATCGGCCGCCAACCCCGAATGCCAGATTGATTCCATTTCGCAAAGCTGGGCGGTGCTATCCGGGGCGGGCGATATCCAGCGCGCACGCCTGGCCATGGATGCAGTGGATCGGCGCCTCGTGCGCCGCGAACATGCGCTGATCCAACTGTTGGATCCGCCGTTCGACAAGTCGCCGTTGAACCCCGGCTATATAAAAGGATACGTCCCGGGCGTGCGCGAGAATGGCGGGCAGTACACGCATGCGGCGATCTGGGCGGCCATGGCGTTTGCCCGATTAGGCGACCGCCGGCGCGCCTGGGAACTGATGGACATGATTAACCCGGTCAATCATGGATTATCCGCGGAGGATGTAGCGCGCTACAAAGTCGAACCCTACGTCGCCGCCGCCGATGTCTATGCGCTCACGCCGCACACCGGCCGCGGAGGATGGACCTGGTACACAGGCTCGGCCGGCTGGATGTATCGGCTGATCGTGGAATCGCTCCTGGGCTTAAGGCTGGAAGTGGACAAACTGCATTGCGCGCCGTGCCTGCCAGCGGATTGGAAGACCTTCACGATGCACTACCGGTATCGGGAGACGGTCTACCATATCGTCGTCACGCAAACGCGCGCTGCCGATGATGCGAACATCGGCGCGATGAGCGTGACAGTGGATGGCGTTGAACGCCACGACCAGGCCATTCCTCTGGTTGACGACCGCCAGGATCACTCGGTCGAAGTGAAAATAATGGCACTGCCCCGAATGGCGCTTACTTAAAAGCACCTTTAGTCACGGTTAACCCTTCGCCCTGCTTCACGCTTTGCATAAAATCTCCGCCTTATGTGCGATAGCACACGGAGAGCGGCGGGCTTGATCGCTATGATTAGAGATGATTGCTCAAAATTCATCCATGGACTCACTCTACTCCCCCAGCGTCTGCAGGCAAAAGCAGGCATCTTTCTGCGCAGGATGGGCGTATAAGTAGGTGAGGTGCTGCTCGCACCTTTGGCCACGCGATCCGCCAGACTAATTCGCGCTTTAACAGAGGTCGGCCATGTCCAAAAAAATCCGCAAACCCGTCATTCTCAACCCCGCTGCCGGCACAGCGGAAGGCATCACCGAGGTCCGGCGTCAGGAGGCTTTGCTTACAACCGGGGCCCTGCAGCGGGCGATTTTCAACAGCGCCAACTTCTCGAGTATCGCCACCGACGCCAAGGGCGTCATCCAGATCTTCAACGTCGGCGCCGAGCGCATGCTGGGCTACACCGCCGCTGAGGTGATGAACAAGATCACGCCGGCCGACATTTCC
>JAUSDQ010000131.1 GCA_030650525.1 Sulfuricaulis sp.
TCGCCGAAAAGGCGCGCCAGTTGCTCTCCCAGGACAAGGTCGCAGTGACCTTCGGTTGCTGGACCTCGGTGTCGCGCAAGTCGGTATTGCCGGTGTTTGAGGAACTCAACGGCTTGCTGTTCTACCCGGTGCAGTACGAGGGTGAAGAACTTTCCAAAAATGTGTTTTACACCGGTGCCGCGCCCAACCAGCAGGCGATCCCGGCGGTCGAGTATCTCATGAGCAAGGACGGCGGCGGGGCCAAGCGCTGGTTCCTGCTCGGCACCGACTACGTCTATCCGCGTACCACCAACAAGATCCTGCGCGCGTTCCTGAAGTCGAAGGGCGTGGCCGAGAAGGACATCGAGGAGGTGTACACGCCGTTCGGTCACAGCGACTACCAGACGATCGTCGCCAACATCAAGAAGTTCTCGGCCGGCGGCAAGACCGCGGTGATCTCGACCATCAACGGCGATTCGAACGTGCCGTTCTACAAGGAACTGGGCAACCAGGGCCTGAAGGCCAAGGACGTGCCGGTGGTGGCGTTCTCGGTCGGCGAAGAAGAGTTGCGCGGCGTCGACACCAAGCCACTGGTCGGTCACCTCGCGGCCTGGAACTACTTCATGTCGCTCAAGAACCCGACCAATACCGAGTTCACCAAGAAGTGGGCCGACTACGCCAAGAAGAAGAACCTGCCGGGCCACAGCAGCAAGCCGCTGACCAACGACCCGATGGAAGCCACCTACATCGGCATCCACATGTGGAAGCAGGCGGTCGAGAAGGCCAAGTCTACCGACACCGACAAGGTCATCGCGGCCATGGCCGGCCAGACCTTCAAGGCACCGGGCGGCTTCATCTCGACGATGGACCCGAAAAACCATCACCTGCACAAGCCGGTGTTTATCGGCGAAGTAAAGGCCGACGGTCAGTTCAACGTGGTATGGAAGACACCGGGCCCGATCAAGGCCAAGCCCTGGAGTCCATATATTGCCGGTAACGATGTGAAGAAAGACGAACCGGAAAAGAAGTAACGTCGCCAGGCAGGCGCCGTCGGCGCCTGCCTTTTCTGGGTGTTCCGTGGCAAACTCGCGGGACCCAAAAAGAATCATTCAGGTTTACAGATGCCCCGGATCGCTTGGTCGAGGATAGCGTTTGTCCTGCTGTGGCTCGTCGGTGTCATGCCGGCCGCCCAGGCGCTGGACCCGGCCGCCGTCAAGCAACTGGCGGCGGAAGACGGCGACCTCAAGCTCGAGGCGATCAACCGGCTGGTCACCGAGGGTGACGCCGCGGCGATTCCGTTGTTCAAGGCGATGCAGGACGATGGCTTGCAGATTTTCAACGGCCGCGTGGTCATCGTCGACGCGAGTGGCGCGAAAGACGCGGTCACCGGCGAAGCAGTCGACGCGCCGCCGGACCAACTCGTATCCATTGTCGTCAACAATCGCATTCGTGGCGCGCTCGATAGCGCGATGGCCTCGCTCAGGTTGGTGGCGCCCCAGCGCGACGCACGCCTGGCGGCGGCCAAGGCGGTGGCTGCGGACGCCAGCGCGGAGATGCTGCCGCTCATAGACCGCGCGCTCGCAAAGGAAACCGACCCCGAAGTGAAGGCGCTACTGGTACAGGCGAGCGCCTCGATTGCGCTCAAGAGTCCCGATGCCGCACGCCGCCGCCAAGCGGTGCAGATGTTGGCCTTAAGCGAAAACCCCCAGACCAAGCAGATGCTAACGGTGCTGCTCGATAAGAATCCGGACGGTGGGTTCGTTGAGCCCGACCAGGCCGTGCGTGCGGAGGCGCAGCAAGCGATCCGCGCCATCGACAGCCGCGCGGTCGTGCCGCAGGCGATCGGCACCCTGTTCTACGGCCTGAGTCTCGGCAGTGTGCTGCTACTCGCCGCGCTCGGGCTCGCCATCACCTTTGGCCTCATGGGCATCATTAACATGGCCCATGGCGAGATGCTGATGATCGGTGCCTACACTACCTACGGGGTGCAGACGCTGTTCCGCCATTATCTTCCCGGTGCCTTCGACGCTTATCTGGCCGTGGCGGTGCCGGCGGCGTTCGTGGTCTGCGCGCTCATCGGCATCGTGCTGGAACGCGGCGTCATCCGCCACCTGTACGGCCGGCCGCTCGAGACCCTGCTCACCACCTGGGGTATCAGCCTGATCCTGATCCAGCTGGTGCGCATGCTGTTCGGCGCGCAGAACGTGGAGGTCGAGAACCCGGTATGGATGTCGGGCGGTTATTCCCTTGGGGGCGGCGTGGTGCTGGCGTACAACCGCGTGGTGATCGTGTTGTTCGCCGCCTTCGTGGTGTTTCTGGTCTGGCTGTTGCTGAACCGGACCCGGCTCGGCTTGTATCTGCGCGCGGTCACCCAGAACCGCAACATGGCCGATTGCATGGGCATCCCCACGCCGCGCGTGGACGCCCTGACCTTCGGCCTCGGTAGTGGCATCGCCGGTCTCGGCGGCGTGGCGCTTTCGCAGATCGGTAACGTCGGGCCGGACCTCGGCCAGAGCTATATCGTGGATTCGTTCATGGTGGTGGTGCTGGGCGGGGTGGGGCAGCTTGCCGGGACCGTCATCGCCGCGTTTGGCCTGGGCGAAATCAACAAATTGCTTGAACCCTATGCCGGCGCGGTGCTCGGCAAGATTATTGTGCTGGTGTTCATTATTCTCTTCATCCAGAAGCGGCCGCAGGGTCTGTTCGCCCTCAAGGGTCGAAGCGTCGAGACCTGAGGCATGGGTCCGATTACGAAATATTTCACACGGTTGTACGGCGCGCGCGGCTGGCTGGTGCTCGGCGGTTTCGCTGCCGTGGTGCTGGTCGTCATCCCCTTGCTGCGCCTGTTGCCGCCGCAGCACGCGCTGTATCTGTCCGATTACTACGTGTTGTTGACCGGCAAGATCATGTGCTACGCGCTGGTGGCGTTGGCCATGGATCTGATCTGGGGCTACGCCGGCATTCTGAGCCTTGGCCACGGATTGTTCTTCGCGCTTGGCGGCTACGCCATGGGCATGTACCTCATGCGCGCAATCGGCACCGAAGGCCAGTACCGGAGTCATCTCCCCGATTACATGGTGTTCCTCGATTGGAAGGAGTTTCCGTGGTATTGGGCGGGCAGCGAGTATTTCTGGCTCGCGCTACTGAAGGTGGTGCTGGTGCCCGGCTTGCTCGCGTATGTGTTCGGCTGGTTTGCGTTCCGCTCGCGCATCAAGGGCGTGTACTTCTCGATCATCACCCAGGCGCTCACCTTCGCCAGCATGTTGCTGTTTTTCCGCAACGATACCGGGTTCGGCGGCAATAACGGCTTCACTGACTTCAAGCGGATTCTCGGTTTTCCGCTCGCCGATCCCGCCACCAAGACCGCGCTGTTCGCCGTCACCGGCCTGTTTCTGATGCTGGCGCTGCTGCTGTGCCGCTATCTGGTGACATCCAAGTTCGGGCGCGTGCTGGCCGCGATCCGCGACGCCGAGGGGCGCGCCATGTTCTCGGGCTACAACACGCGCGATTACAAGTTGTTCGTCTGGACCCTGTCGGCGGTGCTGTGCGGCATCGCCGGTGCCTTGTACGTTCCGCAGGTCGGTATCATTAACCCGAGCGAGATGTCGCCGGCCAATTCGATCGAGATCGCCGTGTGGGTGGCGGTCGGCGGGCGCGGCACGCTCGTGGGGCCGTTGCTCGGCGCCGGTCTGGTGAACGGCGCCAAGAGCTGGTTCACCATGGCGTTCCCGGATTTCTGGCTGTACTTCCTGGGCGCGCTGTTCATCGGCGTGACGCTGTTCCTGCCCAAGGGTGTCATGGGCTTGCGCGCGCGCTGGCGCGGGAGCCAGTCATGACGCCCGCGGCCGATCTTGCCATCACCCCGAGTGGCGACGCCACCGGCCTGGCGCATGTGGCCACGCCGGGCGCGATCGACGTCTCGCACGGCCCGATCCTGTACGTGGAGAACGTGAGCGTGAGCTTCGACGGCTTCAAGGCCCTGAACGACCTGTCGTTCGCGCTCGATGCCGGTGAATTGCGCTGCGTCATCGGTCCGAATGGCGCCGGCAAGACCACCATGATGGACGTCATCACCGGCAAGACCCACCCTGACACCGGCGAGGTGTTCCTCGGCCAGACCATCGACCTCACCCGCCTGACCGAGTTTGAGATCGCGCGCATCGGCATCGGGCGCAAGTTCCAGAAACCGACGGTCTTCGAGAGCCACACGGTGGCCGAGAACCTGGAGCTGGCGATGAAGGCCGACAAGGGCGTGTGGGCCACGCTATTCAATCGTCTGAGTTCTGAGCAGGTTAACCGGGTGCAGGAAATGCTCACACGCATCCGCCTCGCCGACCGCGCCGACGCGCTCGCGGGGCTGCTGTCGCACGGTCAGAAGCAATGGCTCGAGATCGGCATGCTGCTGATGCAGGATCCGCAAATCCTGCTGCTCGACGAGCCGGTCGCGGGCATGACCGATGAGGAAACCGCGCGCACCGCGGAGCTGCTGCAAAGCCTGGCCGGCCAGCACACCATCATGGTGGTCGAGCATGACATGGAGTTCGTGAGCAGCATCGCGCGCAAGGTGACGGTGTTGCACGAGGGCCGGGTCCTGGCCGAGGGACCGATGGAACGAATCCAGAACGACGAACGCGTGATCGAGGTTTATCTGGGACGCTAATTAATCATTTATGACAAGACGAACGAAGTAGGGCTTCCCATCTTATGTCAGGACGAACGAAGTAGGGCTTCATTTATGCTCGATATCAAAGGGCTCAATCACTATTACGGTGGCAGCCACACCTTGCGCGATATTGGATTCGAGGTCGCGACCGGCGGCTGCACCGCCGTGCTCGGTCGCAACGGCGTCGGCAAAAGCACGCTGCTCAAGTGCCTGATGGGCTTGCTGGCGGTTCGTTCCGGCAGCGTGCACTTCAACGGGCAGGACATCACCGCTTTGGCGCCGCATGCGCGCGCCCGGCTGGGAGTGGCCTACGTGCCCCAGGGGCGCGAGATTTTCCCGCGCCTGACGGTGGAGGAAAACATGCTCACCGGTTTCGCCACCCATCCGGCCCGCGCCCAACAGATCCCACCGGAAATCTTCGAGATGTTTCCGGTGCTGCAGGAGATGCGTCGGCGGCGCGGCGGCGATCTGTCCGGCGGCCAGCAGCAGCAACTCGCCATTGCGCGCGCCCTGCTGACCCGGCCCAAATTGCTGATCCTGGATGAGCCAACCGAGGGCATCCAACCCTCGATCATCAAGGATATTGAGCGCGTCATCCGTGCGCTGGCGCAACGCGGTGACATGGCGATATTGCTGGTGGAACAGTACTACGATTTTGCCCGCAGCTTGGCGGATCATTACGTCGTGATGATGCGCGGCGAGGTCATCCAGGCCGGACTAGGACGTGATATGGACGCGCAAGGCGTGCGTGGCCTCCTGGCTGTCTAACGCTTTTCAGATGTGCGTTATTAGTGCGTTCACTTTGGGGCGCGCTCCATAATGGTGCAAAGTTAGCGTAAATGGCGTCTCAGAAATAGCTTAACTGTATGTTTCATATATACGAAATTGTTTGGCATGGAAGCTGCTAAATGCAGGTGGCGCGAGGAGTGAGTTACCAGGGGCAACGAATCTTTAAGTCAGCACAGGCAAGTGCAATACGTCGGAATTCCCCGGCCCCGCCCGAGCCGCGGATGCCTGCGGGTGGACAAAGTTTTTTGCGCTGGAAGCGCACATCGAACCTCGTGGGGTAGGCGCAAGATGTATGTAAAAAGGTTGGGAGGTATCGCACAGCGCGGTGTCCCCGTTAGCTAAACAGGAGGCTACATGAAATTCGTTACAGCAATCATCAAACCCTTCAAGCTCGACGACGTGCGCGACGCGCTCGCCGAAGTCGGCGTGCAGGGCGTGACCGTCACCGAAGTCAAAGGCTTCGGCCGGCAGAAAGGTCACACCGAGCTTTACCGCGGAGCGGAGTACGTCGTGGATTTTCTGCCCAAGGTCAAACTCGAGGTCGCCATCGATGCCAAGCAGTTGGACCGCGTCATCGAGGCGATCATCAAGGCGGCCCGCACCGACAAGATCGGCGATGGGAAAATCTTTGTCACCGACCTCGAACATGTGGTCCGTATCCGCACCGGTGAAACCGGCAAAGATGCGCTTTGATACAGGAGAAAATTCCATGTTTACGTCATTCAATTTGAAAAAGCTGTTCGGCGCCTGCGGCGTCGTACTGCTGCTCATGTCGCCGTTGTTCGCTTTTGGCGACCAAACGTCGGCTCCCGCGGCTCCCGCGGCATCAGCCCCGGCCGCCGCCCCGGCGGCGGCCGCTGCCCCCACGCCGAATAAAGGCGACACGGCGTGGATGCTGGTGTCCACGGCGCTGGTGCTGATGATGAGCGTGCCGGCGCTGGCGCTGTTCTACGGCGGCATGGTGCGCTCGAAGAACGCGCTCTCGGTGCTGATGCAGGTGTTCGTGGTGTTCTCGCTGATCACCGTGCTGTGGTGCGTCTACGGCTACAGTCTCGCGTTCACCGAGGGCAGCGGTTCACTCGGGGCCTTCTTCGGCGGGTTCGACCGATTGTTCCTCAAAGGCACGTTCGACTCCGCCAGCGGCGCGTTTTCCATGGCGGCCACCTTCAGCAAGGACACACCCATTCCCGAACTCGTGTTCGTGGCGTTCCAGGCGACGTTCGCGGCCATCACCGGCGCACTGATCCTGGGTGCATTCGTCGAACGCGTGAAGTTCTCCGCGGTGCTGATCTTCATGGTGCTGTGGTTCACGTTCGCGTACGTACCGATTGCGCACATGGTCTGGTTCTGGCCCGGCCCGGATGCGTACACCGCCGCCAATGTCGTGGACGCCATGAACGCCAAGGCGGGTATGCTTTGGCAATGGGGCGCGCTCGACTTTGCCGGTGGCACGGTGGTGCACATCAACGCCGGTGTCGCCGGCCTGGTCGGCGCCTACATGATTGGCAAGCGCATCGGTTTCGGCAAGGAGCACATGGCGCCGCATAACCTGACGCTGACCATGATTGGTGCCTCGCTGCTGTGGGTCGGCTGGTTCGGCTTCAACGCCGGTTCCGCGCTCGAGGCGAACAACTCCGCCGCGCTCGCCTTCATGAACACCTTCCTGGCGACCGCCTGCGCGGTGTTGGCATGGACGTTCGGCGAGTGGATCTTCAAGAGCAAGCCCTCGATGCTCGGTGCGGCTTCTGGCGCCGTCGCAGGGCTGGTGGCGATCACGCCGGCCGCCGGCAACGTCGGCATCCCCGGCGCGTTCGTGATCGGCACCGCCGCGGGCTTCGTGTGCCTCTGGGGTGTGAACCAGCTCAAGCGTTGGCTCAAGGCCGACGACTCGCTCGACGTCTTCGGCGTGCACGCGGTCGGTGGCATTCTCGGGGCGCTGCTTACCGGCGTGTTCAACTCGCCGGATCTCGGCGGACCCGGCTTCTACAACAACTGGTTCGAGATGAAGCAGGGTTTCGGGGGCATCGGCGCGCAATTCTTGATCCAGGCGAAGGCCGTGGGAGTCACGATCGTCTGGTCGGGTGTGGTCGCGGCCATTGCCTACAAGATCGCCGACTTGACAGTGGGTCTGCGTGTCGCCCCGGAAGAAGAGCGCGAGGGCCTCGACACCACTTCCCACGGGGAGTCGGCCTATCGTCTTTGAAGAATAGTTTCCTTCTGTGAGAGTTTGACGGGCGCCTCTGGCGCCCGTTTTTTTTTGCTGAGAAAGCTCTGATTAAGTCCGTTCGTGCTGAGCCCTTCGACTTCGCTCAGGACAGGCCTGTCGAAGCACAAACGGACTCAGGGCGAGCGGAAGACTTTATCAGTGGTCCTTAGCTGGCCAGCGCCACCTGGGTCGGGACATGCCACGGCTTGCCGTTGATCAGCAATTGTCCCTGGCGGATGGAGAGCCTGAGCTTGTAGACGCCGCTTTCCTCGATGAGTAGGCGGGTGAATTCGTTCCGCGCCAGGTACTGCGGGAACACCCGGTCAACGATTTGCGCCATGGCTTCCGGGCCGAGATGGGCCACGTCATCCGCCGTCAGGGCGCCGCTTTGGCGATAGGCCGCGATGTCCTGGCGGATCTGCGGCGTGAGCAGGCGCTTGAGCACCGCGGCGGGAATGGCCAGCTCGAGTTCGCCGGCGAAGGCCGTCAGCATCTGCATCGGATTCTGGGCGATGTCGCGTTTCCGGCCGTCAAGAACAAACTTCCCCTTGCCGCTGATCTCGCCTTCCCGGGTCTTGAAGCTCAGTTGCGTGATTTCCACTTCCGGGGCCTTTTTGGACAGCACCGCGATGAGTTCCATGGCTTTCCCGGCCACGATCATGCCCGCTTGCGCGGGAGGCAGGTTGCCGCGGGTGAGGGCGTCGATCTCGTTTTTGAATTTCACCAGCGCCGCCGCATCCAGGTTACGCGCCTCGATCGTTAGTTGCCCGGGGCCGAAGCGTTCCTCCGCGACCTGAGCTTCATCGAGTGTGTAACGGATGACCAGGCTGACGTTGTCGCCGGCGGGGCGCGCCGTGGACGAGAGCGCGAACCCCTTCAGGCCGACGCGCCCGGCGGCATTGCCGAATTCGAGTTGCCCGACGTTCAGGCTGGCGTCACCGAAGGAATAACCCGCGATGCCTTCCTGCGTGTCGGAATGCAGGGACAGCTTGGACAGCGTCATGTCGCCCTGCTGCCCGGCAGTGGTTACGGTCAGCGACGGCACGAGCGCGTCGAACCGGATCTTGCGCCACGCCCGGTCGAACGTCATGTCCGCGCTCATGCCGCGCCAATCGATGGTCTCGCCTTTGGCACCGGTGGTCTTGATCGGGGACATTTCGGCGTGCACCGTGCCGCCGCCATTCAGGCGGAAGGTGGTCTCGGTGGAGAGCGGCGGCAGGTTCAGGGGCTTTTGTTGTCCGACCGCGGCCAGGGTGATCTGACTGGCGATGCGCGCCTGCACCGGCGTGAGGCGCCAATCGCCTTCCAGCATCCGGTCGAGCGGCAGCGGTCCGTGGCTGATGCGGTGTTGGGCGGTGAACTCGACGGGGATTTGCGGATGACGGATGACGGTCTCGGCCGTGGAACTCAGCCAGCCGCGTGCATAATTTTTGCCCGTGAATTGCAGACCGCTGCTGCTCGACAGTTGTTCGAGCATGGCGCCGTAGGTCTTTTCCGCTTCCATGCCGAACCAGTACGGCAATCCCACGGCGGCCAGCGCCACCAGCGCGATCAGCGTTGAACCGAGGACCAGCGTGAATTTCTTCATGCGTGAGCGCGCTGCCTGCCGCGTCCGGTCATGGGCGGTGCCGGCAATCTCCCGTGCACGACTCGCGGCATCAGGCGATCAGAACTTTTTGTGCGAGCCGTCGCAAAAAGGTTTTTTGAGGGAGTGTTTGCAGCCGCACATGGCCACCTGAGTCGCCTCGGCCAGTTCCAATTTGATGGGCTCAAAACTGCTGCCCTTATGCGAACCGTCGCAGAAAGGCTGGGTCTTGGAGTGGCCGCAGGCGCACCACCAGTCGGTACCGGGTTTGAGATCGAGGACGTAGGGGCCTTTCTGGGCAATTTTGGGTTCCATGGAGATTCCGATATCTGAGAGGTTTTCAGTGAGTGTAACGACGGTGCGTTTATACGCTGAACGGCGTTGGGGTTCAATTCCAGGCGGGCAGATAATGTATCGGTGCTTAACGGGTCCGCAGGAATTCCGGACTCGCCAGCGACGCGGCATGGATGTCGCGGTTGTAATAGCGCGTGACGAACGTCTTGGCGGCGGCGTCCTGGGCACGGAAGTTCGCGAGCGCCATGTCCTTGCCCGCCATGGTGGCGCTCCACCAGCCGGACGGATAGGTGCACTGCGGGAAGAACAACGTCGCGACATCGCGAAATCCCGCCGCCTTGAAGGATTTTTGTACCGACAGGATCAGGTCGGCGTGAAACAGCGGCGATTCGCTCTGGCCGACGACGACGCCGTTTGGCCGCAGCGCCCGGAAACAGTTTTTGTAAAAGGCCTCGGAGAAAAGTCCGGCCGCCGGCCCCACCGGGTCGGTCGAATCGATGATAATGACGTCGTAGGTTTCGGGTTTGGCGTCCGCCACCCATTTAATCCCGTCGGCAAAGTGCAGCCGCGCGCGCGGATCGTTATTCGATTCGCACAATTCGGGAAAAAACTTTTCTGACACCCGCGTGACGCGCTCGTCCAGCTCGACCTGTTCGGCCAGTGTCACCGTTTTATGCTTCAGGACTTCATGCAGCGTGCCGCAGTCGCCGCCGCCGATGACCAGCACCCGTTTCGGATCGGGATGGGTGAACAGCGCCGGGTGCGACATCATCTCGTGATACACGAAATTGTCGCGGTCGGTGACCATGACCAGGCCATCGAGCGTCATGAGCGTGCCGAAGGTTTCGGTCTCGTAGATCTCGATGCGCTGGTAGGTGCTTTGTTCGTCGTGCACCTTGCTTTTGATCTTGAGCGAAATGGCCGAACC
>JAUSDQ010000281.1 GCA_030650525.1 Sulfuricaulis sp.
CGCCAGAATCTTGATCGTAGGGTGCCCATCGACAAAATCCCCGATGGGTTTGGCGGCAAACAGCATAACCACGACCGCCAGGATGATGGCGATGGCCATGATGGAAACATGCTCGACCAGTCCGACCGCCGTTATCACCGAATCCAGCGAGAAAACAATATCCAGAACCGCGATCTGCACCAGCACCATTCCCAGGCTGGCGGCGACAACCGTGCTACCGCTGTCTTCTATCCCTTCCAGGCTGTTATGTATTTCATGCGTGGCTTTGGCCAGAAGAAACAGACCGCCCCCAATCAGAATGACATCGCGCCCTGAAATCGCCTGGTTGAGTATCGTAAACCACGGTTCGGTCAGTCCCATGACCCAGGAAATAGAGAACAGCAAGCCCAAGCGGGTAATCATGGCGAGGCTAAGACCGGTTCTTCTCGCAAAAGCCCGCTGTTTCCGGGGAAGACGACCCACCAGGATCGAGATGAAAATAATGTTGTCGATGCCCAATACGATCTCCAGCGCGGTTAACGTACCTAACGCTATCCACGCTTCGGGGTTTGCCAGCCATTCAAACATCGGCGTCTCCTATTTTTCATCAAGCACTGCAAAATAAATTATTACTCAACGATAAGTGGGGGGCGTCCCGCACGTCGCCGCAGCCAGTTGATGGATCGAAGCACCGGACGTCGCAATACAATCCACCGTTCCAGCTGGTACTTGCCCGGAAAATTCAACAACGTGATCCCGATGAGAATCGTAAAAATACCCTGGCCGGGGAGCACCAGCATGATAATCCCGGCTACAACGAGAACGAAGCCAAGGACGTTCTTAGTTATCACCAATATCGCCCGTACAACGGGATGGTGATGATCAACCCACGGCTCCGTACGCCTTTTACGCACGAAATAGTCGGCAGGGACTCGAACTATCAACGTAGGCACGACGATCAAGGTTGCACTGAAAACGAGTATTGACGCCGCGGCCAGCCACCAGAGAACTGTCTCGTGGTTTTGAATCCATTCAATCATTGGGTTGTCTCACATGCCGCTCGAAAGGAAAAAAGGAAAGAAAATAAGGGGACGCTACCCTTTTTCATCATCCTTTATCTCTTTCCAGCGCCTCGCGCAACGCCTGCACCTCAGCAAGTCCCAGTGCTTTGGCCGCAGGTCCATTCACGTGCTCGTACTGTGAACGCGCCGCATCAATCACGCGATAGTATTCAGCCTCGGCTCTTCTTCTCGCATCACTGAATACCGACCCTGCTGCGGCTGTGTGTCGCCTGTATCCATCGAAGGCAATCTCGATCTCTCTACGATACGTACGATCGTATTCCACCCCAGTCTCATCTTCACCGTTCTCAATATCGGCCCACGCCGCGGCTTCCGCACTGGCGATATCCCGCTCTGCCGCGTCATATCTACAATCGAGAGCGGCCAACGATACCTCCTTGGCTCGTTGTAGGAGCGCTCGCGCCTCAACGACGATTCGGTCGTACTCCGCACGCGCTTGCGAGATGCTGTGCTCATAATCTGCCTCAGCCGGGGCTTTGAGGCGATCATACAAATCCAATACACGATCTGCGCCCTTTACTGCTTCATCAAGGCACCAAACCGCATCTCCAAGACCGCAGATATCGAGAACGGTAAGGACTAGAAGCGGATCATCATCTGCTTCGGTCTTGCCCAGATGGTCAAGCAACTTCTGCCACCCATTTATAGGCGGATAGATGGTATCCAGTTTCCGTAGCGTTGTGTGGACCATTGCGTTTGAATCCGACTGGAGGGTGCTGGTTAGTTACCCATATCAAAAACCCGGGTCAGAGAGGAATTGTTTCTAATGTTGGCCATCTAGAATATTAGCGATCACTGCTCTCTAACTAGGTTTTTTCCGGTTAGGTTTACCCTACCTCTGAACAAGGTAGTTTCCTGAAGCCTCCAGTACGGAGGCCAGTGCTCTGCATGCCATATCGAGGTTGGCAGCTTGATCGTTCAGCATGTCCACCGTCTTGAGGCCATGAAAGAGATTATTGCGGAGGCGGTACACGATGATCATGACCGCCAAGAGTTGGCTGGCAAGATCGCTCTTTTCTCCTCGGAGCACTGCCTCAACATGATCTCGGCGGTCGTTTTGGCGAAAGCGCAAGTCGTTGAACCGATCCATGAACTCGGAACCTGTCCAGTATCGAAAAGTCCAGAACTTGATTGCCTGCTCCAACCCCTCAAGATGTGGATCGTGCTGGGAAATCTTTTCAGCGAGACTCTCAAACGTTCGAATGTTGGCGTTGTTTTGGCACGCAGTGCCTTCAAAGAAGTTCCACATCAAAGTGAAGTTGGAAACTACGCCGACAGTTTCGGAATGAAGGCGGTGCGCGCCGACGCAATTTGCGGCGATCCAGTTCCCGGCGCTGAATGATGGGTTCGTAGTCATAGTGAGAAAACTGGTTCAGATAGTAAAAGAGTAAAAGGGGACGCTACCCTTATTTCTTCCGACTAAAATCTTAGCTGCGCAGCAGCCTAGCCCAGCAGGTGGGTTCACACAACTACTGGCCGGTCACGCCGTAGCTATGCAGGCGTGCCGGATTGACCCCTATATTAGGGCCGCCTAATATCTCGCGGATGAACCATCCGGCCGATATTGAAACAACCACCCAATGGGTTTGACATTCGATGATCTGAAACCGCCCTGGGTGTTTCCCGCCGCTGCCGCTAATCCCTGGGGTCAAGGGTGCTGAGCGAGCTCGACGTGCTGCGCGATGTCGGCGCCAGGCTGGAGGGCGCCGGTATGGCGTACATGCTCACCGGAAGTAAAAGGGGACGCTACCCTTATTTCTTCCGACTAAAATCTTAGCTGCGCAGCAGCCTAGCCCAGCAGGTGGGTTCACACAACTACTGGCCGGTCACGCCGTAGCTATGCACCCATGTCGGATTGACCCCTATATCAGGGCCGCCTAATATCATCGCGGATGAACCCTCCGGTCGATTTTGAAACAACAACCCAATGGCCCTGACGTTCGATGATCTCCCGCCGCGCGCGGCGCTGGTCGAAATCGCGCGCGATTTTCATGCACGCGGCTGGATGGCGGGCACGGCGGGCAATCTATCCGCGCGCGAGGACGACAATCATTTCTGGATCACCGCGAGCGGTCGGCCCAAGGGCCGGCTGGATGAACTGGATTTTCTGTTGATGCGCGTGCAGGACGGCGAGGTTGTCGAGCGCGTGCGGCCGGAGAACAAGCCCTCGGCCGAGATCGCCATTCACCGCACGCTCTATACGCTGTTCCCGAACGCGCGCGCTTGCCTGCACGGTCACAGTGTCGATGCCTGTCTCGCCGCCGATCGCGCGAAGCAGGGCGCCAAGGTGCTGCGGCTGACGCCGATCGAGATGATCAAGGGTTTTGATGTCTGGGAGCAGAACCCGAAAGTCGACCTGCCGTTGTTCGAAAACGTCCTCGATGTTGCGCGCATCGCCGACGACATCCGCAAGCGCTTCGCCAAAACCGCGCCGGCCATTAGCGCGCTCATGATCCGCTCCCACGGCCCGACCGTGTGGGGCGCGAGCCTGCAAGAGGCCTATAACCGTTTCGAGATTCTGGAATTTATCCTGCGCTATCAGGCGCGCGCGCGCCGCTGATTCCCCTGAAACCGGGCCGGGTTCTCCCCCCCGGTCGATTGTCTGGTAAGGTGTGCCGTATGAAACGCCTGCGTATCCTGTTTTTGCTGCTCGTGGCTTGGCCGCTGCTGCTGCTGGCCAAGGACGCCGTCACGCCCGGACAGGTGGTGCTGCTCAACATCAACGGTGCCATCGGCCCGGCGACCAGCGACTATGTGCATCGCGGCCTGGAGCGCGCGAAAGACGAGGGCGCCGTGTTGGTCATCCTGCGCATGGACACCCCCGGCGGGCTCGACACCGCCATGCGCAGGATCATCCAGGACGTCATCGCCTCGCCGGTGCCGGTGGTCACTTACGTCGCGCCCTCGGGTGCGCGCGCCGCGAGTGCCGGCGCCTATATTCTGCTGGCTTCGCACATCGCCGTCATGGCGCCCGCGACCAACGTCGGCGCCGCGACACCGGTGCACATCGGCGGCGTGCCCGATCCGGGCGGCGGCTCCAAACCGCCGGAGAAGGAGGACAAAAAAGATTCCCCGGACCAGAAGGGCGGCAAGGAAAAACCTGCCAAGGCGGGCAAACCCGGCATGGACGAAAAGACGATGAATGACGCCATCGCCTACATCCGCGGTCTGGCGCAAATGCGCGGGCGCAATGTGGAGTGGGCCGAAAGCGCGGTGCGCGAAGCGGCCTCCATATCCGCGGAGGAGGCGGTCAAGCAGAACGTGGCCGACTTCATCGCCACCGACCGCGCCGATCTGCTCAAGAAACTCGACGGCCGCAAGCTGAACCTGCAGGGCCGCGACCTCACGCTTAAGACCGAAGGATTGCAAGTTCACGTCTACGAACCCGACTGGCGCAACCGCCTGCTTGCTGTCATCGCCGACCCGAATGTGGCCTACATTCTGATGCTGCTCGGCATCTACGGCCTGTTCTTCGAGCTGTGGAATCCGGGCTTCGTGCTGCCGGGCGTGGTCGGCGGCATCTGTCTGCTGCTCGCGCTCTACGCCTTTCAGGTATTGCCCATCAGCTTTGCCGGACTCGGCCTGATCCTGCTCGGGATCGTCTTCATGGTGGCCGAGGCGTTCCTGCCGAGCTTCGGCGCGCTTGGCATCGGTGGCGTGGTCGCATTCGTCGTGGGCTCGATCATCCTCATGGATACTGACGTCGAAGGCTATACCGTCACCTGGCCGCTGATTGCCGTGGTGGCGGCGGTGAGCGCGGCATTTTTCATCGGCGTGGCGGTCATGGCGCTGAAGGCGCGCAGGCAGCGCGTGGTCAGCGGACAGGAAGAGATGATCGGCGCGCCCGGCGAGGCGCTGGAGAATTTCAAGGACGCGGGACGCGTGCGCGTGCACAGCGAGGAATGGCAGGCGCGTTCGGACACGGCGCTCAAGCGCGGACAGAAAGTGAAGGTCGTCGGAATCGAGGGCCTGATTCTGACGGTGGAGCCGTATAACCCGGAGGGTAATTAAATGGGATTTCTCACAACATCGAGTTTTGTTCTGGTCATTATCGTGCTGTTGGTGTTCTCGGCGTTCCGTATCTTGCGCGAATACGAGCGCGGCGTGGTGTTCATGCTCGGGCGCTTCTGGAAGGTCAAGGGACCGGGTCTGATCGTCATCTGGCCCGGTATCCAGACGATGGTGAAGGTCGACCTGCGCATCGTGGTGATGGACGTGCCGCCGCAGGACGTGATCTCGCGCGACAACGTGTCGGTGAAGGTCAACGCGGTGGTGTTCTTCCGCGTCATTGACCCGCAGCGCGCGATCATCCAGGTGGAGGACTACTACTCCGCCACTAACCAGCTCGCCCAGACCACGCTACGTTCGGTGCTTGGCAAGCACGAGCTCGACGAGATGCTGGCCGAGCGCGACAAGCTCAACACCGACATCCAGAAGATCCTCGACGCCGCCACCGATGCCTGGGGCATCAAGGTGACGACGGTGGAGATCAAACACATCGACATCGACCCGACCATGGTGCGCGCGATCGCGCAACAGGCCGAGGCCGAGCGCACGCGGCGTGCCAAGGTCATTCATGCCGAGGGCGAGTTCCAGGCGGCCGAGAAGCTGGTGCAGGCGGCCGAGCTGATCAGCAAGAGCCCACAGGCCTTGCAGTTGCGCTATTTGCAAACCTTGGCCGGCATCGCTAACGACAGGAGCAACACTATCGTCTTCCCGCTGCCGATGGACCTGATCACGCCGTTTTTGGAGATGGCGAAGAAGAAGTAAATAATCGGAGGATAGGTTATTGAACGGCCCAGGCGTCGATGGAAATGGCGCCGGTGGTGAAGCCGAATTCGAGCGCGGAGAAATAGCCTTCGGCATTCGGCAGCGCCGTGCCAGTGCGCGCGATCAGGTTGGGAACGCCCTTGACGGAGCTGAGCGGCTGCCAGCGGCCGTTTACCCGCACTACCAGCGGTTCCTCGTTTAATTGGAAGCGCGCGACCCACTTGCCGTCGTCGCTCGGGTAGTAGCGCGCCTTGACGATGAACAGCAGGACGGTTTGATTGCCGGAACCCTGGTAGAAATTGACGGCCCGTTCGCCCGGCCGGGAATTGGATTTGATGGCCTCACCGGCGCGGATGATCCATTGCGGCTGCAGTTTGCCTTTTTCCGGAGAAATTACCAGGCCGCCCTTGGTCTCGATCCCGGTTTCAATCATTTTGCCGGCTTCGGTATGCGCCAGGATCATCAGCACCGGCGCCTTGGCCGCGTACAGCGCGGGCGCAAAACCCGTCACAAGCATCAGCAGCGCGATCGTGGACGCGAGACCGGCGCCGGTCGGCGCGCGACAATACTTTGCGATATGGCGGATCATGTAAAAGAGCCTAGTGGCTCGGCGCCACGCTGTCCACCCACCGCAGCCGGGTTTCATTCCTTGGGGACGGGGCGTTTTTGGCGGTTTTCATCGACGGCCACGTAGGTCAATACCGCCTCGGTGATTTTGACCACCTCGCCCGGATTCGGCGACAGCAGCCCGCGCTCGGCATAGACCTCGACGTTCACGGTCAGCGAGGTGGTGCCCACCTTGACGACGTCGGAATAGAAGCTCACCAAATCGTTGACATAGGCCGGTGCCACGAAGTGAAAGGCATTGACCGCCACCGTGACCACGCGACCCCTGGCGCGGCGCGCGGCGGCGATGGAGCCGGCGATGTCCACCTGCGACATCACCCAGCCACCGAAAATGTCGCCGGCCGCGTTGGTATCCTTGACCATGGGCACCAGCCGCAACGTGGCATGGCGCTCGGGAAGCTGCGTTTGATTGGTCATGTGGCCTCCGGCGCGAGCCAGTCACGGGGTTTCAGGAAGACTTCATAAAGTTCAGCCTCGGGCGTGCCCGCCGGCGGTTTCCAGTTGTAGCGCCATTTCACGAGCGGCGGCAGCGACATCAGGATGGATTCGGTGCGTCCGCCGGACTGTAGCCCGAACAGCGTACCGCGATCGTAGACCAGATTGAACTCGACGTAGCGTCCGCGGCGGTACAGTTGAAAATCGCGCTCGCGCTCGCCATGGGGAGTGGCGTGGCGCCGCTGCACGATCGGCAGGTAGGCGGGGAGGTAATGGTCGCCCACGCTCTGCATGAAACCGAAGGCATGAGCGAAATTCTTTTCGCTGAAGTCGTCGAAGAACAACCCGCCGATGCCGCGCGGTTCGTTGCGGTGTTTCAGGAAAAAATATTCATCGCACCATTGCTTGAAGCGGGAATAATAGTCGGGCCCGAACGGATCGCAGGCGGCCTTGGCCGTGCGCTGCCAGTGGATCGCGTCCGCTTCGAAACCGTAGTACGGCGTGAGATCGAAGCCGCCGCCGAACCACCACACCGGTTCGGCCCCGGCTTTTTCGGCCACGAAGAAGCGTACGTTGCAGTGCGAGGTCGGCACGTAAGGATTGCGCGGGTGGATCACCAGCGACACGCCCAGCGCCTGGAACGAACGCCCGGCCAGTTCCGGCCGGTGTGCCGTGGCCGACGGCGGCAGGTTTTTTCCATGCACATGCGAGAAATTTACCCCGGCCTGTTCGAACACCGCGCCGTCGGTAAGCACCCGCGATATTCCGCCGCCGCCCTCGGGCCGGTCCCAGCTGTCTTCGCGGAACTTTTCCTTGCCGTCTGCTTTTTCCAGGGCCGTGCAGATTCGTTCCTGCAGTTCGAGCAGGTAGTTTTTAACGGCGGCGATATCCGGAGCAGTTTTCACAAAAACCAAATTCACAGGATTAACAGGATTTTGCAGGATTCACAGGATTATTTTCAAAATGTTTTAATCTTGTTAATCCTGCAAAATCCTGTAAATCCTGTCTATTTGAAATTATCCAGCGCGTATCAATTCGCCAGTGACACCGTCGCGGATCGGCGTAGGTGCAGGGGCGTCGCCCACCCTCCCAGGCAAGATGTAATCCACCTCGCCCTTGAATCGGCGCGCGGCTTCGCGATAACTCCGGGCCGGTACGCTCCCGGCGCGGTTGGCGCTGGTGGAGACGATGGCCATGCCCGCGGCCCGGCACAGGGCCGCGGCCTGGGCATGGGCGGTCACGCGTACGGCGATGCGCGCATGATCGCCGGTAATCCAGCCGGGTACGCCGTCGCGCGGTTCCAGCAGCCAGGTCTGCGCTCCGGGCCAAGTGGCGCGCACCTGTGCCGGGATATTGTCCACGTAAGCGGCCAGTTGATCGGCATGGGCGGCAATGAGAATGAGGCCCTTGTCGGCCGGCCGGCGCTTGATGCGCAACAGCCGCCGCACGGCCGCGCGGTTCATGGGATCGCAGCCAAAGCCGAAACAATATTCCGTGGCGTAGGCGACAACCCCACCGGTTTGAATGATGCGCGCCGCTCGGGTCAGCACCGCCGTGACCCAGCGCAATTATTTGGCGAGTTTCTCACGCATGGCCTTGTCCTTGGCCAGTATCTCCGCGGCGTTGGCCTTACGCTCGTCCGCGAGGCGCTGCGCCATTTCCTTGTCGGACAGGGCGAGAATCTGCGCGGCGAGATAGGCGGCGTTTTTGGCGCCGGCCTTGCCGATGGCGACACAGGCCACGGGTATCCCACCCGGCATCTGCACGATGGAGAGCAGCGCGTCCTGTCCATGCAAGGGGCCGGTGGCCATGGGCACGCCGATCACGGGCTTGTGGGTGATTGCGGCGACGGTGCCGGCCAGGTGGGCGGCCATGCCGGCGGCGGCGATGAATACCGCGCAACCCCGGGCATCCGCGTCCTTGACGTAGGCATGGGTGGCGTCGGGGGTACGGTGCGCCGACAGTACCCGGACTTCACGGGCGATGTGGAATTTGTCGAGTGTCTCGATCGTGGTCTGCATGGTTTCGAGGTCCGAGTCCGAACCCATCAGGATGGCAACGAACGGTTTGGTCATAAATTTATTTCACAGGATTAACAGGATTTTTCAGGATTAACAGGATTAAAGCAATTGGATTTGAGCAGGAATTCCGAATTAATCCTGTAAATCCTGAAAAATCCTGTTAATCCTGTCTATTGCTTTTTCTCCCGCGCGATCGCGCGGTAGCCGATGTCGCGGCGGTACTGCACGCCGCGCCACTGGATTTTTTTCACGGCTTCGTAAGCGCGGATCGAAGCCGCGCTCACTGTAGCGCCCAGGGCGGTGACGCACAACACCCGCCCGCCGCTGGTGACCACCGCGCCGTCTTTCAGCGTGGTCCCGGCATGAAAAACCTTGCAGTCGGTTGTTGAGTTCGATGGCAGGCCGGAGATGACATCACCCTGGCGGTACGCACCAGGATAGCCGTCGGCGGCCATCACCACGCCGAGCGCGGCACGGTTGTCCCATTGCGCCTGAACCCGATCGAGTTTGCCGTCGAGCGCGGCCTCGATGAGCTCGATGAAATCCGATTGCAGCCGTAGCATGACCGGCTGGGTCTCGGGGTCGCCGAAGCGGCAGTTGTATTCGAGCACCTTGGGGGAGCCGTCGGCGGCGATCATGACGCCGGCGTACAAAAAACCGGTGTAAGGATGTCCCGCCGCGGCCATGCCGCGCACGGTGGGCGCGATCACTTCACGCATGATGCGCGCGTGGATTTCCGGCGTCACCACCGGGGCCGGCGAATAGGCACCCATGCCGCCGGTGTTGGGGCCGGTGTCGCCGTCGCCGGCGCGCTTGTGATCCTGCGAGGTGGCGAGCGGCAGGATGTGTACGCCGTCCACCATGACGATGAAGCTGGCCTCCTCGCCGGCGAGAAACTCTTCCACCACCACGCGCTGGCCGGCCGTGCCAAAGGCGTTGCCCGCGAGCATGTCGCGTACCGCCGCGCCGGCTTCCTGCGTGGTGCGCGCGATGATCACGCCCTTGCCGGCCGCGAGTCCATCGGCCTTGATCACGATGGGCGCCCCGACTTTGTTGATGTAGTCCAGAGCGGCCTCGATCTCGGTGAAGTTGCCGTAAGCCGCGGTGGGGATTTGGTGACGTGCCAGGAAATCCTTGGCAAAGGCCTTGGAGCCTTCGAGCTGCGCCGCGGCCCGGGTCGGGCCGAAACAGCGCAGGCCGGCGGCGCGGAAGCGGTCTACTACGCCGAGCACCAGCGGTGTCTCGGGGCCGACGATGGTGAGGTCGATTTTGTTCTGCTGCGCGAACCCGAGCAGACCATCCACGTCTTCCGCGCCGATGGCGATATTCTCACAGCGGGCCTCACGCGCGGTGCCGGCGTTGCCGGGCGCGACGAAGACCTTTTCGGCCTTGGGTGACTGCGCGATTTTCCAGGCCAGCGCATGCTCGCGACCGCCGCCGCCGACGATCAAAATTTTCATATTTTGATATTCACCGCAAAGGCGCAAAGGACGCAAAGAAAAAACATAAGTGAGCTAAAACTGAGAATTCTCATTATTGCCTTTTGCTTTCCTTTGCGTTCTTCGCGTCTTTGCGGCGATAACTCTTAATGCCGGAAATGGCGCATGCCGGTGAACACCATGGCGATGCCGTGTTGGTCGGCGGCCTCGATGACTTCTTTATCGCGCATCGAGCCGCCCGGCTGGATCACGGCGGTGACGCCGACTTCGGCCGCCTGGTCGAGTCCGTCGCGAAACGGGAAGAAGGCGTCCGAGGCCATGACGCTGCCACGTACTTCGAGGCCGGCGTCAGTGGCCTTGATCGAGGCGATGCGGGCGCTGTAGACGCGGCTCATCTGGCCGGCGCCGACGCCGAGGGTGCGGCCCTCTTTGCAATAGACAATGGCGTTGGATTTGACGAATTTCACCACCTGCCACGCAAACAGCAGATCGCGCCGCTCCTGCTGGTTGGGCGCACGTTGAGTAACCACCTTCAATTCTTTTTCGGCCACCTTGCCGTGGTCGCGTTCCTGTACCAGGAGTCCGCCGACGACGCGACGGTAATCCAGATCGGCCGGGCGTGTGGCGCCCCAGGCGCCGGATTCGAGCACGCGCACGTTGGGTTTGGCGGCGAGAACCGGCTTGGCGTTCTCGCTGATCGAGGGGGCAATGATGACTTCGACGAACTGACGATCGAGGATGGCCTTGGCCGTGGCGGCGTCGAGCGGACGGTTAAAGGCGATGATGCCGCCGAAGGCCGAGGTCGGATCCGTGACGTAAGCATGTTGGTAGGCCTCGAGCAGGGTGTCGGCGATGGCGACGCCGCAGGGGTTGGCGTGTTTGACAATCACGCACGCGGCCACGTCGAAGGATTTCACGCACTCCAGCGCGGCATCGGCGTCCGCGATATTGTTGAAGGAAAGTTCCTTTCCCTGCAGCAGGCGCGCCGTGGCCACGCAGGCCTCGGCCGGATGACGCTCGACATAAAATGCCGCCGCCTGGTGCGGATTTTCGCCGTAACGCAACGGCATGGCATGGACAAACTGGGAATTGAAGGTACGGGGAAATTTTTCGCGCGCGCCGCCCGGCCGCTGGCGGCCCAAGTAATTGGCGATGGCGCCGTCGTAGGCGGCGGTGTGCTCGAAGGCCTTGGTCGCCAGGGAATAGCGCAACGCGTCGCCTACGGCGCCTTGGCTTTTTTTCATTTCATCCAGCACCGGACCGTAGTCATGGGAATCCACGATCACCGTCACCGCAGCGTAATTCTTCGCCGCCGCGCGCAGCAGGGTCGGACCGCCGATGTCGATATTTTCAATGGCCTCGGCAAGTGTGCCGTCCCGGCGCGCGACGGTTTCCTCGAACGGATAGAGGTTGACCGCCACGAGGTCGATGGGCGGGATGTCGTGCTGCTTCATTGTCTGCACGTGGCTGTCGAGGTCGCGCCGTCCCAAAATGCCGCCGTGGATTTTCGGGTGCAGCGTCTTGACCCGCCCGTCGAGCATCTCGGGAAAGCCGGTGTAGTCCGAGACTTCTGTCACGGCGATGCCGTTTTCAGCAAGCAGTTTGGCGGTGCCACCGGTCGACAGGATTTCGACGTCGAAGGTTTTCAGCGCGCGGGCGAATTCCACCACGCCGCTTTTGTCAGAAACGCTGATCAGCGCACGTTTTATGCTTGTCATGTTCTTTCGTGGCAACAAAATGCGGAATGCGCCGTGCGGAATTCCCCGTCGGATTATTCCGCCGGCCCGATTCCGAGTTCCGCATTATACGTGGAATGCTAGTTCAGCTTATACAGCTTTAATTTTTTACGGAGGGTGTTGCGATTGATGCCGAGAATCTCCGCGGCCTTGCACTGATTGCTCTTGACGTGACGCATGACGATCTCAAGCAGCGGTTTTTCCACTTCGGCGATCACCATTTCATAGACATCGGTGGTTTTTTCGCCGTCGAGGTCGTTGAAGTAGCGTTCCAGCGACTGTCTCACACAGGCCGCGAGCGGCGCTTTGCGATCCTTGGTCATGCCGCGAGCTCCATGGCCTGTGCCTGCGCCTGCGTGTCAAAGAATTCCCGCACCATCGCCACTTGCGCCGCGCCAGTTTCCACCCGGTTGACGCGGTGGCGGAAGGCGGCGCCGTCACGCAGACCTTTGCTGTACCAGGAGATATGTTTGCGCGCCATGCGCACGCCGCTGTATTCGCCGTAAAACACATACAGCGTCTCGAGATGGCCCAGCAATGTATCGCGCACCTCCGTGACCGGGGGCGGGGCGAGCGTTTCGCCGGTGCTCAGGAAATGTGAAATTTCACGGAAAATCCACGGATTCCCCTGGGCGGCGCGGCCAATCATGAGCCCATCGGCCCCGGTGCGGTGCAGCACATGGGCGGCCTTTTCAGGGGTGGTGATGTCGCCGTTGGCGATCACCGGAATCGTTACCGCCGCCTTGATGGCGGCAATGGTGTCGTATTCGGCCTCGCCCTGAAACGCGTCGGCGCGGGTGCGCCCGTGCACGGCGAGCGCCTGAATGCCGCATTCCTCGGCCAGGCGCGCGATGGCGGCGCCGTTTTTATTCGCCTGGTCCCAACCGGTGCGGATCTTGAGCGTTACCGGAACATCGACGCTTTGAACCACCGCTTGCAGGATTTCGGCAACGAGTTTCGCGTTCTGCATCAGCGCCGAGCCGGCGTACACGTTGCAGATCTTCTTGGCTGGACAGCCCATATTAATGTCGATGATTTGCGCGCCGCGCTCGGCGTTGTAGCGCGCCGCCAGCGCCATCAGCGCCGGATCGCTGCCCACGATTTGCACGGCGCGCGGCTCTTCCTCGCCGGTATGGTCGGCGCGGCGTTTGGTTTTTTCACTGCCCCACAGCAGGGAATTGGATGACACCATTTCCGAGGCGGCCATGCCGGCGCCGAGCTTACGGCACAGGCTGCGGAACGGCCGGTCGGTGACACCGGCCATCGGCGCGAGGAACAGATTATTTTTAAGTTTGTAGTGACCGATTCTCATGATCGGATTTCTCTACCCTGGAAGACGGGAAAGGGCGCAATCTTAACCAGAAACTTCGGACGCAGGGAAGAGGGTATTCGATGAACGGCAAGAATAAATTTTTTATTCACCACGATTGACATAAAAAGTGCCAACAATGGGATGAAAGCCAAGGTAATTTCGTCTGGAATCCGGTTTCAGCAATAACCAGGTGAAGCACAAAAGAGAATTTGTCTTAAAAATAACCACAAATACTTATGTTGGCCCATGGTGACGTATATCTTTACGTGGTGCCAGCGCCTGAGATGTCATGGCGTGACCAACCGAATTTCGTAGCCGACGGCTTTTCCGTCGGGATTGGTGACATCGAGCAACGCGGTGGCGACCACGTTCGGGGTTAACTCGCCCGCGGCGGGTGTTTCCTGATACTGGGCCGGGGTAAAGGCACGTCGTGCGAGTACGGTGCCGGCGTTGTTGGTGAGGCTGATTTCCAGCCAGGGATAGGCTTGGGAAAAACTTGCCCGATTGACCAGCGTTGTCCGAATGCGCAGGGCGTTTTCGTACTTCGGGTGCGGCGCGATAGTGGTCTGGAGCTGCTCAATGAGCGCGATATCGCGCCGTGGACGAATCTTGCAGCCGGCATGATGGCAGAACTCCGTTGCCAGCGGGCGCCATGACGGGATGGTGGCCAGTTCATCGCGGTAAAAAAATACAAACTGCCCCGCGAGCAATGTCAGCAGCAGCAGATTTCCGACCCCCCACAGAACCGGACGCCAATGGGAACGCGATTGAACAAGGCCCGACAGTTCCGTGACCATGGGGATGTCGGCATCGGCGCCGACCGGTAAATCGAGCGGTCTGAATTTTCCACTCCGGCGCCGGTCGTGCGCGCGCCGGTATTGGCCCATACGCTTGCGCTTACTTTTTTTCGTGGAGATTTCTGCTTGCGCCGTTAGCGGCGGCGGGCTCGCCTGGGGCGTTACCTGCAACAGTCGTTGTTTGGCGTGAAAAATCGCCGTGCAGATGCCGCAGCGCACCCTGCCACCGCGCGCCACCAATTGTGCGGGCGTGATCTTGAAGGTCGTGCGGCAGGCGGGGCACTGGGTGTACATAAATGTCGACCTACTCTGTTCGTCTGGCCATAAGATTTGTCTACCTACTTCGTTCGTTCGACCATAAGAACAGTAGCCCTACTCGCTATCGCTCGTTCGTCTTGTCATATGACTAGTCGCCCTACTGCGTTCGTCTGGACATGATAGATGAGCTTAGCCGAGATCGATCGGTTTGTGCCCCGCGAGCAGTACCCACTGTTGACGTTCGCGTCGCGTCAATTCAAACGGCGGTTCATAATGCGGTCGCACTTCCACGGCCTGATCGTCTCCGAGCAGCCCCGCCAGCACCAGCCAGCCGCCCGGCCGCACGCGCGCGTTGATCTCCGCAGCCAGCTCGATCAGGGTGCCGAACAGGATGTTGGCGATCACGATGTCGGCCTGAAAGTCTGACGGCAGTTCGGACGGGGACATGACGTGTATGCCGTTGTGAATCCCGTTGTGCACGGCGTTGCGGCGCGTGACCTCCAGCGCCTGCGCGTCGATGTCCACGGCGTAGGCTGCGCGGGCGCCGAGCTTGAGCGCGGCGATGGCAAGAATGCCCGAGCCGCAGCCGTAATCGAGAATGGTTTTGCCCGCGAGCGTTTGCTCCGACAGCCAGTCGAGACCCAGTGAGGTCGTCGGGTGATCGCCGGTGCCGAAGGCGAGTCCGGGGTCGAGAATAATATTGACGGCGTTGGGTTCGGGTGGCGCGCACCAGCTCGGGATTACCCACAGACCGTGACCGACCTGCAACGGCTTGTAGTGCGCCATCCACGAGTGCGCCCAGTCCTCGTCGCCGAGCAGGTCGATCTGGTGCGGCGGGTTGTGCGCGAGGTTCAGGCGCGCGCGCGTGCGTACCAGTATCTCGTCGGTGTCGGTGTGTTCGGGGAACAGTCCCGTGACTTCAACCTGCGACCATAACGGGCTTTGTTCCCAATAGGTATCGAATACCGGCTCATCGCCCGCGTCCTGGAGCGTGACCGAAATCGCGCCCCATTCCTCGAAGGCTTCCGCGAGCGCGAGCGCGTGATCCTGATCGGCGCGCAGTTTCAGTTTGAGCCAAGGCATGTTCGTGAACCGTGAACCGTAAATCGTGACTTGTGGAACGTTAGCGTACTATTAACGGATCACGGATTACGATTCACGGCTTTTTCAGAGGCCGAGTTTTTTCTGCAAGTAATGGATATTGACCCCGCCGCGGATGAAGGCGGCGTCGTTCATGATGTCCTGGTGCAGGTGAATGTTGGTCTTGATGCCTTCCACGACCATCTCGGACAGGGCAATCCGCATGCGTGCCAGCGCCATTTCGCGCGTGTCGCCGAAGGCGATGAGCTTGCCAATCATGGAGTCGTAGTACGGCGGCACGAAGTAGTTGGTGTACACGTGCGAGTCCACGCGGATGCCGGGCCCGCCCGGCGCGTGCCAGCCGGTGATGCGCCCCGGCGAGGGGATGAAAGTCTTCGGATCTTCGGCATTGATACGGCATTCGATGGCGTGCCCGCGCCAGGCGATGTCCTTCTGGCGGTAGGCCAGCTTGTCGCCCGCGGCGATGAGCAACTGTTGTCTTACGATGTCCACGCCCGTGACCATTTCCGTGACCGGGTGTTCCACCTGCACGCGCGTGTTCATCTCGATGAAGTAGAACTCCCCGTCCTGATACAGGAATTCGAAGGTGCCCACGCCGCGGTAGTGGATCTTGCGGCAGGCCTCGGCGCAGCGCTCGCCCATTTTGTGCCGCAATTTTTCCGGGATGCCCGGGGCCGGGCATTCCTCGACCACCTTCTGGTGGCGGCGCTGCATCGAGCAGTCGCGCTCGCCCAGGTGGATCGCCTGGCCGTGGGTGTCGGCCAGTACCTGGAATTCGATGTGGCGCGGGTTGTCGAGATACTTCTCCATGTAGACGGTGTCGTTGCCGAAGGCGGCTTGGGCCTCGGCCTTGGTAAGTGCCACGGCGTTGAGCAGCGCTGCTTCGGTATGCACCACGCGCATCCCCTTGCCGCCACCGCCGGCCGCGGCCTTGATGAGCACCGGGTAGCCGATGTGCGCCGCCAACCGCAGGGTTTCCTTTTCATTGGCGCCGATCGGCCCGTCGGAGCCGGGCACGCAGGGCACGCCGGCCTTTTTCATGGAGCGGATCGCGGAAATCTTGTCGCCCATCAGGCGGATGGTTTCCGCGCGCGGTCCGATGAAAATGAATCCGCTTTGTTCCACCCGTTCGGCAAAATCGGCGTTCTCCGAGAGAAAGCCATAGCCGGGATGGATCGCCTGGGCGTCAGTCACTTCGGCGGCGCTGATGACGGCCGGGATGTTCAGGTAACTGTCCATGGCGCGCGGTGGACCGATACACACGGATTCGTCCGCGAGTTTGACGTACTTGGCCTCGCGGTCGGCCTCGGAATGCAGTGCCACGGTGCGGATGCCGAGCGTGCGGCAGGCACGCTGGATGCGCAGCGCGATCTCGCCGCGGTTGGCTATGACGACTTTTTCGATCATAGGAGATTTAGATAATATTTTGGAACCGCGGATGAATGTGGATGAACGCGGATAAAAACTTATCTTGGTTTTTCAAAAAATCTGCGTCCATCTGCGTTAATCAGCGGTTTCAAATTCTTATTCGATTATAAAAAGCGCCTCGCCGTATTCCACCGGCTGGCCGTTTTCCTTGAGGATGGCCTTGATCACGCCGGCCTTGTCGGATTCGATCTCGTTCATCATCTTCATGGCCTCGATGATGCACAGGGTATCGCCGATGTTGACCTGGCTGCCGACATCGACAAAGGGTTTGGCTTCGGGGGCGGAGGAGCGGTAGAAGGTGCCGACCATGGGTGAGGCGACGGCATGGCCCGTGGGAAGCGCCGCCGGGGCAGGTGCGGCCGCCGCGGCGGCGGGTGCCACCGGCGCGGCGGGTGCGATGTGGTGTACCGGTGCCGGCGCCATGTGTACCACCTGCGTGCCGCCGAAACTCCCGCGGCTGATGCGGATGGCCTCCTCGCCCTCGCGGATTTCAATCTCGGCGAGGCTCGATTCCTCCAGCATCTCGATCAGTTTTTTGACCTTGCGTATGTCCATTTTGACTCCTTGAATATTTTTTGAAACCGCCGATTAACGCAAATTATTGAAAAGGCAAAATCTGTTTTGAGTTTTATCTGCGTTTATCCGCGTTCATCGGCGGTTCCATCAGTCTATTTCTTTAATCTTTCTATCGCGGCCGTGAGGGCCAGTTCATAGCCCTGGGCACCCAGGCCGCTGATCACACCGGCGGCAATATCGGAAAAGTAGGAGTGCTTCCGGAACGGCTCGCGCGCCTGGACGTTGGAAAGATGTACTTCGATAAACGGGATATGCGCCGCGGCCAGCGCATCACGCAGCGCCACACTAGTGTGGGTGAAGGCTGCGGGGTTCAGGATGACAAACGCCGTCCTGTCTTTCATGGCTTGCTGTACCCGACCGACCAGCTCATGCTCGGCGTTGCTTTGATAGAAGCTCACGCGGTGTCCCGCGGCCTCACCCTGCTTGGCGAGCCGCTGGTTGATAGCCTCGAGCGTGGTGGTACCGTAGAGTTCGGGCTCCCTCGCCCCCAGGAGATTGAGGTTGGGCCCGTTAATTACCAGGATTTCAGCCATGGGATGTTATGGCTGGGTAACTGGTCCGGGCAGCCGGAAGTGGTAATGCCGAATAATTGCCTTAAATATCTTGATTTAGCCATTGATTTGCCGCTATCTCCTCGATTGATAATATTGTGCATGCCAAATGCCATCTTGTCCAGCAAAAGGACTCGACTGACAAGATCACCGAAATTTTACAGAAATAAGCCGAAGATCGAAGCAGAACGCCTATAAAGGCGGTTGAGGGGGAGGATTTTCCGGGGTTATCAGTGGCGCAATCAGACTATTCAGCTCGTTTTTGTCGAAGGCGCCCAGCTTGCGGACCGCGATCGAGCCGCTCCGATCGATGATGACGGTAAAGGGGAGGGAGCCGGTGCGGTTGCCATAGTCGGCCATGAGTCCCATCGTCGTGTCGTTGCCAATCAAGATAGGATAATTCATGCCCTCGGACTGGCGATAGAGCATCACGGCCGTTTTATTATCGATGGCGACGCCGATGGTCTGAAAATTGTCAGCGCCGTGCTTTTTCTGGAGAGCAATGAACAGGGGAATCTCTTCACGGCACGGCGGGCACCAGGTGGCCCAGAAATTCAACACGATCACCTTACCGCGCCATTCCTTCAGGGAATGTTTATTCCCGTCCACGGCGGGCAGGGTGAAATCGATCATCGCGCCACCGCCGTAGCTCAGCGTGGTGGTGATCTCCGGATTCGAGCGCAGCGTCTGGGCCGCCCAATAGCCCGCCATCAACGCCAGCACTGCCAGGATTAGTAGCAGCAGGTTCTTAAAGGTGGATGACATCCGTCAGGCGCGCTGCCCGCGGTCAGATTTGGCGCAACAGGGCGATGAATTCATCCACGTTGCGAAAGCCGTAGGTGCGGAGTTCCCGTCGCTCTTGTCCATCGGCGGAAAAGAATAACATGGCCGGCGGACCGTAGACACCGAAATGTTGTTTGATGGCCTTGCCGTCCGGGTTGCTCGGGTCGGTCACATCGGCCTGCAGCAACACGAAGCGACGGCGCAGTTCCGCACGCACACGCGGGTCGGCAAAGGTGGCCTTTTCCATGCGCAGGCAATCGGTGCACCAGTCGGCGTAGTAATCGAGAATGACCGGTTGGCCCGCGGTTTTGGCGGCCGTCAGCCGGCTTTCGAGTTCGCCCAGGCTGCTGACGCGCTCGAACAAATGGTTGCTGTCTACGGAGGGGGTGGTCGTGGCGCTGGCGCCCAGCGTCATGCCGGTCGATGAGGAGGACAGCGGCAGCGGGTGGAGGAAGTCACGATTGCCGGTGAATCCACCCAGCAGCGCGAGCACACCCCAGATCAGGAAGAAGGTGCCTACGCCTTTCCACAGATAGCGCCAGCCGCTCGCGCCCTCGGGCAGACTCTGGGTGGCGCCGAGATAAACGGCGGAGACGATGAAGAAGGCCGCCCACAGCAACAGCACCGGCACTTGCGGCAGGTAGCCGAGCAGATAGATGGCGACCGCGATCAACAGCGCGCCGAACAGGTGTTTCACGCTGTCCATCCATTTGCCGACCTTGGGCAACAGGAAACCGGCGCCCACGCCGAGCGCGATCAGGATGGTGCCCTGACCGTGCGCCAGCGCGAACATGATGGCACCGCCGAGCACCGGGTCCTGCGCGGCGATAGCCGCGCCCAGCACCGAAACCAGCACCGGCGAAACGCAGGCGCCGATGATCAGCGCCGAGATCAGACCGAGGATGAACGCCCCGATCAACCCACCGCCGAACCATTGCTTGGCCTGATGATGTATGCGGGTGGAGTGCTGGTGCAGCAGCGATTGGATCGAGGATGGCACCTGCAATTGATAGAAGCCGAACATCGAGAACGCGAGCAGCACCAGCAGGGTGGCGAAGGTTCCGATGGCCCAGGGAGTCTGGAAATAGGCCTGCAACTGTTCTCCGGTGGCGCCGGCGACGGCGCCGGCGACGGTGTAGGTGAGCGAGGTGCCGAGCACATAGCTGTATGAGAGCAGCCCGCCGCGCAGTTTGGTGAGCTGTGTGCCCTCCGTGCCCACGATGACGCCCGTGAGAATCGGCACCATGGGCAGCACGCAGGGGGTGAAGCTCAGCAGCAGCCCCGCGCCGAAGGCGGCGAGCACGGCGAAGATCAGTGTGCCGTTAGCGCCTGTCTCCTTGACGGCGGCGGCGGATAACGTTTGCTGCGGTGCGGAGGCCACGCTTAACACGCCGCCGCGGAATTGCGCGTCGAATTTTTTGGTCAGCGGCGGGTAGCAGATCACCACACCTTTTTCCGAGCAGCCCTGATACGTCACCTTGAGCAGCAGCTCCCGGTCTTGGGTGCCGAGACCCACGACCGGGAGCGCCACCTCGGCGCCCATTTCATAAATCTCGGTCTGGCCGATGAACTCATCGGTTTTGGTTTTGCCCGCCGGGAGCTTGAAATCGGCGAGACGCACGTCCGCGGGCGGCGCAGCGCCGTCGGCCGCAGCCAGCTCAAATTTCATCTTGTCGCGATACAGGTAACAGCAGTCAGCTACATCGAAGCGCACGAGCAAGGTATCGTTGCCGCGCGCCATGACGTTCACCATGAAGGCTTTTTCCGGATCCAACGGTTCCAGATCAGCGCCAACCGGCGCGGTGGCGCGGGTCAGATCTTTCAGCGACTGCAGCGACTGGATGGCGCCGACCGGTGCTTGGGCCGGGGACGTAATCTGAGCGCGCCCCCCTTTGACCGGCGGCAGATTGAAATCGACTTGCTTGACGATGGGTGGATAGCACACGCCCACGGGTTCGTTGCAACCCTGGGCGGTGATCCGCAAGCGCACGAAGGGCGCGTTATTCAGGCGCTCAAACGGCAGGCGTACCTTCACCGTTTTGGTGTAGGTTTCGACCTCGCCGAACAGCGGGTCCTGTTTTTTCTTGCCGTGCGGGTAAGCCGGATTTTTCAGTGTCGCGCCTTCCAGCGCTTCGAATTTGAATTTGTCCCGGTACAGGTAGTAGCCGGGGGCGATCTTCCAGCGCGCTTCCAGCGTGGTGCCATTGACGACGCGCGTGGATAAACGAAACGCCTGATCGGCTTCGAGTAAATCGTCGCCTGTCGGCTCCGCCTGAGCCGGCGACAGGAGCAGCAGCAACAAGACGGCAAAGAATCGGGTCATGATATTTTATCCGGGTTGCGAATCCAGGCGAGGTAGTCGCTTAAGCCTTCCGCAATCGGGACGGCGATCACCTCGGGAAGTTCGTAGGGGTGCAGTTCGAGAATCTTTTTTTGAATAGCGCGATAAGCGTGGGTCATGGATTTGATGATCAGTAATTGCTCGGCGGTTGACTCGACCTGGCCTTTCCATAAATAGATCGACTTGGCGATTGGCAGAATGTTGACACAGGCCGCGAGACGTTCTGAGACCAGTGCCTGGCCGATACGTTCCGCCGCCCCGGCATCGGGACAGGTTGTCAGGACCAGCTGGTAGCTCGGTTGTTTCATGGTATGTCCGGCGTTCCGGCGTCAGCCGTATGACGGCACGGATGAGATTTTATTCATTGTAGCGAATGCGCTGCCTTCACGCCCCCGGATGCGACGCGTTGGCCAACCGGTTATGCTGGAGGTTTCCTCAAGGTGGGAGACCCTTGTTTTCATGACGTTCATTCTCTTTCTGTTGGTGATTCCGGTGGCCGAGATCGCGATATTTATCCAGGTCGGTTCCCGGATTGGCGTGGGCCTGACCCTGTTGCTGGTGGCCGCCAGCGCCGTGGTCGGAATCTGGCTGGTGCGCCGGCAGGGCTTTGCCGCGGCCACGCGGGTTCAGGCCATGATGGCACGGGGCGAGTCGCCGGCGCTGGGCATGTTGGAGGGCCTGGCGCTGCTGGCCGCCGGGGTGTTACTGGTGCTGCCCGGTTTTTTGACCGATATCCTCGCCTTTGTCCTGCTGATCCCCCCCATCCGCCGGGGATTTATCCGGCTTTACATGCGCCATATCCCGGTAGCGGGCGCTGGGCCGTATCATCGACCCCCGGGAGCGCCGCCGGATTCCCGGCGTACTCCGCTGGATGGCAAGTCCCGCCGGGTGGACTGACCAGCTGTCCTTCCGGTTGACAAGATTTCACTACCGTTTATGATTAGCACTCGCTTGAGCCGAGTGCTAATGATCCTCAAACACCCGGTTTTCAGCACTTTAGCCAGAGTCAGCCGTACCAGCATATCGAGTTAATCAAGGAGCACAGCATGAGTGTAAAACCCGCTATCAAAGGAGAATCATCCGTGAAAATCCGTCCACTTCACGACCGCGTGATCGTGCGCCGCCTGGAAGAAGAGCGTAAGTCACCCGGAGGCATCGTCATTCCCGATACCGCCAAAGAAAAACCGATCCAGGGCGAAATCGTCGCCGTGGGTCACGGCAAGATTCTCGAGGACGGCAAGCTCCGTCCGCTCGACGTCAAGGTCGGCGACAAGATCCTTTTCGGCAAGTACTCCGGAACCGAAGTCAGGATCGACAATGAAGAGCTGCTCGTGATGCGCGAAGAAGACATCATGGGCGTCGTCGAGAAGTAACCAACCGAACGAATTCAGAGAGGAAATACATTATGGCAGCTAAAGACGTTTTATTCGGCGATCACGCCCGCACGCGCATGCTGCGCGGCGTCAACATCCTGGCCGATGCAGTGAAAATTACGCTCGGTCCCAAGGGCCGCAACGTGGTGCTGGAAAAATCCTTCGGCGCCCCGACGGTGACCAAGGACGGCGTCAGCGTCGCCAAGGAAATCGAGCTTAAGGACAGGTACGAAAACATGGGCGCGCAGATGGTGAAAGAGGTCGCCTCCAAGACCTCCGATGTCGCCGGTGATGGCACCACCACCGCCACCGTGCTCGCCCAGGCGATGCTGCGCGAGGGCCTGAAGTCCGTGGCCGCGGGCATGAACCCGATGGATCTCAAGCGTGGTATCGACAAGGCCGTTCTCGCGGCGGTCGAAGCGATCAAGAAAATTTCCAAACCCTGCTCCGATCCCAAGGAAATCGCCCAGGTGGGCACCATCTCCGCCAATGCCGATGAATCCATCGGCAAGATCATCGCCGATGCCATGGCGAAGGTCGGCAAGGAAGGCGTGATCACGGTAGAAGAGGGCCAGAGCCTCGATAACGAGCTCGAGATCGTCGAGGGCATGCAGTTCGACCGCGGCTATCTCTCGCCCTACTTCATCAACAAGCAGGATACGATGAGCGTGGAACTCGAGAATCCGATGATTCTGATCTACGAGAAAAAGATCTCCAACATCCGCGAAATGCTTCCTATCCTGGAAGGCGTGGCCAAGCAAGGCCGGCCGCTGCTGATCGTCTCCGAAGACGTTGAGGGTGAGGCGCTGGCCACCCTGGTGGTCAACAACATCCGCGGCATTCTCAAGGTCTGCGCCGTGAAGGCGCCGGGCTTCGGCGACCGCCGCAAGGCGATGCTGCAGGATGTCGCCATCCTGACGGCGGGCACGGTCATCTCCGATGAACTCGGCATGAGTCTCGAGAAGGCCGATGCCACCATGCTCGGCTCCGCCAAGCGCGTCACGGTGGACAAGGAAAACACCACCATTATCGATGGCGCCGGCAAGAAGCAGGACATCGAAGGACGCATCAAGCAGCTCAAGGCCCAGATCGAAGAGGCCAGTTCGGACTACGACAAGGAGAAACTCCAGGAGCGCATGGCCAAGCTCGCCGGCGGTGTTGCCGTGATCAAGATCGGGGCGGCGACCGAGATGGAAATGAAAGAGAAGAAGGCGCGCGTGGAAGACGCGTTGCATGCCACCCGCGCGGCCGTGGAAGAAGGCATCGTCCCGGGCGGCGGTGTGGCGCTGGTGCGTGCTGTCACTGCTATCAAGGGTCTTAAGGGCGACAACCACGACCAGGACGTCGGCATCCAGATCGCCGTGCGTTCCATGCAGGAGCCGCTGCGTCAGATCGTGGAAAATGCCGGTATCGAGGGTTCCGTGGTATACCACAAGGTCATGGAGAGCAAGGACACCAACTATGGCTACAACGCCGCGACCGGTGAGTACGGCGACATGATCAAGATGGGCATCCTCGATCCGACCAAGGTGACGCGCATCGCGTTGCAGAACGCGGCGTCCGTCGCCGCGCTCATGATCACGACCGAGGCCATGGTGGCCGAACTGCCGAAGGATGAGTCTCATGCCGGCGGTGGCATGGGCGGTATGGGCGGAATGGGCGGCATGGGCGGGATGGATATGTAACGCCGTATTGTCTAGCTGTGACAGAAAGGCCCCGCCAGGGGCCTTTCTTTTTTGGCGTTTGTGTTCGACCGATCTCTTACAGCAACATTCTTGTCCATTAGCTTCTTCTTATATTTCATCCCCTCTGAAGTGATTGTTTATCAAGGGAAAACAATCGTGTGGCATGGGCATTGCATACTCCATGACGTGGATTTTCGCCGCAGTAACCAGGACGGACAATTTTAATAATTAGGTTAAGTAGGCACGTCGAGAAGCAGATGAGTTACTTCACGGGATTACAACATTTAACCATAGGAAAGCGCCTAGCCATCGGCTTCGGCCTCTTGGTGACGCTGGCCGCCATTCAGGGATTCTGGGGCTTGAGCTATATGGGCGTTCTGAACGTCCGCATGGACCACGTGTATACCCGAAACCTGCTCGAGATTAAGGGATTGAGTGGGATGCAGTCGGGTCTGTACCGCATGCGGGTCGATGCCCTGAGTCATATCTTGTCCAAGAGCGGTGGCGAAATGACGCAGCTGGCGCAGGATATCCAGCGGCAGCGCCAACAGATCGAGGCGGTCCTTGAGCAATACAAGGCAACCCCGCACCTGGCGGTCGAACAGAAGCTGTTCGACAACTACCAATCCAATTTCAAAAAATACGCCGAGAGCATCACCCGCGACGTCCTGTCCCTCAGCGCGGCCGGTGACAAGGGCAAGGCCATGGCTATGTTTCAGGACCGGGTGACGGCGGAGTTCCGTAAGGCGCACGACTTTTTAGACGATCTCATTGATTACAACAATAACATCGCGCGCACCGACTATGAATATGCCGCGGCGGATTACAAGACGGTTTCCTCTTGGGTGCTGGGATTGATCATAACGATCGTCGCCGCGGGCTTTACCATCTCCGTTTGGATAACGCGCAGCATCACGCGGCCGATCAAGGCCGCGGTCAACATTGCCAACCGGGTCGCGACCGGCGACTTGACCGGCAAGATAGAGATAAAGACCAGGGACGAAACCGGAGATCTGCTCAAGGCGCTGAAGAAAATGAACGACGATCTCACCCAGATCGTGCGCCAGGCGCGACGCGCGAGTGAATCGATCATGACCGCGACGCAGGGAATCTCGACGGGCAACGCCGATCTGGCGCAACGCACCGGCGAGCAGAGCGCGTCGCTGGAGGAAACCGCTTCCAGCATGGAAGAGCTTACCGCGACGGTGAAGCATAACGCCGATAACTCAATCCAGGTCAATGACGCCGCCCAAAGCTCGCGCACGAGCGCGCAAGAAGGCGCGACTCGCATAGGCGAGGTGGTGAAAACCATTTCCCGAATCAACGACAGCGCGAAGCAGATCACCGGCGTAATCAGCGTGATCGACGAGATCGCCTTTCAGACGAATCTTCTGGCCTTAAATGCCGCAGTCGAGGCGGCGCGCGCCGGTGAGCACGGCCGCGGCTTCGCCGTCGTTGCCGGCGAGGTGCGCGCGCTGGCGCAACGCAGCGCCACGGCGGCCAAGGAAATCAAGGGCCTGATCGCCGATTCGGAGGCCACGATCAACGACGGCGGCAAATTCGTCGATCAGGCGCGCACGTCGATGGATGGAATCGTGGAACAGGTGGAGCGAGTCAGCGTGCTCATCAAGGAGATTGCCCATGCCTCTGGCGAACAGAGCCAGAGTCTCGAACATATCAATATCGCCGTCACCCAGCTGGGCGATAACACCCAGAGAAATGCCGCGCTGGCCGAGGAGACCACGGCGGCCACCTCCATGCTCATGGAGCAGGCCGAGCATCTTGTGCGCGTAGTGCAGATTTTCAAAATTGCCGACGCCCCGGAATCCAAGAGCGCGTCGGATTCGGCGGATCAAAACCAACCGGCGAAGACCGAACCGCGAGTCGTGGCAAAAGTGTCTGGGAGGCCGGGTTCCGCGCCACCGCCCAACAAAAGATTGTGGGTGGCCAAGCGTTGAACCCCGCGCCAACCGATAAATGTATGACGTTAACGATGACTGTAAAAACGGGAGAGCAACCATGAACACCGAGCAACGTTTGATCCGGCACGGCCGCGAGGCCCTGATAATACTCTTGTCGTGTCTGATTTTCGGCGCGACAGCCAGTGCCGCCAGCGGCAAGCCCGACCCTTATCGGCGTCCAGCCGTGGCGGCGCCGGCGGACAATGCGGTCACGCCGGCGCGCGTTGAATTGGGCAAGATGCTGTTTTTCGATCCGCGCTTGTCCGGCTCGCAGTGGATGAGCTGCGCCACCTGTCACAATCCGGCCCTGGGTTGGTCGGATGGACTGCCGACGGGCATCGGCGAAGGCATGCATAAACTCGCACGCGCGACGCCGACGATCTTAAACGTGGCGTACAACAAGATTTTAATGTGGGACGGGCGCGCCGCCAGCCTGGAAGATCAGGCCACGGGTCCGATCAAGGCCAAAGCCGAGATGAACCAGGACATGAAAATATTGGTCCAGCGGCTTTCCGCCATTTCGGGATACGCCGAGATGTTCGAGCACGCCTATCCCGGCGAGGGCATCACGGAAAAGACCATTGCCAAGGCGCTCGCCAGTTTCGAGCGCACCGTCGTAGCCACCGAATCGCCGTTCGACCAATGGCGCCAAGGCAAAGAAACGGCCGTGGAAGAATCGGTTAAACGGGGATTCAAGCTGTTCACGGGCAAGGCCAAGTGCGATGCCTGCCATGACGGCTTCAATTTCACCGACAGCGGTTTCCACAACATCGGCCTTGAGACACCGAAAGATATGCCGGACGACGTCGGTCGCTACGCGCATCGCAAGGTTAAGATCAACATGGGCGCGTTCAAGACCCCGACCCTGCGCGACGTGGCGCTGACCGGACCCTATATGCACAACGGTATTTTCAACACCCTGGAAGAGGTTGTGGACTGCTACGACCGCGGTGGTGACGTGCAGGGCAATCTGGACCCCAACATCAAACCATTGAATTTGACCTCGCAGGAAAAGCAGGACCTCGTCAGTTTTCTTAAGAGCCTGACCGGCAAACCGATGCTGGTCACCCTCCCGCAATTACCACAATAAGGAGTAAATCATGTTTCTCAGAAATTTGTTCGGTTGTCTGTTGCTGACGGTGGCGTTGAACGCCACGGCGGCGGAATTTCAGGTTGACCAGAAGGACAAACAGTTCAGCGTGTCGCACCTCAAGATTAAGGCCGGTGACACGGTGAATTTCGTCAATACCGATCCGTTTTTCCACAACGTGTTCTCTTTGTCCGACGCCAAGACCTTCGACTTGGGCTCGTATCCCCAGGGCCAGGGCAGAACGATCACGTTCAATAACCCCGGCGTGGTGGAAGTCGAATGTGCCATCCACTCACAGATGAAACTGGTCATCGAGGTTACAAAATGAGGAACGTTCTCAAGACGCTGTTGTGGTTTGTCGCCTTGGGATTAGGTCTCCCCGCCTGGGCCGCGGGACCGGACCCGCAGGGACCGGAAGAGGCGTTCAAGGACGTGCGCGGCTATATCGTGTTCAAGACCCATTGCGTGCTGTGCCACGGCATCCACGCGGATGGCAACGGCCGCGCGGCCAAGAATTACGATCCACGGCCGGCGAATCTGCGCCTGAGCACCAAGAATGACCAATACAAAGAAATGATTATCCGCAATGGCGGCGCCGCTATGGGCCGCTCCCCCTTCATGCCGCCCTGGGGCCAGGAACTTACGGACGAACAGATTCGCGACGTGGTGTATTACCTGAGCGTGATCAATGTCAACAGCAAGCCAGCCGCCCAACGGTGATGCCTGCCGGCGGTATGGATAGGTAAGGTCCGCCGTAGATAGGCAGTAAAAGTGAAAGCCCCGTATGCGGGGCTTTCTTTATTAGGTGGTAATGCCGTCATCCCCATGAAAGCGGGATCCAGGTAGTGAATAATCAAAAGCCGCTCTTCGGGCGGCTTTTGACTTTATCCTCGATTCCGGCTGCGATGCTCGGCGGCGGCTACGGGTGATCTAAAACACGTCTCGAAGGATTAGCATGTAGCAATCCGGGACAGTTGGCCATCAACGTTTTCTGATCAAGCTCACACCGTCGCGCACCGGCAGCATCACACACTCGACCCGCGGGTCGCGGCGGGCGTGTTTGTTGAAGGCGACGATGGCGCGGTCGGTTTTATTTTTCGGCGCGAGCACGCGCCCTGACCACAGCACGTTGTCGGCGACGATCAGCCCGCCGGGTCGCAGGCGCGGCAGCACCGCCTCGTAGTAGTTCATGTAGTTCTCTTTATCGGCATCAAGAAAAACGAAATCGAAGCGGGTCGAGGCTGGCAGTCCCGCGAGCGTCTCGAGCGCCGGGCCAAGATGTATCTTGATCTTGTGCCCGTGAGGACTGCGGGCGAAGAATGAGCGTGCGATGTCGGCATGCTCCGACTTGATCTCGCAGGTGGTGAGCTTACCTTTGGCAGGCAGCGCTTCGGCCATGCACAGCGCTGAATAACCGGTGAAGCAGCCGATCTCCAGGATGCGCCGCGCGCCGGTGAGGCTCACAAGCATCGCGAGCAAGGCGCCTTCGTGCGGGCCGATGAGCATCTGGGCATTAGCGCAGTGCCGCTGGGTGTACTTTTCGAGCTCACGCAGCAGGCTATCGCGCGCGGTGGTATGGCGCAGACAGTAATCTTCGATCTTTTGGGGGATTATCGTTTTCACGGACGGGCTCCTCCTGCCGCGATGCGGGAAAAACTAAATACCGCGTCAGCGCTTTTTCAGTATTTTCAGAAATTCCGCCGCCGTCACGATGCGCGTGCTGCCTGCCCGCTTGAGTGACAGCAACCCGCGTCGGTCACCGGTGACGAGGTAATCGGCCTTGCCTTCGATGGCCATGGCGATCACCGGGTTGTCCTGCGGGTCCCGGGACAGATCCACCTCGGGCAATTCCGTCAACACGATTGCGTGCCGCTTGAGACCGTTGACGAGATTACCGGCCTCGGTGGGCCTGAGGAATTTTTTGACTCGCTCATAACGGCTGGCCCGGCGGAATTCCTCAAGCTGCCACATCGAGGTGATGAGCGTGAAGCGCTTCTTGCGCCATGTCTGATAGACCCGGTCCGGTGATGTGTCGGCGGTGATCAACGCCGCGATCAGGATGCCGGTATCGAGGACGACCCGCATCGGGTTCAGTGCGCGCCGAGGGCCTCTTCGATCGCCTCCAGAATCTCTTTCTGGGAGTGGCTGCGATTGCGTTTCTTGACGCCCTCCACGGTGAGCTCGAACAGCCGCGCCTGGACCGCTTCTTCTACGAAGCGGGAGATGTCGCCCTTCTTGCTGCCTCGGCGAGCGAGGTAGGTGCGCAAGGCGCGATCGGTGGACTCGGGCACGACGACAGACCAGCGGATATTACTCATGAGGAGCCTCGGACCAAAACGGTTGATATGATGATATGCGTATATCAACCTATCCGCAAGTCTGGCACGGAGGGTGGTTAACAGCAGGACCCACCGGGGGCGGCACGGTTCTCCGGGACGGCGGCGGCAGGTTTTGGTTCGCAATCGAACAGGCCATAGTGAACACGGGTATCGCCGATGACTTTGAAATGCGGCGCGTAGCGCGTTTGGCTCAGCATCGCGGCGGTATTGCCGCAGACCGGCTGCGGTTGACCCGTTTCAAACAGGTGATGATCGTCCAGAACGAAACCGTGCGGCTGTTCCGCGACGGTGCCGAGATAATGGGCCACCTGCCCGAAATCCTCGCAGCGGTCCTCGAGGTCGAGCTTGAAGGCGCGCACGGTGAGCGAATGGAAACCGATCATGCCGGTTTTTTGTTCGACGGCGGGATCGGTGAGCGCGAGTTTTGAGTTACTGACGATCCGGTGGTCGAGGCAGCCGACCCCGGCGAGCAGCCGCCGGAAATCCTCGATGTAGAGCGCGCCGCCCAGACACTCGCCCAGCAGCACCGGGTCTTCGGCGAGTGGCGGCGGGATTCTGCGGTCGGCAAACACGTCGGAGAAATACAGCTCACCGCCCGGCTTGAGCACGCGGAAGATTTCCGCAAACACGCGCTGCTTGTCCGGCGAGAGATTGATGACGCAATTGGAAACCACGACGTCGACCGAGTCGTTTTCGATGCCGAGACTTTTCAGGTCCTCGATATATCCCGACAGGAATTCGACGTTGGGTTGCGCGAAGCCGAATTTTTCCATGTGATACCCGACGTGACGGCGGGCGGTGTCGAGCTGTTCCGGCGTCATGTCCACGCCGATGACGCGGCCGGCGGGACCGACCAGCTTGGAAAGAATAAAGCAGTCCCTGCCCGAACCCGACCCCAGATCGAGCACCGTCCGGCCCGTCAGTTCGGGCGGGATCGGTGAGCCGCAGCCATAGAACCGGGCGACGACATCAGGGTGAATGTCCTTGAGAATTTCCCGAATCGGCGCCGCGAGCGACGCGCCGGCGCAACAAACGCTGGTTTTCAAATCCTGGTTCGTCTTGAGCACCCGCCCGTAATAATTCCGTACGCTGTCGAGCGTTCCAATGTTGCCGTTCATATTCAATCTCCGTTTTCGTGTCGCAACCGATTTTCCGAAATCACTTCGCCATGGTCCGGTTTGCGCAAGACCACCGCCAGGAACGCGCCCCACGGCAACACGCCGGGGAGCACCGCCTCGGCCGCGCGCGCGAATGCGCTGCCGCCGGGCATGAATATGGCGCTGCGTACCGTGATCTGCGGCGCGGGCTCGAGTTGCCACGCCCAACGCCGGACTTCCGCCGGTGTATCCCAGCGCGCACCGCGATAGGCGCCGCGGCCGCGCTTCTGCCGATAGAGCAGGCTGCGGCGGTTGAGTAGCCCGAGTAGAACTGCGTGCCGCGCCACGCGCCACATCTCCCGCAAGGCCCGCTCGGGATCGGCGATGAAACACAAACTGGTCACCGCCGTGACATAGTCGTAGGCATAATCGCCGAAGGGAAGCCCGGTTCCCGTACCGAGCAGGTAGCTTACTCCGCCGCCGAGGCCACGTGCATGTTCCAGCATCGCCGGGTCCGGGTCGAGCCCGGTGACCTGCAGACCGGCGGCGGCGAAACGGCGGCTGAAATGGCCCGTGCCGCAACCGACATCGAGCAGCGTGGCGCCGGCCGGCGGTTCCAGCAGCCGCCTCATCAAGTCGAATTCGCGGCCGGCGATCCAGCTTCCGCGTGCGGTTTGGTACCACGCCTCGTACTCGCCCGGGTTCATCGTTGCCCGGGCGTGGAGTGGCTGTCCGCCGTGATACGCGCGCGCTCGACAAGGCGGCGGCGCTCCTGTTCCGCGACCACCCCCTTGATGCGAAGCAGGTCGCCATCGAGCGCCGGTTGCCCGTGCCACCATTGATAGTCCGGTGACTGATGTCCGGTGCCGAGACGCACGTTGCGTGCGTGCGTCTGCATGCCGCCGAACAGCGCATCGAGCGCCGCGCGATCCGGCGGCGTGAGCGTCGCGCGCTGGTGCGCGACGACATCATGCGCCTCGCGCAGTTTCATGCGCGCGATGTCGAGCATGCGCGCGCCAACGCCCGCCTGTTCGGCGATGTAACGCGGCGCGTGACAATCCCCGCACACGGTCATGATAGCCGGGAGCTCCGCGTCCGGTACCGCTGTTTTTGACAAGGCCAACGGAACCCAGGGCGTGATGGACCGGCTGACATCGTGTTCGCCGGCGTGCAGATGACAGTAGGCGCAGCCGGGCGCGCGGTAATTGCCGCGTGCGAGCGGTTGCGACCAGTCGTAGCCGGCCTCCTCGAGTCGCATGAGGACGCCATGCTTCGAAGTGGCGTAGCTGTGCACGACCGCACGATTTAGTTTTTCATGGCAACCCACGCAGGCGCTATCGCGGCGGGCGCGCGCGAGGCTGCCGGCGTGCACGGTGCCGTGACAGGCAACGCAATCGGCCTTCGGGACGGTACGCGCGTGGTTGCTCGCGCGCCAGGCGGCGATGAGTTTCGCGTCGCGGCTCGCGTGACAGCTCAGGCATTGTGCATTCGTGAATTGCCCGGCCGGCGGCTTTTCACCTGCCATGGCGAGCGCCGGTAACAGAATGAGCAGCAGGGAACAGAGCCCACGCATCAATTGTGCTCCCGATTGTGGCGCGTGTACTCGCCATCGAGCCACAGGCGGCCCGGGTCGGCGCGCCGGCCGAGCATTTTTTTCTCGACCGCGCCCTGTGTGCGCAAGGCACCAGCCTTGGTTTCGATGCCGGCGAGCGCACGGTCGAGATCCGAATGCCAGCGCTTTACCCCCGCGTCGTCGTTGTGGGCGGCGGACTTGTAGGCGCTGAGGCTCGCGAAGTACCACATCTCGAAGTAATCGCGCTCGATCGGCGAGACGTTGTAAAACGCCGAGGACTGGCCGTCGAGATAGCCAATGCGCGCATGCGGGAAGAAATTTTCCATCATGTCCACCGGGTAAGGTGGCCGCTCCTTCGCGCCTGGGTACAACAGGTCTTTCGCGCGCAGATCCTTGAGCAGATTCTCGGCCTTGTAGAGCTTGGTCCACGCCTGTTTGCGTTCGCGATCGAGGCCCTTGAGTTGCTCCGCCGACCATGCAGCGTCATGGCAATCGCCGCATACCTTGACCCAGGCGGCACGGCGTACCTCGTTGCCGGAGGTGTTCGGATTCACCTCCTGCAGGCCGAATTTCCAGATCGTCTTGTCCGCGACCTGATGATTACCGTTATGCAGGTGGCAGTAGGCGCAGGTGGGTGTGGCGTAGTTGCCCTTGGCGAGCGGCTTGCTCCAGTCCTGCTTCGCGCTCTCCGCAAGATACTTCTTGCCATGCGCTGAGGCGAAATAGCTGTCGTCGTCCGGATGCGGCGGGCCGCTGTGGCAGGTGACGCAGGCTTCGGGCCGGCGCGCCTCGGCGGCGCTGAAGCGGTGGCGGGTATGGCAGGAGTCGCACTTGGTCGCGACCGAGTGGCACAGCAGACAGGCTGCGACCTCGGCCTTGGGCTTGTCGGCGAAATGCTTGGCGTCCACCGCGCGTTCCATCGCCAGGGCATGACTCGGGAAGCCGTAGCGCTTCTCGTCCAGAAACTGCGTGACGCGATGCTCGTGGCACTGCGCGCAGACCTTGGGTGTGGGCATGTGCAGCGCCTGATGATTTGTACCGTGGCACGCGGAACAGTACACCGTCTCCCGGCCTTGGCCGGGATTCGCGTGCCGGCTGGCGCGCCAGTCGTTAACAATGCCGGGTGTGATGGCGGTATGGCAGGCGACGCACTCCTCACCCTTGAACTCGCCTTGCACGGTTTGCACCGATTTATAGAAATGATCCGGATCCCAGTAGGCCTGGACCGGCTCGGGTTTCCATTCGCGCGAATACAGACCGGCGCCCGGTCCGCTCTTGTTCCAATAGACATAGGCATAACCCGCGGGAATCGCGAGTAGCGTAATCGCCAGCGTGACCCAGATGTAGCGGCGGCGCATGGTTCAGCCCCGCGGGTTTTTGTTTTTGCCTTCGCGGTGGCGGCGGTAACCCCAGCGCAATGCGCCGAGTGCAGCCAGTGCGAAGAACGGCCCGAGTGCCAGCCACAGCCCGCGTCCGTTGTCGTCCGGTGCTTTCGGTGTGACAGTTGCCGCCGTCGGCGACGAGGGGGCGCCGAGCACATGTTCCTTGGTGTGATGCGCGCGCGCGGGAATCGCGAAGACGAATAATAGGATGAATAGCGCGCGCCGCATGTTCAGTGCTCCGCGGCGGCCGTGGCCGGGCGTGGCGCTGCCGTCGCTAACGGGCCGCGCAACGCCGCCAGCGCGCGCGTGGCCAGCCGGAAACTTTCGAGAATGCCTTGCGCCGCCGCGCGGCCGTCAGCCATCGCGGTCACCACCAGGTCCGGACCGCGCGCATTGTCCCCACCGGCGTAAATTTTGGGATGAGTCGTGCGCCCGTGTGCGTCCACGCGGATACGTCCATGCGCGTCGGTCTCGACGCCGAGCGTGGCCAGCCACGCGGGTGGCTGTGCAACGAAGCCGAAGGCGAGGATCACCGCATCGCAGGCCTCGGCGCGCTCGCCGTCGGGCGTCTGGAAGCGCACCGCCGCGACCGCGTCCGTGCCGATGATTTCAAGCGGATAATGCCGGAAGCGGAAGGCCACGCCTTCCTCGCGCGCCGCCTTCAGCTCGCGCGGCGAAGCGCGCAGGCTCTCCGCGGCGGCGCGTGCGCAGACCGTGACCGCCGCGCCCGCGCGCCGCGCCGTGCGCGCGCAGTCCATCGCGGTGTCGCCGCCGCCCAGCACGATCACGTGCTTCGCTCGGTAAGCCGTCGATGGCTTTAGGTAATCGAGCGCGGCGATGACGCCACGCCGTTTCCGGCCCGGCAATGCAATCTCGCGCGGTGTCTGTGTGCCGGTGGCGAGGAATACCGCATCGTAACCATCAATGAGCCGGTGCATCGCCGGTCCGTCCACCTCGACGCCGAGTTGAAATTCGATGCCCGCCGTTTCCAGCAAGTCGCGGCGCGTTGCGAGCGCCGCGCGGTCGAGCTTGAACGGCGGCACGCCTTGGGCAAGCAGCCCGCCGATCTCGGCGTGCCGGTCGAAAACAGTCACCGCGCAGCCTTCGCGGTTCAGGAAATCCGCGCAGGCAAGCCCGGCCGGGCCGGCGCCGATGACGGCGATGCGCCGGCTGTTGTGCGCTGTTGGCGCCGCCGGCCGCCACCCATCTTCTAGGGCAATCTCGGTAACGTAGCGCTCGATTGCTCCGATGGTAACGGCACCGTTCTCCCTCGCGCGCGTGCACGCGCCTTCGCATAGCCGGTGCTGCGGGCAGAGCCTTCCGCAGACCTCGGGCAGCGTGCTCGTGGCGTGCACGATCTCGGCGGCGGCGGTGAACTCGCCTTTCGCTGCGGCCTGCATCCAGTCGGGGATGCGGTTGGTAAGCGGACAGCCGCTGCGGCAGCCGGGCGCCCCGCAGTCGAGGCAGCGCGCCGCCTGCCGCTGGATCTCGGCGAGCGGCGGACGCACGTATATCTCGTTGGTGTCGCACACACGCTCTCCGGCCGGCCGTGCCGTCGGTTCGATGCGCGGCACCGGCTCCATGGGAACTTGCTTCATCAGATGGCTGCCGTTCTGGACGAGCTTCGGGCGGAAGAGATTGCGCACGTCGCGGATCTCGAGCGCGTCGGTCGGACACGACACCACGCAGCGTCCGCAACCCATGCAGTCCTCGATACCGGTGATGCGCCCGAATTGTTTCCCCTGTTCCCACACCGGGATGCCCATGTCGCACACCTGCTCGCAGCGCCGGCAGTCGTTGCATTTGTCCTGGTCCATTTGGATGCCGTAGAAGCCGGCGTGGTTGAGCAGGCCGAAGGTCGCGCCGTACGGACACAGGTAGCGGCAATAGAAGCGGTTGCCGGTGATCGGCGCGACGAAGAACGTGCCGAAGTAGGTGAGCCCGATGATAAGATAGAACAGTCCCACGAAACTTATGGTCCAGGAATTCGGCGGGTACTGAGTCACGACCATCACGCCGACGTAGAAAACGAAGAAGAACCACTTGCTGTGGCGCAGCCGCCACGCCCATTTGCCGCGCACCGTGCGGTCGCGGAAGGCAAAGCCCACGGTCTCGCGGATGCCGACGCAGGGGCAACCCCAGCCACAGATAACCCGCCGCCCGAAAAGAAACACGGCCGCGAGCACGAGAAAAAAAGTGATGGTACCGGGGGCGTGGATTGACGGGAAAATCGGCTGTCCCCAGAGATAACCGACGTAGGGCTCGAACATCGGCCACAACCAGGGGGTGAGCCACCAGAGCACCGTGACCAGGGCGACCAACACGGTGAGGCGCAGGCGCGTGTAACGGTTCTGTTCCGCATAAATGCGCCAGAGGCCAAACGCGAGAATGATCGCGTACTCGGTGTAGCGGTTGAGCCAGATCGGATTGTCGAACAGGAACAGCCAGGTTTCGTTGAGCCAGCCGATGAAGGCGAGGGTGAAGGCCGCCATGCTCAGCCACTGTACGGCTTGGCCGTAGCGGCGCGGCAGACTTTCCTGCTCCGCGGCCGCGGCGCGGCGCGGCTGGTAACGGATCGGATGGATCGTGGCGGCCATGGGTTTTATCCGTCGCTCCTTACATCAGAACCATTTGAACAACCAAAACTTCTCATAAGCCACCTTGCCGAGGTGCCGCAGCCGGCTGGGCGGATAAAGCGCGATCTGGGGTTTCGGTTCGGCGTAGAAATTTCCGCTGCCAAAACCCGCGCGGCCGTCGCCGATTTCAACGAAGCATTCACCGTGCCCCTGGAATGTTTGCGCATCGCCGTGGCCGGTAATGGCGCGGGCAATGTTGTGCGCGATGACCTCGGCCTCTTCATGAGCGAATACACCGGCCTTGGGCAAAGGCTTGCCGATGGCCAGCGGGATGCCGGTCACGTCGCCGATCGCGTAGACGCCGGGATATTTCGTTGCGAGAGTGCCGCGATCGACCGGTATCCAACCGCTTTCGCCGCACAGGCCGGCTTCGCGCACCACCTGCGGCGCGCGATGCGGTGGAACATAAGCCAGCAGATCGAAGCTCGCCGTGGTGTTGTTGGTGAAGTAAATCCGCCGCGCCTGCGGATCGATTTTGGCGACCGCCTGTTCGGGGTGGTAGGCGATGCCCTTGCTTTCGACCATCTGCCGCACCATGGCGGAAACTTCCGGACCGGCCACGCCCATGGGTCCGGGTTCGGGCGAGTAAAGGTCGATGGTGACGCGATCACGCACGCCGCGCTGGCGCAGGTCGGCCTCCAGCAGCATCGCTGCCTCGTACGGCGCCGCCGGGCATTTGAAGGGAACGCCGCTGACCAGAACCACCAGCCGACCTTGTTGGAAATTTACGCGCGCCGCGCGCAAGGACTCCGCACCGGCGAGGGTGTAGAAGTCATGCCCGGCCTGTGCCAGGCCGGGGATGGTTTCCGGCGCAAACTCCGCGCCCAGCGCGATGACAAGATAGTCGCCGGTCAATTCGATTCCATTCACCTTGACCGCGCGCGCCTGGGGATCGATGCGCTCGACGTTTCCTCGTATCAGCTCTATGCCCCGCTTCTTCAGCGCCTCGAGCGGACGCGAGATACGCTTCGGCGTGCGCTGGCCGGTCATGAGCCAGAGCAGGGAAGGTGGAAAGACATAACGTTCCTCGCGTTCCACCAGCACCACCCGATGCGCGCGCGGCAATGCCTTGCGCAGCAGACTCGCGGCGACAATGCCGCCGATTCCAGCGCCGAGAATCATGATCGTCTTGGAGTTCATCAGTTCCCTCCTTCGTATGGGGATCTTTGTTAGAACACGATTACCTTGTCGGCCCACCCGGTCCACTCGGCCAGCAGGGCCATGCTGCCACGCACGGCGCCGGCCACGAGATCGGTGTCGGCAATGCCGCGGGCGTCGATGCAGGTGCCGCAGACCGCGATTTTGGCTCCGTGGCGGACGAGGATCTGCAGCATGGATTCGATGTTGTAGTACCCCTGCGGAACCTTCTGCCCGGCCTTGGCGCAGGAGGCGGCATCGCCGATGAGAAAGACATTCACCTCGTTGCCGGCTTCGCTGTTCTTGAGCAGCTCGCGCACATAGCGGATGGCGTTGTAGCTGCGCTCGGTGCCATAAGGCGGATCGTTCAGGACGAATAGATATTTCATGGTGCTTTCTCCTTACCGATAATCCATCGGTGCCAACGGCGCCGCTGTTATTGCCGGGTATGGGCGTGACAGCCGGTCCGGACGGGTCATGAATCGGGTGGCTAGTCTTCCGTAGCGGTGCACGCGTAGTTCACCCGGCGCGAACACGTAATCGGCTTCACGGTCGATGAGCACGACGCGGTGTTCGTGCGGGAGTTTCTTGCGCCGGCGGCCGGCGCCGAGCGCAAGAATGGTTTTTCCTGTGACCATCATGTCAGTATTCCAGCGATGGCCGAGATTAAAGACCCGCCATTACCGCCTTCGTATCGCATTTCCTGATCTCGGCAAGAACCTCTTGCGAGGTAACGGCGTCCGGGTTGTACGCCACCACCACGGCATGGGGGTGTCCCTCCGTGTTGAAGTGCACGGAAATCACGCCGTTATGGGCGCGAAGATCCCGCTCGATCTTGTTCCTGTCGTCACAGGAACTCTCCGGATGGAGATGAACTACAATGTCTGCAATGTTGATGTCTTTGCTCATGACAACCTCCTTAGCTGGTTTTACCAGCGACATTTAGGTGCAGCTAGACAGCCACACGTTTGCATAGGAATCTGGGACGGATCACGCCACAGATCCTGCCTTCTTTGCTCGAACGTCTCGCGGCAACGATGCCGCCGATTCCGGCGCCGAGAATCACGATCGTCTTGGAGTCCATCAGTTCTCTCCTTCGGCCTTCACGGGATTTCTCTTCTCAGCCATCGAGGTCACGCTTCTTCTGCTCGAACTCCTCTTTGCCGATCTCACCGCGGGCGTAACGCTCCTTGAGGGTGTCGAGTGCGGACTTGCCGCGCGGCGCATCGCCGGACCGTTCGAAGATCCACTTCCCAAGCGCCACGATCGCCACGATGACCAGGCCCCAGAACAGCAGCATGGGGAGAGGACCGAATCCCCACCACCAGCCATGATTGCTCATATCACTCCACATCGTTGCCTCCTTCGCCGGCTGCGTTGGCGCAAGCTAAAAGGTCAGGTTCATGTCCGCCGGGATGACCACTTCCTTGTAGTACTTCGTTGGGTCGGCCGGCTTGACCCCGTCCACCAGGTCCTTCGGCGTCATGCCGAAGAGCGACAGGTTGAGCGGGCAGGCGAGCACGGT